>NZ_JAANIH010000208.1 GCF_014529705.1 Bradyrhizobium campsiandrae
GTTTTAGAAGAAAGCAAAGAATTACTTCAAATCGAAAAGCTAGAGTCCGAGCAAGAATTAGCGAAAGTATCTATAGTTGGCTCTGGAATGGTAAGTAATCCAGGTGTAGCTGCACAAATGTTTGAAGCTTTAACAGAAAATAATATTCCAATAAAAATGATTAGCACATCCGAAATCAAAGTTTCTACTGTCGTACCAGCTCGTAAAATGGTCGAAGCAGCCCAAGTTTTACACGACCAATTTGAACTCGATAAATAAAAATAAGCTTGCAGCATCAAAGTAAATTTCTCTTTGTTACTGCAAGCTTATTGTTTTAGTAGCGTTCTTCGTTATCAATCGTTTCTTTACGATCCCATTTAACGATAATGGTTACTTGTTTTTTACGTTTATCAATCTCATAATAGCTTTCTGTATACAGCTTTTTCTGTGATTGCAATTGTTCTGCGATAAAGCC
>NZ_JAANIH010000209.1 GCF_014529705.1 Bradyrhizobium campsiandrae
GATTCCCTCTTGTGTTATCTTGCGCTCTTCTCCTTCCTCCTTTCCCCTCCCTACCCGCGCTCTCTATCTTCGCCTTTCAGGATCGCCTTTTTCCCCTTCTTCTCTCCCGCCTCCTTTTCCCTTTCTTTCATCTTCTTTTTTTTTTTTTTTTTTTTTTTTTCTTTTTCTTTTTTTTTTTTTTTTTTTTTTCTTTTTCTTTTTCTTTTTTTTTTTTTTTTTCTTTTTCTTTTTTTTTTTTTTTTTTTCTTTTTCTTTTTTTTTTTTTTTTTTTTCTTTTTTTTCTTTTTTTTTTTCTTTTTTTTTCTTTTTTTTTTTTTCTTTTCCCCGCTCCTTTCCTTTTTTCGCTTTCTTCCCTTTTCTCCTTCTCCCCCTCTCTTCTCTCTTTTCTTTTTTTCTTTTTTTTCTCCTTCTCCTTTCTCCTTTCTCCCTTCCCTTCTTTTTTTCTTCTCCTT
>NZ_JAANIH010000210.1 GCF_014529705.1 Bradyrhizobium campsiandrae
CTCCAGCGAGGTACTCTCAATCACCCGCAGAGCCCTTCGCATGTCGCCCTTACCAGACGTCCCCCCATCTGAACTTGCCACCAGTTTGGAGCAGGCTCTTCATAGTGATCTCGGACCCTTGGCCCCGGGCATGACCTTGGCAGATTTTTCCCCGCCGGCTCGACTGGCTGAGATGAACTTCGAACTTGCCATGACCCCGCACGGACGATCGACCACCATGACAGACCTAGCGTCCCTCCTCTGCGATCCGAGTCTGGTGCCACCCGACGATCCCATCAGCGGCTACGGCGAAATATTGGCCCATATCCCCAATGGCGACCAGGCGCTACGCGGCTTTCTCACGGGTTCGATCGATGCTGTCTTGAGGCGACCCGATGGTCGTCATCTAGTTGTCGATTACAAGACGAACCGAATTCCTGGAGTCCACAAGCTCAGTCCTCATATGTAT
>NZ_JAANIH010000211.1 GCF_014529705.1 Bradyrhizobium campsiandrae
GCAGGATGGGGCCGAAGCGGTCATCATCGGCGGGGGGCCGGTCTGGGAGGCGGCGGGCGAGCGGCAAACGGGGTTCTCCGGGGCTGTCGGTGCGCCGGACCCCGCAGCCGAGGCGAGGATCAAGGGGCGCGGGACGGAGGGGGTTGGCCGGGGCGGGGGGAAGGGCGGGGAGCGGGGGAAGGGTGTTGATGTAAAGAGCAATGAGGGGACCGGGCGGGCAAGACACAGGGGGGGGGGGCAGGAGGGGGGGTTAGAAGGGCAGACGAGAAAGACGAACAATATAGAGCGAGCCACGATGGTAAACAAACAGTGGAAACAGACAACAGCATCGCGGAGAGGTGAGGTTGTGTACAAAAGAAACAGTCTACCAGATCCCCACGAAACGGAGCGCTCCGCACGTGAGGCGAGGTACCGCAAATGAAAAGGCGGAGACCGACCAGAGATATGA
>NZ_JAANIH010000212.1 GCF_014529705.1 Bradyrhizobium campsiandrae
ATCTCGCTGATTGTTAACACGTCATCCTCGGTGGCGACGCCGCGACCGGCCAGGGCGGCATGGGCCCGCGTGGCTTCGGCCATGACGATGTCGGCGTGGTGCCCAGCGACGTGGTTCTGCCGACACAGGCAGGAGATGAGTTCGGTGACGACTTCGTCCAGTCGGACTCCGGCGACGATGTGCCACGCCTTCTCGATGACTGCGGCCTGACGGTTCTGGTCGTTCTGCCAGTGGTGGTCGACCTCGGCCGGACCGGCGTCGTGGTCGAGGCACCGCCGGAGTCTCTCAGCCCGGACGGCCGGGTCGGACTCGCCGTGCCCGTCGATGCACAGTCCGAACCGGTCCAACAACGGCGGACGTAGTGCTCCCTCCTCGGGATTCATGGTTCCCACCAGCACGAATCGGCTCGACAGGGAGGCCGTCAATCCCTCACGCTCCACCCGCAC
>NZ_JAANIH010000213.1 GCF_014529705.1 Bradyrhizobium campsiandrae
CGGTCCCATTGACATTTGCGTAAGCGCTGTTCGCCCCGGTGCTCGTTGCAACAGCGGTCGCCGCGGCGGCGCCGCCGGAACCGCCTACACCGCCTCCACCGGTCCCCTGGGCATTGCCGCCCGAGCCGCCTCCAGCGTAGGCATTCGCGTTGGATGAGCTGCCGGTCGAGCTCACATTGGCGCTCGACGTGGCCGCGCCGCCAGCCAACCCGTTCCCGGTGCCGACACCGCCGCCCGCACCGCCGTATGCAGTGGAGCCGCCAGTGGCAGTTCCTGCGGCTGTGAGCACCACGGTTGACGTGCCCGTTCCAGCATCGCCGGAAGTGCCGCCGCCGTCAGCGAAGCCGCCACCGCCACCGGAAGCGGTCGAGTAGGCTTGCACATAAGACGCCATCGCGTCGTTCACGGACAACATGGACGAGGCGTTGCCGCCCGCGCCGGCCGT
>NZ_JAANIH010000214.1 GCF_014529705.1 Bradyrhizobium campsiandrae
CGCCATGGCTGGAAGCGCGCTGACCGCCACCCATCGGCCCCGCACTCGGGGGTTCCACGGCGCTGTGGACCCACGCACCCTGTTCCTCTATGTCATCGTCTTCCTGCTGGGGCTGGCCGGTGGCTGGTTGGGCATCAAGGTGGGTCGTAAGCACTTCCAGCGGGCAGGACTGACGAAGCGAGCAAGGCCTCCACGTCCCCGGGGGTGTGCCCCGGCGCTGCCGCACCGGAAGATATTCGCGACTACCAGACCAAGCACCGTGCCGGTGGCAAGGCCCTGTCGTCGATCATGAAACCTATCCGCGAGTACGTCCTGATCGCGCGGATCCTCGTCATTGCGTCCTGCATCGTCGCCCTTGCCCCGTACGTCGCCCTGACGAGACTCGGCGCGATCCTGCTAGGTGACCACGTCGACCACGAGGCGCTCACCAGCACCGCCAA
>NZ_JAANIH010000215.1 GCF_014529705.1 Bradyrhizobium campsiandrae
TTAATGTGTCTAAATAGTCGATTGTCTCTTGGTAAGCAAAAACAGAAGCGATAATACGCATTAAATGGTATTTATCCATCATATCCTCATACTCATCTTTTTCCGTTTCTCTCATCTCACGTAAGAAAAGTTGCATCAAATCTTGGGGATCCTGCGCTAAATGTGACTCTACATATTCAAGATCAATCGAAACTTTATCGATATATGTCAGTAAAAGTTTAGCATGGTTATCCGTGAAGTAATCGATCTGCTGTCTGATTAATTCTGGCTTATCTGGAGGCAGTTGCAAATAAGCATTTTCATAGCGGTGTTGGATTTGTAAAAGCTCAAAACCTTTTTGAGAACAAAGCAACATCGGCCTAGATACAGCAATTTTCCGCCCTTTTGAAATGGCATTTTTCTTTAAAAAAGTACGCTCTTCTCTGTATAAACCATATAAG
>NZ_JAANIH010000216.1 GCF_014529705.1 Bradyrhizobium campsiandrae
ATCCTGCACCGTGGTAACGCCGGGGATATTGCCCGCTGTTAGGTCTTGCAGGTCTGATTGCATGGTCTGGTTGGTGCGGGTGATCGCTACGCCGGAAATGCCCGCAAAGGGGGCGAGCGCGAGCGCGATGAGCGCGGCTACCAAGACCGTGGACAGGGCTATCTTGGACAAAGATTTGAAGACAGTCACGCCCAATACCCTACGTGGTCTGCCTGGCAATGGGGAAGGTGACTTGCACCCCCTAAAGTGTGACCTCGTAGACAATCTCGCGTTCTAGTGAATAGACTCAGGCTTCGGTACATAGTATTCCGTCTGGGAAGGAGAACACTCACCCATGACCGTTCGAGTGAAGACTGCGGGAATGTCCAATACAGCCCGAAATCCCGAGCGTGGTGAGTGGGTCACTCAAGCAAAGTGCCGCAATGAGGACCCGGACGC
>NZ_JAANIH010000021.1 GCF_014529705.1 Bradyrhizobium campsiandrae
CGCGCGCCGGTGGAAGAGGCGACGGTGACTTGCGTTGCGCTCTCGAGCTTTGCCGCAAGTGCGGGCGCATCGGCGACGGTGTCGTTGAACGAGCCGAGATACGCCGCCATCGCGCGGATGTCGTGATCGGGCAGGGCCTTGAGGTCTCTCACAATGGGGGCCATCGGACCGGCCGCGACGCCGTGATAGCGCGAATGGCCGGTGCGCAAATAGGCGAACAGCTCGTCTTCGTTCCACGGGATCGGCGCGTGCGACAGCGAGGTCAGCGGCGGCGCTTCCCAGCCTTCGGCAAAGCCGCCGCCGAGATAGGCCTCGCGCTGTTCGGCGCCGAGCGCATTGCGCTGCGAATGGCAGGCGCTGCAATGGCCGAGGCTTTCGACCAGATAGGCGCCGCGATTCCACTGCTCGGACTTTGCAGGATCTGGCTTGAACTCTTTGGTGTCATGAAACAGCGCATTCCAGCCGGCGAGCAGCGGCCGCAGATTGAACGGGAAGCTGAGCGTGTTCGCGGGTGCCGTTGCGCGCACGGCAGGCTGCGCCATCAGATAGGCATACAGCGACTGCATGTCGGCATCGCTGGTCCTGGAAAAGTGCGTGTACGGGAAGGCCGGATAGAGCTGCCGGCCGTCGCGATGGAGGCCCTCGCGCATCGCCCGCTCGAAGGCGGGATAGGACCAGGCGCCGATGCCGGTCTCGACGTCGGGCGTGATGTTGGTGGAGTAGATCGTGCCGAACGGTGTCTCAAGCGCGCGGCCGCCGGCGTGGAGCACGCCATTGATGTTGGTGTGGCACTCCGCACAATTGCCGAGCGCTGCAAGCTGCTCGCCGCGTGCGATCGTCGCCGCGGAATAGACCGATGCATCGGGCCGCGCGATCGGCGCGATCGCGCGGCCCGGCAGCAGCGCCGCGCCGATGCCGATGGCCGCGGTGCAGACGGCTGCGATCGTCGCGACAATGCCGGTGCGCCTGGCGAACGGATTCTCCCACATGCGGAACGGTTTCGCCGTTGCGGGCGCGGGCAGGGCCTGCGGTGCCGGCGATGTCTCGCCGCGCAACCCCTTCAGGATGCGCTCGGGCGTGAAGGGCGGCTCGCGGAAGCGCACGCCGGTGGCATCGAAGATCGCATTCGCAATCGCCGCCGCTGATGGCACCGAGGCGGACTCGCCGACGCCGAGCGGCGGCTGGTCCTGACGCGGCAGCATCAGGACGTCGATCTTGGGAACGTCAGGAAACGGAATGATCGGATAGGCGCCCCATTCGCGCGCGGCCACCGCGCCGCGCTCGAACGACACTTCCTCCATCAGCGTGCGGCTGGTGGACTGGATGACGTTGCCGTGGATCTGGTGGCGCACGCCGTCCGGATTGATCATCAGGCCGGAGTCCTGGCCCGCGACGACGCGCGTGACGCTGACATCGCCCGTCGTCTTGTTCACGGCGACGTCGGCGACCCAGGCCGACCACGCGGCGCCATAGCCTGGAAATTTGCTGTGGACATAGAGCGCGTAGGCAAAGCCGCGCCCGTGCACGATTTCGCCGTCCTTCTCCTCACGGGCCGGACGAGGTGTCCAGCCGGCGCGTTCGGCCACCGCATTGACGAGGTCGATGGCGCGCTGGTCCTTCAGATAGCGCAGGCGGTATTCGATCGGGTCGACGCCGGCTTCGGTCGCGGCCTCGTCGATGTAGGATTCATGCGCAAACGTGTTCGGCAGCGCCGAGACGCCACGAAACCAGGAGGCGCGCACGATCGGCGCCATGTCGTGGGCGACGACCCGCATGTGGTCGTAGTCGTAAGGCGGGATCGCGGTGCGGTCGCCCATCTGCAGCACGGCGGGCTCGGGCGATATCCGACCAGTCAGCAGCAGCGCCAGCGTCGGCGCGGCGTTCGAGGGATAGCGCGTGGCGAGGTCGTAAGCAGCGATGCCGCCGTCGGCGTCGAGGCCGCCATTGACGTCGATCAGCTGCGCGGCGCCCTTGGGCTCCCAGGCGTGCTCCTGTTCGCGCGTCAGCTGCACGCGCACGGGCCGGCCGACCGCGCGCGACAGCAGCAGCGCGTCCGCGGTGACGTCATCGGCGCAGTTGCGGCCGTAGCAGCCGGCGGCCTCCAGGCGGATGACCTCGACCTCGCTCTCGGGACGTTCGATCAGGAGCGCGAGATCGCTGCGCAGCACGTGCGGGTTCTGCGTGCCGGACCAGACGCGGATGTTGCCGTCCTGGAAGTCGGCGACCGCGCAGGACGGGCCGATCGAGGCGTGCATCTGATACGGCCAGACGTAAGTGCGCTGCATCGGCTTGGCGGCGCCTGAGATCGCCGCATCGACGTCGCCCTTGTCGATCAATGTGCGCGGCGTCGAGGGATTGGCGCGCAGCGCATTCTCGACATCGGCGAGATCGGTCAAGCTTGGCGTCGGCTTCCAGGTCACCGCGAGCCGTTCCGCGGCGCGAATCGCATTCTCCTCGCGCTCGGCAACCACACCGATGAAATCGCCGATGCGCACGACGGCAACGAGGCCCGGCACGTCGCGCACCGAAGACTCATCCACCGAGATCAGGCTGGTGCCGACGAAGGGGCCGGCATCGACGCCGGAGTAGGGCGGGCGCACCACGCGGCCGTGCAGCATGCCCGGCAGGCGGACGTCGTGCACGAAGGTCAGCTCGCCGGTGGCCTTGGCCGGAAGATCGACGCGGGGCACAGACTGGCCGACGATGGCGTAATCGCCGACGGCCTTGACGGCGACCTCGTCGGCAAGCTCGAGGCGGATGGTCTCGCCGCCGATCAATTCGCCATAGCTGACGCTGCGATTGTGGCCGCGGACGAGGCCGTCCTCGATCTTGAGGTCCGCCTCCGGCAGCTCCAGCCGCTCGGCCGCGCGTGCGATCAGAAACTGTCGGGCCTGGGCCGCGGCCTTGCGCAGCGGCACCGCGGTGATCTGGATGGTTTCGCTGGCAATCGTCGCGCCCTGGTTCGGGACCAAGGCGGTGTCGCCGAGCACGATGACGACGCGGGCAAAGGAGACGTCGAGCTCCTCGGCGACGATCTGGCCGAGTGCGGTGCGGATGCCGGTGCCGAGATCGACATGACCATTATAGGCGGTGACCGAGCCGTCCGCGGTGATGCGAACAAAGGTCTCCGAGGTGACCTCGTCCACGGTGCTGACGACGACGAGCGAACCCAACGGTCGCTCCGCTCCATGCGAAACAGGGGAGGCCATCAATCACCGGCCTCGGCGAGCTGACCCGATGCGCGCATCACGGCGCGCAGGATTTCCACATGCGTGCCGCAGCGGCAGAGATTGTAGCGCAGCGCGGCGAGCGCCTCCTGCTCCGAGGGCTGCGGGTTGATCGCGAGCAGCGCCTTGGTGGTCATGATCATGCCGTTGAGGCAGTAGCCGCACTGCGCCGCCTGCTCGTCGATGAAGGCCTGCTGCACCACGTCGGGCTTGCCGCTTGTGCCGAGGCCTTCGAGCGTCACGATCTCGCGCCCGGCGCAGCCGCCCACAGGAATCACGCAGGAGCGCGCGGCCATGCCGTCGATCAGGACGGTGCAGGTGCCGCATTCGCCGAGGCCGCAACCGTATTTCGGGCCGTTGAGCCCGAGATCATTGCGCAGCACATAGAGCAGCGGCGTCTGGCGCTCCGCCGTAACATCGTGGATCTTGCCGTTCACGGTGAGGCGGATCGGTGTCTGCGTCATCCTCGTTTCCAAACCCGCTGCCAAGCGTTCGTAAAATTCCAGATCGCTCAAAATCTACGTTGCGACGATACCGTTTGTACACAAACGTGCAAGCGGCCATGCCGCAGTGCAGCGTGTCTGCCCGCTTTGTGGACAGAGGCGGGAGGCAAATGAGGTTTTATTCGGCAGGCAGATGTTTTCGCGCGCGGCGCCGCTTGACAGCTATCGGGACCGCGCGCAACATCGTTCGTATACGAATGATAACCGCAGTATCGGCTGGCTTTCACATGGCGACGGAAACAACAAGCGCTGCCACCGACAAGATCCGCTGCGATGCCTGTCCGGTGATGTGCTACATCAAGCCGGGCGCGGCGGGCGCCTGCGACCGCTATGCCAATGATGATGGCAAGCTCGTCCGCGTCGATCCGCATATCATCCTCGAACGCACGGTGTCGCAGGGCGGCAAGCTGGTGCCGTTCAGCCGCAGCGAAGACTGGGACGGCAAGATCGTCCACGAGCCCTCGACCTTCGTGACCGCGATCGGCGCGGGCACGACCTATCCCGACTACAAGCCGGCGCCATTCATCGTCTCCTCCGAGGTCGACGGCGTCGACATGGTGACCGTGGTCACCGAGGGCATCTTCTCCTATTGCGGCATCAAGGTGAAGATCGACACCGACCGCTATCTCGGCCCGGAGACCGCGACCGTGCGCGCGCAGGGCGAGGCGGTCGGCCACGTCACGACCAGCGAATACGGCTCGCAGATGCTGTCGCTCGGCGGCGTCCACCATCTCACCGGCGGCTCGAAGAAAGAAGGTCGGGTCACCTGCGACACGCTGATGGACCTCGCCAATTGCAAGGCGGTGGAGCTGACCATCGACGGCGGTGCCAGCGTGGTGGTGCAGGCCGGCCAGCCGCCTGTTGTCAACGGCGTGAAAGAGGAGCGCATGCGCGTCGGCTGCGGCTCGGCGACCATCGGCATGTTCGCCAAGCAATGGCATGGCAAGGTCGACGAGGTCGTCGTGGTCGACGATCACATCACCGGCGTGCTCTCGGAGCATCAGGCCGGCAAGCTGCTCGATATCCCAGACACCGGCATCAAGATGAAGGGCCGGCGCTCGACGCCCGGCCGCTATTTCCAGGTCGCCGATCCCGGCACGGGCTGGGGCGGCACCAACATCTCCGATCCCTTGGCGATTCTCGGACCGTTCGATCCCAAGGAGGCCAGGCCCGGTCTCTCGATGCTGATGGTCTCCACCACCGGTGAGCATTCGTCCTATTACGTGCTCGACGAGGCCTTGAAGCCGGTCGAGACCGAGATGCCCGCCGATCTGAAGTTTTCGGTGGAGCGCATCCAGGAGAATTGCGAGCCGGCGCTATGCACGGTGCTGTTCATGGCGGGCGCGGGCGGGTCCTTGCGTGCCGGCGTGACCGACAATCCGGTGCGGCTGACGCGCTCGGTGAAGGACGCGCTGACGCGCGTCACCAGCGGAGGCGCCGCGGTCTATGTCTGGCCGGGCGGCGGCATCACCTACATGGTGGACGTGACGCAGATGCCGGCGGGGGCGTTCGGCTATGTGCCGACGCCGGCCCTGGTGGCGCCGATCGAATTCACGATGAAACTGTCCGACTATGCCGCGCTCGGCGGCCACATGGACTATGTGAAGCCGCTCTCCGAGGTAAGGGGTGGCGATGATGTCAGGCAACTGCCCTGGCAGAATCCCATTCCGGGACGGCGGGCATGACACGCCTCCCGCAAATCGCATTGCTGTCTGATGGCCGGCGGCTGCATTTGCAGGATGGACCGATTGACCTGATTATCGAGGCGAGCGGAGCCGAGCATCAGGTGCGTGCGGCTTACGAGGCTGCGGCGCGGCGGTTCACCGGGCTGCTCGACGAACTCTGCGCGGAACTGCCGGAATTGCGGCGGGCGGCGCTGCCGGCGGCGTGTTCGCTGACGGGTACGGTGGCCCGGCGCATGTACGCTGCCGTCACTCCTTACGCCTGGGATCGCTTCATCACGCCGATGGCCGCGGTGGCGGGCAGTGTGGCCGAGGAAATTCTCGGCGCCATGCTTCATGTCGCAACGCTCGACCGGGCCTATGTCAACAATGGCGGCGATATCGCGCTGCACCTTGACGCAGGCCAGCATTTTTCGGTTGGCTTGATGGACCGTCCGGATCGCGGCGGCGTGATGCGCGCCATCAGGGTCGATGCTGACGATCCGGTTCGCGGCGTCGCGACCAGCGGCCGCCATGGCCGCAGCTTTTCGCTCGGCATTGCCGATGCGGTGACGGTGCTGGCGGCGACGGCCTCGCAGGCCGATGCGGCGGCAACCGTGATCGCCAATGCCGTCGATCTGCCCGGGCATCCCGCCATCGTCAGGCAGCCCGCCAACGAGCTTCAGCCCGACAGCGATCTCGGCGCGCGTCTCGTCACCCGCGACGTCGGGGAATTGTCGCAGGAGGAGATCGCCACCGCGCTCGAATCTGGCGCGGAATGTGCACGGTATCTATTCGATCGCGGATTGATCGAGGGTGCCGTGCTCAGGCTTTGTGGTGATATGATTGTCATCGGAGCCAAGGATATTGAAGAGCAAAGACCGCGCCCGCTGGTGCTGGAGAATGCGATCGATGCCTGAATGGGAAAGCGAAGCATGAGCGCGATCATTCGCAAGATCGTCACCGTCGTCGAAGAGACGCAGATGGAGATGGGCCGCCAGGTCTCGCCGCCGACCCGGCGCGCCGCGGCCATCGCCGTGATCGAAAATCCCTTTGCCGGAAAATATGTCGAAGACCTCTCGCCGCTGATCGCGATCGGCGAGGAGCTCGGCGAACTGCTGTCGAAGCGTGCGGTGGCCGCGCTCGGTATCGAAGGCGCGAAGGCACATAGCTATGGCAAGGCCGCGGCTGTCGGCGAGAACGGCGAGCTGGAACATGCCGCCGCGATCCTGCATCCGAAGATGGGCGCGCCGGTGCGCAAAGTACTGACCAAGGGCGCGGCGCTGATCCCGTCGTCCAAGAAGCGCAGCGGCCCCGGCACCACGCTCGACATTCCGCTCGGCCACAAGGACGCGGCCTTCGTGCGCAGCCATTTCGATGGCATGGAAGTGCAGATCAACGATGCGCCGCGCGCCAACGAGATCATGGTCGCCGTCGCCGTCACCGATAGCGGCCGTCCTTTGCCGCGCGTCGGCGGGCTCACGGTCGCCGAGATCAAGGGCGAAGACGGCCTGAAATAGAAGACGCAAGAGAGTTCAAAACTGGAGGTTGGGATGCGAGCAAGAAATTACTTTGTCGGCGCGGCCTTTGCGCTTCTGGCTGCCGGCATGGGCCATTCGGCCGTGGCGGAGGACATCAAGATCGGCGAGATCAACAGCTACTCGCTGCTGCCGTCCTTCACCGAGCCCTATCGCAAGGGCTGGCAGCTGGCGGTCGAAGAGATCAATGCATCAGGCGGCATCAACGGCAAGAAGCTCGTGGTCGTCTCCAAGGACGATGGCGGCAAGCCGGCGGATGCGCAGACCGCGGCCAACGAGCTCGTCTCCAGCGAGGGCGTTGCGATGCTGACGGGCACGTTCCTGTCCAACATCGGCCTCGCGGTCTCTGACTTTGCCAACCAGAAGAAGGTGTTCTTCCTCGCGGCCGAGCCGCTGACGGACGCCGTGACCTGGGCGAAGGGCAACAAGTACACTTTCCGCCTGCGTCCCTCCAACTACATGCAGGCTGCGATGCTGGTGGAAGCCGCCAGCAAGCTGCCGGCCAAGCGCTGGGCGACGATCGCGCCGAACTATGAGTACGGCCAGTCGGCGGTCGCCGTGTTCAAGAAGCTGATGTCGGAGAAGCGCCCTGACATCCAGTGGGTCGACGAGCAATGGCCGCCGCAGGGCAAGATCGACGCCGGTCCGGTGGTGCAGGCGGTGGCGCAGGCCAATCCGGAAGCCATCCTCAACGTCACCTTCGGTCCTGACCTCGTCAAGCTCGTGCGCGAAGGCAACACCCGCGGCCTGTTCAAAGGACGCGAGGTCGTCTCGTTCCTGACCGGCGAGCCCGAATATCTCGATCCGCTCAAGGACGAGACGCCGGAGGGCTGGATCGTCACCGGCTATCCCTGGTACTCGATCAAGACGCCCGAGCATGACGCGTTCCTGAAGGCCTACCAGGCCAAGTACAACGACTATCCGCGCCTCGGCTCGATCGTCGGCTATCAGACCATCAAGGCGGCTGCAGCCATCCTGACCAAGGCCGGCTCGACCGATACCGACAAGATGATCGCGGCGGCTGAAGGTCTCTCGATGCCGTCGCCGTTCGGCGAGATCACCTTCCGCAAGATCGACCACCAGTCGACGCTCGGTGCCTTCGTCGGCAAAACTGCGCAGAAGGACGGCAAGGGTGTGATGGTGGACTCGTCCTACAAGAAGGGCGCGGACTATCTGCCCAGCGACGCCGAAGTCGAGAAGCTGCGTCCGAAGGATTGAACGCGGTGCCGTAGGGTGGGTTAGCCCTGCGGATGCGCAAAGCGCATCTGTAGGGCGTAACCCACCATCTTCGGTGCCTTACGAGAGAAAGTGGTGGGTTACGCTGCGCTAACCCACCCTACGACTTCAACCAACCCGGACCGCCGATGGCCTTTTACGTCGTACAGTTTCTGACCGGTCTTGCCAGCGCAGCGTCGCTGTTCCTGGTGGCCTCGGGCCTGTCGATCATCTTCGGCGTGACGCGGATCGTGAATTTCGCGCATGGCGCCTTCTAC
The DNA here is from genome assembly GCF_014529705.1 of Bradyrhizobium campsiandrae. Classification (GTDB taxonomy): domain Bacteria; phylum Pseudomonadota; class Alphaproteobacteria; order Rhizobiales; family Xanthobacteraceae; genus Bradyrhizobium; species Bradyrhizobium campsiandrae. Next base: position 8,423 of record NZ_JAANIH010000021.1, read on the forward strand.
ATGATCGGCGCCTATATCGCCTTCACGCTGACCGAGCGCTTCTCCGGCGCGTTCGGCTTCTGGGGCGGGGTGGTCGCGGCGGCATTGGCGGTGGCGCTGATCGGCGTCCTCGTCGAGATGGTGCTGCTGCGGCGCATCTATCACGCGCCCGAACTGTTCCAGCTGCTCGGCACCTTCGGCCTGACCCTGATGGTCGAGGATCTGGTCGTGCTGATCTGGGGTCCCGACGATCTGGTCGGCCGCCGCGCGCCGGGCTTCAAGGGCGCGGTTGATTTCTTCGGTCAGAACATCCCGAGCTATGATCTGTTCCTGATCGTGCTGGGCCCCGTCGTGCTCGGCATTCTCTGGCTGCTGTTTCAGCGCACGCGCTGGGGCGTGCTGGTGCGCGCCGCGACGCAGGACCGCGACATGGTCGCCGCGCTCGGCGTCAACCAGAAATGGCTGTTCACCTCGGTGTTCGCCGTCGGCGTCTTCCTCGCCGCCCTCGGCGGCGCACTGCAGATCCCGCGCGATGCCGTGCACCACGCGATGGATCTGCGCATCATCGTCGAGGTCTTTGTCGTCGTCGTGATCGGCGGCCTCGGCAGCATCGTCGGTGCCTTCGTCGCGGCCGTGCTGGTGTCCGAGCTCAACGCCTTCGGCATCCTGATCTTCCCGAAGATCTCCATCATCCTGGTCTTCCTGGTAATGGCGGTGGTGCTGATCGTTCGGCCCTGGGGGCTGTTCGGCAAGCCGGAGGCGGCCGCGCGCAAGACGCCGGGGCTGACAGTCAATCCGTGGCGGCCGCTGACGTCCAACGAGCGGCTCGCCTCGCTGGCAGCGCTCGTCATCGCGGCCATGCTGCCGCTGTTCGCCGGCAATTACGCGCTGACCGTCGGCTCCGAGATCGCGATCTTCGTGATCTTCGCTGTCTCCTTGCATTTCCTGATGTCCGTCGGCGGGCTCGCATCGTTCGGGCACGCCGCCTATTTCGGGCTTGGTGCTTACGGCGTCGCCTTCCTCGCCAAGATGGCGGGGCTGCCGATGATCGTGTGCCTGTTGCTCGGGCCACTGCTCGGCTGCATGGGGGCGGCGGTGTTCGGCTTCTTCGCGGTGCAGCTCTCCGGCGTCTACTTCGCGATGCTGACGTTGGCCTTCGCCCAGATCGTCTGGTCGATCGCATTTCAGTGGGTCAGCGTGACAGGCGGCGACAACGGCATTCTCGGTGTCTGGCCTGCGAGCTGGGCGGCGAGCCCGTCGCATTTCTATTGGCTGGCGCTGGGTGTCGCGGCGCTGGTGACGATTGCGCTCAGGATCGCGGTGTTCTCGCCATTCGGCTACGCGCTCCGCGCCACGCGCGACTCGGTGCTGCGCAGCGAGGCCGTCGGCATCAACGCCAAGCGGATCCAGTGGACGGCCTTCGTGATCGCGGGCACCACCGCCGGCATCGGGGGCGCGCTGTTCGCCTACCTGAAAGGCAGCGTCTTCCCTGACAATCTCGGCATCTCGCTGTCGGTCGATGCGCTGGTCATGGTGCTGCTCGGCGGCGTCGAGACGGTGTCGGGCGGTGTCGTCGGCGCCATCGTCTACAAGGCCCTGAACATCTGGCTGGTGAGCCAGACCGATCTGTCGAAGCTCGTGCTCGGCGGCTTCATCGTGCTGATCGTCGTCGTCTTCCCCAAGGGCATCGTCGGCATGCTCGAGATTCTGGCGCAGCGCCGCCGAAAGTCATCGCCGCCGGGATCATCCTTGCTTGCCAAGCCGATCGAGTCCGCCGAATGAGTGTTGCACCCCCACTTCTCGCGGTCGAAGGCCTGACCAAATCCTATGGCGGCATCCACGCCGTGCGCGGCGTCTCGTTCTCGCTGCGATCAGGCGAGATCCTGGCGCTGATCGGCCCGAATGGCGCAGGAAAAAGCACCTGCTTCGACATGCTCAACGGCCAGAACACGCCTGACAGCGGCCATGTCCGCCTGCTTGGCGAGGAGACCACGGGCAAGAAGCCGCGCGATATCTGGCGCATGGGCGTCGGGCGCACCTTCCAAATTACGGCGACGTTCGCCACCATGACGGTGCGCGAGAATGTCCAGGTCGCGCTCATCTCCCACGGCAAGCAATTATTCAATCTCTGGGGCTCGGCGCCTGATGTCGACCGCGCCGAAGCCGGCCGGCTGCTCGAGCTGGTCGGCATGGGCGGCTATGCCGACCGCCCCTGCGGCGAGCTCGCCTATGGCGACCTCAAGCGGCTCGAGCTCGCGGTCGCGCTCGCCAATGATCCGAAATTGCTCTTAATGGACGAGCCCACCGCCGGCATGGCACCGCGCGAGCGCGTCGAGCTGATGCGGCTCACGGCGCAGATCGCGAAGGAGAAGTCGATCGGCGTGCTCTTCACCGAGCACGACATGGACGTGGTGTTCGAGCATGCCGACCGCATCATCGTTCTCAACCGCGGCACGCTGATCGCGGAGGGCTCGCCGGCCGAGGTGCGCGGCAATCCACAGGTGCAGGCGATCTATCTCGGCGAGGGTCTGCTCTACGAAGCCGGGCATCGCGAGGGGGCCTCGGCATGAAGCTCACGGTGCAGGACCTCAACAGCCATTATGGCCCGGCGCATATCCTGTTCGACATCGGCTTCGAGGTCGGCGACGGCGAGGTGGTGGCGCTGCTCGGGCGCAACGGCGCCGGCAAGTCGACTACGTTCCGCTCGATCGTCGGCCTCGTCGCGCAGCGCACCGGCCGCATCACGTTCGAGGGCAAGGACGTCTCGGCAAAGCCAACGCACGAGATCGTGCGCGAAGGGCTCGGCTACGTGCCGGAGGAGCGGCGCATCTTCACCGATTTAACGGTGGAGGAGAATCTCGAAGTCGGCCGGCAGCCGAAGCGTCCGAACGCACCGCACTGGAATCGCGAAAAACTGTTCACGCTGTTTCCGAACCTCGGCGAGATGAAGAACCGTCCCGGCGGCCGGATGAGCGGCGGCGAGCAGCAGATGCTGACGATCGCGCGCACACTGATGGGCAATCCGTCCCTGGTGCTGCTGGACGAGCCGTCGGAAGGCCTGTCGCCGAAGATCGTGGAGCAGATGGTCGATGCCATCCTGACCATGAAGAAGGAGGGCGTCAGCATCGTCGTCTCCGAGCAGAATTTGCACTTTGCGCGGCTGATCTCCGATCGCGCCTACATCATCGAGCGCGGCCGCATCTGCTTCGGCGGCACCATGGCCGAGCTCGACGCGCGTCCTGACATTCGCGACGCGCATCTGTCGTTGTGAAGGGCCAAGGGAAGGGCGGCGAGCGGATGGCGAGAAGCGTTACGGCGAAGAAGAACGTCAAACCGGCAAAACCGTCTTATGTGCTCGACGAGCAGGTCGGCTTCATCCTGCGCCAGGTCTGGCAGCGCCACAGCGCGATCTTCTCTCGCGACATCGGCACCAATCTGACGCCGACGCAGTGGGCGGCGCTGTCGAAGCTCGCCGAGACCGGACCATGCTCGCAGAACCAGCTCGGGCGGCTGACGGCGATGGATGTCGCCACCATCAAGGGCGTGATCGATCGCCTCACGGCGCGCGGCCTCACCGAGACCAGCCAGGATCCCGAGGACGGCCGGCGCCTGCTGGTCAGCCTGACGCGCGCCGGTCAGCAGCTTGCGGAAAAACTCGCGCCGAATGCGATGGTGATCACGCGCGAGACGCTGGCACCGCTCGACGCGAAAGAGCGCGAGCTCTTGATGGCGTTGTTGAACAAGCTGCGCTGACGGTCTTGTAGGGTGGGTTAGCGGAGCGTAACCCACCATGCTTCCGCAATTGCGGAGCGAAGTTGGTGGGTTACGCTCCGCTAACCCACCCTACGGCGCCATTTTCTTAGCCTACTTTGCCACCACTTCCGGCACTCTTCCCGCCGGCGGCGTATTTCGGCTGCGTTGGGTGCGCACGATGCCGTCGATGATGGTCATGCCGATGCCGGGGAGGTCGCCGAGCTGGACGCTCTCCAGGATGGTCTTGCCGGGCGAATGCTGCGCCTTGTCCATGATGACGAAATCGGCGGCGCGGCCGACTTCGATCAGGCCGCAATCGAGCTGCCGCATCCGCGCGGTGTTGCCGGTGGCGAGGCAGAACGCGAGCTCGGCCGGCAGCTCGCCGATCGAGGACAGCATCGAGACCATGCGCAGGATGCCGAGCGGCTGCACGCCGGAGCCGGCCGGCCCGTCGGTGCCGAGGATGACGCGGTGCAGATCGCCCATCTCGCGGGCGATGCGCAGCGTGTAGAGCGCCGAGCGCTCATTGCCGTTGTGAACGATCTCGAGCCCGCGCTTGCAGCCCTCGCAGATGCAGCGGATCTGGTCGTCGGGCAACGCCGTGTGGCCGCCATTGATGTGGCCGACCACGTCGGTGTCGGCCTCGAGCACCACGTCCTTGTCGATCAGGCCGGAGCCGGGGATCGAGGGCCCGCCGGTGTGGATCGTGCTCTGGATGCCGTATTTGCGGGCCCAGCCGACCATCTTGCGCGCGGTCGGACCGTCCTTGACGCCGCCGAGGCCGACTTCGCCGAGCAGCTTGACGCCGTTGGCGGCCATCTCCTTGAAATCTTCCTCGACCATCTCGCATTCGATCACGGGGGCACCGGCGTGAACCTTCACGCCGCCGGGTCGCAGCGTCCAGAACGCGCGCTGGGCGAACACCGCCATGGCCTTGAGACCGACGACGTCGCGGGGGCGGCCGGGCATGTGCACCTCGCCGGCGGAGATCATGGTGGTGATGCCGCCATGGAGCGAGCTGTCGATCCAGTTGATCTGGTTCTGGCGCGGCGTCCAGTCGCCGGCAACGGGGTGGACATGGCTGTCGATCAGGCCGGGGGTCACCGTGGTGCCGTTGGCATCGACGATGGTGGTCGCGCCTTCGGTGTTGAGGTCCTTGAAGCGGCCGATCGCAGTGATCTTGCCGTTCTCGGCGACGATGGTGTCGCCGTCCAGGATCGGCTTTTCCAGGGCGCCGGACAGGATCAGGCCGATATTGCGGATCACCAGCTTCGAGGGTCCGGTGGCCTGGGGTGCGTCATGCGCCATGGAAGGGGCTCCTTATTCCCAACTGCAACGCTCTCGATCTTGGGCAGCCTTGACCGCGGGATCAAGCGGGATTATTCATTAGTACACGAATGATCGTGTACAAACGACGCATAGCTGCCCGCCTCGACAACGCATAGACGCGACACGGATAGGTGAGATGAGCAATTTCAATCAGGAAAGCGTATTGAGCGTCCACCACTGGACCGACACGCTGTTCTCCTTCAAGACCACCCGCAGCCCGACCTTCCGTTTCCGTAACGGCGAATTCACCATGATCGGGCTCAAGGTCGGCGAGAAGCCGCTGCTGCGGGCCTATAGCGTCGCCAGCGCCAATTACGAGGACACCCTCGAATTCTTCTCGATCAAGGTGCCTGACGGGCCGCTGACTTCGCGGCTCCAGCATCTGAAGCAAGGCGACGAGATCATCGTCAGCCGCAAGGCCACCGGCACGCTGGTGATCGACAATTTGGAAGCGGGCCGCAACCTCTATCTCATCGGCACCGGCACCGGCCTTGCGCCGTTCCTGAGCGTGATCAAGGACCCAGAGACCTACGAGCGATTCGAGAAGGTCGTGCTGCTGCACGGCTGCCGTCACGTCAAGGAGCTCGCCTATGGCGAGATGATCACCGAGCATCTGCCGAAGGACGAGATGCTCGGCGAGTACATCCAGAACCAGCTGATCTACTATCCGACCGTGACGCGCGATCCGTTCCGCAACCGCGGCCGCATCACCGACCTCATCACGTCAGGAAAGCTGTTCACCGATATCGGCCTGCCGGTGCTGGAAGCCGCCCATGACCGCGTCATGATTTGCGGCAGCCCGGCGCTGGTCGCCGATACCCGCGTGCTCCTCGGCGAGCGCGGTTTCGTCGAGGGCAATCACGGCGAGCCGGCCCAATTCGTGGTCGAAAAGGCGTTCGCCGAGCGCTGAGCCCGGGACATCGAGCACAACAAGACCGTATTTTCGCCGCCCGGCGGGCGTTGCCCCGCCGATTCGGCGCTTGATACACTGTGGGAGCGAATCAGCGGAGTTCCCACATGGTTGCGGACAGCGACAGCAACATCGCCTGGCACCGGGTTCAGTTGAAGAAGAATCGCGCCGAGTTGAAGGCGCTGGAGACCGCGCGCTTCACGATGGGCGAAATCGCGTCCTCCAAGCGCAATGGCCAGACCCAGAAGGCGCTCGGGGACCTCAAGCGCAAGATCGCGCAGTCCGAACGCGTCATCGCCGAGCACGACAAGCGCACCCGCAGGCCGCTCGGCACCGACCTGCAAAGCCTCAGCAATGGCAGCTGGAGCCATTGGGACGCTTACACGACCCAGCAGCAACGCAAGGCCGGCCCGCGCACGCCGGGGCGGGGATAGGGCGGCTGGTTCCAGCCCTTGCGCCGGCGGCTTCGCACACCATCTGGTTGAGGTGCTACCAACTACTCGGTGATCCCATGACACCGCGCCTCGATTTCACCAGCGAGGCCTTCTTTCGCGATCCGCCCAAGGCCATTGCGGCCCTGCGCGCGCAAGGCCCTGTGGTCGCCACGCATTTCCCCCTCGTCGGCGACGTCTGGATCACCACCGCCCACGATGCGACCGCGCAGGTGCTGAAGGACAGCGCCATCTTCACGCTGCGCAAGGAAGACGGCGAAGTCGCTGGCCTGCGCTGGTGGATGCCAGGGCTGGTCAAGACCATCGCCAACAACATGCTGACGATGGACGAGCCCGACCATACGCGGCTGCGCAACATCGTGGACGAAGCCTTTCGCCGCCGCGCCATCGTGGCGATGGAGCCACGCATCCGCGCCATTGCCGACGGTCTGGCCGATGAGCTGTTTGCCAATGGCAGCCCGGCGGATCTCGTCGAGCGCTATGCGCGCATCCTGCCGCTGTCGGTGATCACGGAACTGCTTGGCCTACCCATGGCCGATCGCCCGCGCTTCATCGCCTGGGCCAATGCGATGTCCTCGCTGACGAACGTCATCAGCTTCTTTCGCCTGTTGTTCGCGTTCCGCAAGATGCGTGGCTATCTTCAAGGGCAGTTGCAGATCGCGCGCGAGCGGGGCGGCGAGGGCCTGATCGCCGAGCTGGTCCAGGTCGAACGCGAGGGCGGCGAGATCTCGCCGGATGAAATGGTCTCGATGGTGTTCCTGTTGCTCGCGGCGGGCTCGGAGACCACGACGCATCTGATCAGCGGCTCGGTCTACGAGCTGCTCAGCAATCCGGACCTGCGTGACTGGCTGGAACAGGATTGGAGCCGCGCTGCGCTCGCCGTCGAGGAATTTCTGCGCTTCGTCTCGCCGGTGCAGTTTTCAAAGCCGCGTTATGTGCGGCGGGATGTCGAACTCGCTGGCGTGCGCTTGAAGAAGGGCGACCGCGTCATGGTCATGCTTGCCGCCGCGAACATGGACCCGGCGGTGCACGATGCGCCCGAGCGCCTTGACCTCGAACGCAAGCCCAACCGCCATATCTCGTTCGGCACGGGAATTCATTTTTGTCTCGGACATCAACTTGCACGGATCGAGGCGACCTGCGCGCTGCAGGCACTGTTCACGCGCTGGCCGCGGCTCGATCTGGCTGTCGACCCGTCGCAGATCCATTGGCGCAAGCGGCCGGGCCTTCGTGCAATTGCGAAACTGCCGGTGATTGCGTCCGATGGTCAGCCCGTCGATTTGCGTGACGCGACGAGATCGCGCTCCCAGCCGAACACCGAGCGGCCGTCGAGATCCGGCGAGGCTTCGCGCTCACCGGCGATATAGGCCTCGACCGATGGCCCGCTTGCGGTGCGCTCGAGCCGCCGCGCCTGATCGTCGAGGCGCCTGATCGCCTGCATCTCCTCCTCGCGCCCGAGCTTGGCACCCTGGATTGCACCTTTCAGGACGCGGATGGTCTCGTCATAGACCTTGATCGGAACGGGGTAGGGATGCCGGTCCTTGCCGCCATGGGCAAGCGAGAAACGCGCTGGATCCCGGAAGCGATAGGGGGCGCCGTGCACGACCTCGGCGACCATTGCGAGCGAGCGTACGGTGCGGGCGCCGACGCCCGGCGTCAGCAACAATTCCGGGAAATCGACTGGGCCGCGCTCGGCTGCTGCCGCGAGCGTGCCGTGCAAGCGGCGAGCGAACACGTCTTTCGGCCTGACGTCGTGATGCGCCGGCATGACCAAATGCGGCAGCATCGCCTGAGCCGGCTCGGGCGCTGTTCCCGTGAGCCGCTCGAATTCAGAGAGAATGCGGTCGGGACCGAGATCGCCGAGCAATTCGAGCTGAGCCGCGCGCGAGACATCGGCGCGATGGTCGGTGAGGTTGACGATCTCGCCCTGCTGCGGGCCGTCAATCGCGCTGTGGGGCGCGTCGACAAAACTCTTCAGCGCTTCCGAATGCCAGTGATAGCGGCGGGCCTGTCGCTTGTCGCCGTTCATGCCCTGCTGCACGACGGTCCATTTGCCGTCGGCCGTGACGAAGAAGCCGTGCAGATAGAGATCGAAACCGTCCTGGACGGCGGCGCTGTCGACCTTCGCCACCAGCCGGCTGGCGCGGGTGAGTTTCGCGCCGTCGAAGCCGACGCGCTCGCCGAGCTGTCGCAGCTCGTCCGGCGTCTTGCGCGAATGCTGGCCGCGGCCGCCGCAAACATAGATGCCGAGCTCGTCCTGCAGCGGGCCGAGCCCGCGCTTGAGCGCACCGATCACTGATGTCGTGATGCCGGAGGAGTGCCAGTCCATCCCCATCACGGCGCCGAACGATTGGAACCAAAAGGGGTGCGACAGCCGCTGCATGAAGGCATCGCGGCCGTAATGATGTACGATCGCTTGCGTGACGATGGCACCGAGCGAAGCCATGCGGCTCGCAAGCCACGGCGGAACTCGTCCGGTGTGCAAGGGAAGATCGGCGCTGCCGGTTCGGCGAGTCATGATTGCCCACTCATAGCGCAATTCGGCGACGGTTGCACCAGAGGGATGCTGCATTGCACTGAGCGTGGGAGCGAAGCCGCCGAAACCGCGTTGGGTCGCGAACGCAATCGCGGGGACATGAATGAATCGCCAAGCCGTCATGACCGACATCGACAAGATGTTCGGGTGGATACCGTCATGGTTTATCGGTCTCGGCCTGGTCGCCGGGGCGATGCTGATCGCGCTGTCGTTCTATCGGCTCGCAACCTGGCTGCTCAATCGCACGTTTGGAACCCGGTTTCCGTTGCTCGGCGTCTTCATCGAGCGCACGTCGGGGCCGGCCCAGCTCGCGCTCTGCCTTGCAGCCGTCGCGCTGGTTTTGCCGCTCGCCCCGCTGGACGATGCGTTCCGCAACCCCCTGACGCGCCTGTTCGTGGTGGCCTTCATCGCGCTGATCGGCTGGATCTCGATCCGGATCGTCGACATGAGCGCGGCGCGCTATTTGCAGAACTTTCGCGACGTCGCCGAGAACTTCGTCGCGCGCAAGCACGTGACGCAAGTGCGCGTGTTCAAGCGCATGACCGATACCATCATCGTCATCATCACGGTGTCGACCGCGCTGATGACATTCGATTCGGTCAGGCAATATGGGGTTAGTCTGTTCGCCTCCGCCGGTGCCGCCGGTATCATCGTCGGTCTAGCCGCACGGCCGCTGCTGAGCAATCTGATCGCGGGCCTGCAGATCGCGATCACCCAGCCGATCCGGATCGAGGACGCCGTCATCATCGAGAACGAATGGGGCTGGGTCGAGGACATCGCTTCGACCTATGTGGTGATCCGGCTATGGGACTGGCGCCGGATGGTGGTGCCGCTGTCCTACTTCATCGAAAAGCCGTTCCAGAACTGGACCCGCGACACGGCGTCCCTGATCGGCGTCATCGCGTTCCATGTCGATTATCGCGCCGACGTGCCGCGCATCCGGCGCTGGCTGGAGGGAGCGGTGAAGGAATCGAAGCTCTGGGACGGTGCCGTTGTGAATCTCCAGGTGATCGACGCAGATTCGCGCACCATCGAACTGCGCGCGCTGGTCAGCGCGCGGAACGCGCCGCAATCCTGGGACCTGCGCTGCGAGATCAGGGAGAAGCTGATCGCCTTCATCCGCGACGAGATGCCCGAAGCGCTGCCGCGCGAGCGCGCCATCCTGATTCCGCAGGGCGGTGGAGACGACACCGAATTGTTCCGGCGCTCTGCGGCGCCGGAAACGATGCGGGCAAGCGCGCGCAACTAGGAGACGCAACTAAGAGAAGAGTCTCACTGCGCGCGGATATCGGCGGCCTTCAGCACCGGCTCCCATTTGGTCGCCTCGGCGCGCATGTAGGCGTCAAAATCCTTGGCGGAGGAGCCGACCGGGGCGGCGCCGATCTTGCCGAGCGTCGACAGCACGCTCGGGTCGTGCAATGCCGCCTTCAGGTCGGTCTCGAGCTTGGCGACGATCTCCGGCGGCATTTTTGCAGGTCCGAGCACGCCCCACCAGACGGAGACGTCGTAGCCGGGAACCCCGGATTCGGCGACAGTCGGGACATCAGGGAGCGCCTTGGACCGCTCGGCCGAGGTCACCGCGAGCGCGCGCACCGGGCCGCCTTCGAGCTGGCCGATGGCTTCCGCAAGCGGATTGATGCTGAGGGGAATCTCGCCTGCAATGACGGCGGTGAGCGCCGGCGCCCCGCCCTTGTAGGGGATTGCGACGATCTTTGCGCCGGACATGTATTTCAGGAGCTCGCCGGCGAGATGCGCCGAGGTGCCGTTGCCGGACATGCCATAGGAGAGCTTGTCAGGCTCCTTCTTGGCCGCCGTCAGGAGATCGCCGAGCGTCTTGTATGGGCTGTCCTTGGCCACAACGATCGCAAGCGGCGAGGAGGCGACTTCCGATATCGCGGTGAAGTCCTTGAACGTATCGTAGGGCACGCTCGGATAGATGAACTGGTTGAGCGGATGGCCGCTCGCGACCAGGATCAGCGTGTAGCCGTCAGGTGCGGCCTGCGTCAGCGCCTGCGAGGCGACGATGCCGCCGGCACCGGGCCGGTTGTCGATCACCGGCTGCTGGCCCCAGTTTTTCGCGAGCGCCTGGCCCAGCGTGCGGGCGAGCACGTCGACCGCCCCGCCGGCCGCGTAGGGCACGAGGATGTGGACCGGCTTGCTGGGATAAGTGTCGGCGGCCTGCGCGACATTGGCCGCGAGCAGCAGACCGGCGCCGAGCATCAAAGCGCCGATCTTCTTGTTCGAACCCAGCATGCTTCAGCACTCCTTCAGGGCGTTCGCGTCCGAGCCGTGGTCGTCAGGACCAATCCGGATGCCGCCCATCGTTTTTGTTGACGAGACCTGATCTTTTGGACGATAGTACAAATCGGATGGTACGCAAGCCCACCAGCAAGGAAACGGCCCGCAAGCCGAACATGCGCGAGGCGATCCTCGCTGCGGCCGAGGAGCTGTTCGCCACCAACGGATTCAACGCCGTCTCGGTGCGCGATATCGCCCAGGCCGCCGGGGCCAACCCCGGCAGCGTGACCTATCACTTCAAGACCAAGGACGGTCTGCTGCTGGAAATCTACCGGCGTCATTGCGGACCGATGAATCTGCGCCGTTCGGAGCTGCTTGCGGCCGCGAGGCGCGTGCGCGATCTGCAGGATCGGCTGGAGGCGATCGTGCGCGCCTATGTGGTGCCGGCCTTCACTTCCGGCAGCGATCTCGCCGGGGGCGGGGCGCGGTTCACGCGCCTGCGCGCCGTGATGTCGGCCGAGGGCAACGAAGTCGCCAGAAAGATCATCGCGCAGACCTTTGACGATACCAGCCACGCCTTCATCGACGCGATCCATGAGAGCCTGCCGCACATTCCGCGCACCGACATCGTCTGGCGCAGCCATTTCCTGCTGGGCGCGCTCTATTATTCGCTGGTGACGCCGGACCGCGTCTCGCGCCTGTCGCGGGGCGAGGCCGACGGCAGCGATGCCGCCAATGCCATCGAGCAGATGGTGCGGGCCACCGTCGCCGCGTTCCAGGCGCCGGCCCTGGACCAGGCCGCGCCGGCACGGCGGCGGCCGGCCGTCACCAGCAAGGCTTGAAGAAGCACTCTCGTTCGGCGGTTGAAGCGATGACGATGTTGTACACAGCGACGATTCCGTCGCCAGATCCGAACACGCGCAAGCGGGTGTTCGAGCACATCGTCGCCATGGTCACGCCGCTCGGGTTCGACTGATGACGGCGATGGCGGTCGACAAGCCGCGCGGGCGAGCCTGGTGGAAGGAGCTCTGGATTCAGGTGCTCATCGCCATGGCGGCCGGCATCGTGCTTGGGATCGTCAGCCCCGAGCTAGGCGCCAGGATGCAGCCGCTCGGGGATGCCTTCGTCAAGGCGATCCGGATGCTGATCGCGCCGATCATCTTCTGCACCGTGGTGCATGGCATCGCCCACATGGCCGACATGGCGCGGGTGGGACGCGTCGCGGTCAAGGCGATCATCTATTTCGAGATCATGACCACGATCGCGCTGATCATCGGTCTCATTGCGGTCAACGTGCTCAGGCCCGGCGCCGGCATGAACATCGATCCCGCCAGCATCAATGCCAGCGCGGTCGAGCCCTATGTCAAGCAGACCGCCGTGATCGGCTTCGTGCCGTTTCTGATGAACATCGTTCCGGCGACCTTCGTCGGTGCCTTTGCCGAGGGGAATATCCTCCAGGTGCTGTTCATTTCCGTGCTGTGCGGTTTTGCGCTGGTGCAACTGGGTGAGCGCGCTGCGCCCCTGGTCGGCTTGATCGAGATCGCCGCCAAGATGGTGTTCGGCGTCGTCGGCTTCGTGATGTGGGCGGCTCCGATCGGAGCGTTCGGGGCGATCGCGTTCACGGTCGGCAAGTTCGGCGTCGGCTCGCTGGCCTCGCTCGGCAAGCTCTTGGGCGGCTTCTATCTCACCTGCGTGATCTTCATCATCGTGGCGCTCGGCCCGGTCGCGCGACTCTGTGGGTTCTCGCTGCTCAAGCTGATTCGCTACATCTGGGAAGAGCTGCTGATCTGCATCGCCACGACCTCGTCCGAGACGGTGCTGCCGCGGATGCTGACCAAGCTGGAAAGGGCCGGCTGCGAGAAGAGCGTGGTCGGGCTGGTGATCCCGACCGGCTACTCCTTCAATCTCGACGGCACTTGCCTGTATCTGGCTGCGGCGTCGGTGTTCCTGGCGCAGGCGACCAACACACCCTTCGGGCTGGCCGAGCAGATCGAATTGCTCTTGATCCTGCTGGTGACGTCCAAGGGCGCCGCGGGAATCGCGGGCGCAGCGTTCATCGTGCTGGCGGCGACGCTGTCGGCCACCGGCACGATTCCGGTGACGAGCGTCGCGCTGGTGCTCGGCATCCACCGTCTGATGTCGCAGGGGCTGACGCCGACCAATCTGATCGGCAATGCGGTCGCGACCATTGCGATTGCAAAATGGGAGGGCGCGCTCGACGGCGAGCGTTTGAAGCGCGTGCTCGACGGCGCCGGACCGGCAACGGCAACACGACACGAGGATTGAACAGATGGCAGATCCGAGACGGTGGCAGATCGGGCTGGTTGGCTATGGTGAGGTCGGCCGGATCCTGGCTGAAGATTTGCGCCAGCAGGACATCAAGGTCGCTGCGTACGACATCAAGCTTGGGGGCGAGCAGGGCGCTGCGTTGCAGGAGCACGCCGCGAAGTTCGGCGTGACGCTTGCAGCCTCTCACGCCGAGCTGACGGCAAAATCCGATTTCATCATCTCAGCCGTGACCGCGAGCCAGGCCGTTCCGGTGGCAAAGGCCTGCGCCGCTGCGATCAATCAAGGCACCTGGTTCCTCGATTTCAACTCGGCCTCGCCAGGCGCCAAGCAGCGCGCGGCCGCGCTGATCGACGGCGCCGCCGGACGTTACGTCGAGGGCGCGGTGATGACCTCCGTGCCGCCATATCGCATCAAGGTGCCGCTGCTGCTCGGCGGCCCCGGCGCGCGGGAGCTGGAGCCACTGCTGAATGCGATCGGCTTTGCGGCGAAGGTTGCGAGCGACAAGCTCGGCGTCTCCTCCGCGGTGAAGATGTGCCGCAGCATCATGATCAAGGGCCTTGAGGCCATGGTGATCGAAAGTTTCACCACCGCGCGCGCCTATGGCGTCGAGGACGCGGTGCTGGCGTCGCTGGCGGAGACCTTTCCCGCCATCAATTGGGAGAAGCAGGGCGCCTATTTCTTCCAGCGCGTGATCGAACACGGCCGCCGCCGGGCCGAAGAAGTCCGTGAAGTGGCCGAGACCGTGCGCGAGGCGGGGCTGACGCCGTGGTCGGCGCAAGGGACCGCCGAGCGTCAGGCCTGGGTCGCCGACCTCGCCGACGAGGGCCTGTTCGGCGCGAAGGGGACGAAGGAATTCGCCCGCAGCGCCGATTGGCGCATCGAGGCGGATCGCATTCTGGCGAAAATCAAACGCGGAAGCTGATCGTCACGATCAGCTGAGAACCATGCCTTTGTCGCGATAGTTCGAGACCTCGTCTCGGGCGGCCTCGATCAAATCGATCAGGCTGTTGGCCTCGCGGAGGACCTCCTTGGTGCGCTCGGTCCGGAACTCGGTCAGGATCATGCGAACGCATTTGTCGGCCGTATCGAGCGTCCACAGCGCGCGCGCCATGTCCTGCTGCGACTGGATCGCCGAGATGTCGAGGCCCGAGAGCACTTCGCCGATGCCGTTCAATCGCTTGAGGGCAGTCTCGGCGGGCGTGTTGGCCCGGATGGACTGGTAGTCGATGCTGCTGAATGCGCTGAACGTATCCATAACTTCCCCAGAGAACGCAGATGGTCAGTGCGCACGTCCCATTAGGGTTAGCGCCGTCTTTACCGCAATGCGTTGGGCTACGGTCCGGGATTCTACCGGACTCGGATTTGGGGGAATTGCCGGCAAATCGGCGCGAAAAATGCTGACGATCAGGAACGTTTCCCGACAATCCTACCGTTAGAAGCAACGAGCATACCTGCCTTGTAAACGGCGCGGCCCTGCGGCACCGCCACCACGGCCTCGGGAACGTGGCCTGCGTTCAGCGTGACGAAATCGGCCTTGGCCCCGACGTGCAGGCCGTAATCCTCCAGCCGCAGCGCCCTGGCGCCAGACGCGGTGACGAGGTCGAATGCGACCCGCAATTCCTCATCGGTATTGAAGCCAGAGCGATAGCCGAGCGTCGTCGCCCGGCGCAGCATGTCGCCGTCGCCATAGGGCCACCAGGAATCGCGGATGTTGTCGTTGCCGCTGAACACGGTCACGCCGGCGTCGCGCAAGGGCAGGATGGGCGGGAAGGCGCGCGCGCCCGGCGCATTGGTCATGATCGCGACGCCGGAGCGGGCGAGGATGTCGGCGACGCTCTTGAGCTGGTCCACCGAGATATCGCCGAGCCCGTAGGCATGGCTGATGGCGACATGGCCTTCCATGCCGAGCGCGCGCGTGCGCGCTGCGATCTGCTCGATCTCGAAGGCACCGAGCGTGCCCATGTCGTGCAGGTGAATGTCGACGTCGACGCCATGCTTGCCCGCGACGCCGAACACCACGTCGAGATGCTTCTCGACATCGCGATCAAAACTGGCGGGATCGAGCCCGCCGACGAGGTTCGCGCCGAGGCCGATCGCTTCATCCAGCAATTGCGGCGTGCCCGGGCTCGTCAAAATGCCGCTTTGGGGAAAGGCGACGAGCTGGATGTCGATCAGGCCCTTGTATTCCTCACGCACGCGCAGGATCGTCTCCAGCGATCTCAGGCCGACCGAGCCGTCGACCATGACGTGGCTGCGCATCTGCGTGCTGCCGTTGATGATGCAGAGATCGAGCTGGTTGCGCGCCCGCACGTCCATCGGCGCCGCTTCGGCCATGTTCTGGGCCTGGAAGGCGACGCGTTCGTGCACGTCGAAGCCGTTGCTGCATGGCTTGTGCGGGCGCCAGGCATCGCCATAGAAGCTGGTATCGAGATGGATGTGGCCTTCGACGAAGCCGGGAACGACCAGCGCATTGCCGAGGTCGACAGTTTCAGTGCCGCTTGCGGGCGCATCGCCCGGCAGCAGCGCGGCGATGCGCCCGTCCTTGATCCCGATGTGATGGCGCGCTCCGCCGTCGAAACGGGCGTTGAGGAAGATCTTGTCGAAAGCCATCCGGTTGCTCCGTTGGTCGATTTGCGAACGATCGCTGCGCGCTGCTCAGTTTCGCGGCCGAAGCAGCCGGGCCGGCGCCCGCTCAAAGGTCTGCCGTCCGCTCTTGAATCCCATCAGGATGTCAGGCAGCTCGGCGATGGCAAAACGGCTGTCCTCGATGTCGAGCACGACGAGATCGGCGGGCTTGCCGACCGCGATTCCATAGTCCCGGAGGTTCATCAGCCGCGCCGGCAGCTCGGTGACGAGGTCGAGGCAGGTGTCGAAGTCGCCGACGGATGCGTGGGCGACATTGGCGTAGAAGTTCGCCATCCGCAGCAGCGAGGCATCGCCGAACGGCGTGAAGGGATTGAGCACATTGTTGGTCGCGATCGAACAGACGATGCCGTCGCCCGCGAGCTTGTGCGCGAGCGTCAGGCCGCGCGGCGCGTTGTGGGTGGCCTCACGCCCCATCAGATAGAGATCCGTCGCCGGCAACACGGTGACGGCGATTCCGGCCTTGGCCAATTGTGCCGTGGCCGCCTTCAACCGCTCCGGCGGCAGGGCCGAGAGCTTGGTGGCATGCCCGATCGCGACGCGGCCTCCATAGTTGCGCCGCTCGGTTTGCCTGATGACCTCGCCGAGATGCGACCAGGAGGGATCGAGATCGAAGTCGAGATGCAGGTCGACGTCGAGATCGAACTCCTGGGCAAGGTCGAAGATGCGCGCCAGATGCGCGTTCGGATCGGTGTCGGTATAGGGGCAGCCGCCGATGGCCTCGGCGCCGTCACGCAGGGCCTGGATCAGCAAATCCTCGGCGCCGGGATCATTGGTCAGGCCTTCCTGTGGGAAAACACACAGCGACAGATCGATCGCCCAGGCATAGTCGCGCTTGAGCGCCTTGATGGCTTCGAAGCTGCGCAAGCCGATGCGCGGGTCGATTTCGACATGGGTGCGCATCCGCGTCGTGCCGTGCGCAATGGCGCGCTCGAGCACTTTTGCGCCGCGCGCATGGACGTCGTCAGCGCCGAAATCGCGCTTCATGGCCGAGACGGCGCGGATGGCGTCACTGAGCGTGCCGTGGATGTGGCCGCAGCGCTCGAGCAGGCAGGCCTTGTCGAGATGGATGTGGGTATCGACGAAGCCGGGCAGGGCCAGCCGTCCCCCAACATCGACCTCGACGGCCTCGCAGGCCAGCCTGGGCTCGATCGCGGCGATGCGTCCGTCCTTGACGCCGATATCGACGGGCGTGGCGGATGATCGCAACAGGGCGTTGCGGAAGATCAGGTCGAAGGCGGTCTGGGCGGTCATGGCTGAGAATCGCAAGGGCGGTCGGCGAGAGTGCTAGGTCAGAGGCAATGTAGCGGAGACGCAGGGGCGGCCGCCATATCGAAAGCCGTGATAGCTGCTGGACGCAAGCGGATCTGGCGGCCGGCGCGCCCCTGGGCTATCACCCCTCGACTGCGCCCACCATGGCGG
Source organism: Bradyrhizobium campsiandrae (assembly GCF_014529705.1). Lineage (GTDB taxonomy): Bacteria > Pseudomonadota > Alphaproteobacteria > Rhizobiales > Xanthobacteraceae > Bradyrhizobium > Bradyrhizobium campsiandrae. The sequence continues at coordinate 25,974 of NZ_JAANIH010000021.1, forward strand.
CGCAGCCCCTTTCAGGAGCTCCCGATGCGTCTACCCGCCGTTCTTCTGGCCGTCACATGTCTTGCAGGTGCTGCTTCAGCTGAAGATCTCTCGGGCACGCTTTTGAAGGTGAAGGAGACCAAGAAGATCACGCTTGGCTATCAGGAGGCGTCGGTGCCGTTCAGCTACCTGGATGGCAACCAGAAGCCGGTCGGCTTTGCCATGGACATCTGCCTCAAGATCGTCGACGCCGTGAAGAAGCAGCTCGCGATGCCCGACATTGCCGTCGACTATGTTGCGGTGACCTCGTCGAACCGCATTCCGCTGATGGTGAACGGCACGCTCGACCTGCACTGCTCGGCGACCACCAACAATGCCGACCGCCAGAAGCAGGTCGCGTTCACCAACACGCATTTTCTCAGCGCGACGCGGTTTGCCGCCAAGAAGGCCGCGAACATCAACAGCATCAACGATCTCAAGGGCAAAGCGGTGACGGCGGTGGCCGGCTCGGTCAATCTGAATCAGCTCGCCAAGGTCAATACCGAGCGCAATCTCGGTATCAAGATCATGCCGGCCGTCGATCAGGCCGAGGCGTTTCTGCTGCTCGAGACCGACCGCGCGCAGGCCTACGCGCTCGACGACGTCCAGCTCGCGGTCGCGATTGCCCGCTCGAAGGAGCCGGGCCTGTTCATGATCAGCGAGGAGACGTTCTCCAAGGCCGAGCCCTTCGGGATCATGCTGCGCAGGGAAGACGCGCCGTTCAAGGCGTTGGCCGATCGCGCCACCGCGGAGCTCTACGCAAGCCCCGAGATCGAGGTGCTCTACCGCAAGTGGCTGGAATCGCCGACGCCGCCGAACGGCATCAACTACAATGTGCCGATGTCGCCAGCCTTGCGCGCCGCCTTCAAGAACCCGAGTTCGAGCGCCGATCCCGACGTCTACCTGGTCAAGTAAGGCGAGGGGGGCCAGCGCGCACGCGGCGTGTCGGCTCCGGCGGCATGCCGGCGTAGCGGAACCCTCCTCATGGTCACGATCCGGTCGCCGTTTCGTGATCGGATGATGGTTGCGGGCTATTAATTAGGCTCCTATCGAGTGTCGATGGCACCCTCGCAAGCCTTCATCCACGGCGAAATCGGCCGGCTGGTGACGCGCCTCGCCCGCCTCTGGCGGCGCGAATCGGACCAGGCGCTGTCCGACCACGGCCTGTCCTATGCGACGGCGATTCCGCTGCTGGTGTTGTCGCGCCAGGGCGAGAATTTGCGTCAAGGCGTCCTTGCCGACGAGCTCGGCATCGAAGGGCCATCGCTGGTCCGGCTGATCGACCTGCTCGAGGCCGAAGGCCTGGTCGAGCGCCGGGACGACCCGACCGACCGGCGTGCCAAGACGCTCCATTTGACGAAAGCAGGCGAGGCCAAGGTTGAGGAAACCAACCGCGTCCTGCGGCGGGTGCGGGCGAGCCTGCTCAAGGATATCGCGCCCGAGGAACTTGCGATAACCTTCGGGACGCTTCAGCGCATCGAACAGCGGGTCGGCCGGTTGCAGCACGCCAAGGCCGCTCCAGAGGCGAAGTAGCATGCGCGCAGATGAGCCGTTCCTGGTCCGCCACGCGGACCTGATTTTTGCTTTGAAGACGTTTGCCGCGTCGATGCTGGCGCTCGTCATCGCGCTTGCGATGGACCTGCCGCGGCCCTATTGGGCGATGGCGACCGTCTATATCACCTCGCAACCGCTCGCGGGCGCCACTAGTTCGAAGGCGTTCTTCCGCGTCATGGGGACGCTCGTCGGGGCGATCATGACGGTGGTGCTGGTGCCGAACCTGATCAATGCGCCAGAGTTGCTGTGCCTCGCCATTGCGCTCTGGGTCGGGCTCTGCCTCTATCTGTCGCTGCTCGACGGCACGCCGCGCAGCTATATCTTCATGCTGGCCGGATACACCGTCGCGCTGATCGGTTTTCCCTCGGTATCCGAGCCCGGAGCGATCTTCGACACCGCGGTTGCCCGGCTGGAGGAGATCTCGCTCGGCATCATCTGCGCCAGCCTGGTTTCGACCATCGTGTTTCCCCGCAGCGTCGCCCCGGCCGTGGCCCACCGCGTCGACAGCTGGCTGGAGGACGCGCGCCGCCTCAGCCAGGCCGTGTTGTTGCGCGAGGGCACCAACGAGAGCCGCCGCGGCAAACGCCTCAAGCTCGCGACCGACATCGTCGACATCGACACGCTCTCGACCCATCTTGCCTATGATCGCCTGACCGACCGCAACGCCGTGACCGGCCTCGGCGAGATCCGGCTCAGGATGCTGACATTGCTGCCGGTGATCGCTTCGATCGAGGACCGCCTGGCTGCGCTGGGCGAGGATGCGCTGCGGCGGCAGCCCGAGCTGAAACGGTTGCTGGAAGATCTCGCGCAATGGATCGTGAGCGACGTCAGTGCGCGGCAGCCGGCCGAACGGATCCGTGGGGTGATCACACAGCAGCAGGCAGGGCTGGACGACAGCGCTTCCTGGGAGCGGATCATCATCACCAGCCTGCTGTTGCGGCTGCGCGATCTGGTTGACCTGTCGCGCGACTGCCGCGCGCTGACCGAGGCCATCGGCGAAGGCCGCAGCGTGTCCACTATCGATCTCGCCTTCCATTCCGAAGCCGGCGCCGCGCCGGTGCGCCACAGGGATCGCGGCCTGGCGCTCTGGTCAGCGGCGGGCGCTGCTGCCGCCATCCTGATCTGCTGCGCCTTCTGGATCGGCACGGGCTGGCCGGATGGCGCCTCCGCGCCGATGATGGCGGCGGTTGCATGCTCGTTCTTCGCGGCCCAGGACGAGCCCGCCCGTTTCATCCGCGCCTTCGGCCTGTGGTCGCTGGTCGCCATCGTGGTCGTCGCGATCTATCTGTTCGCGCTGGTGCCCGCGATCTCCCATATCGAGGTCCTGATCGTCGCCCTGGCGCCGCCCTTCCTGCTGTATGGCCTTCTGATCGCGCGGCCGGCCACGGCGGGCACCGGCATGGCGCTCGCAGCGAACACTGCGACGCTGCTGGCGCTGCAATCGACCTACATCGCGGATTTTGCCTCCTACGCCAATTCTGCGGTCGCCTTCTTCGTCGGCGTCCTCATCGCCGAACTGGTGACGCGGATCGCGCGCGGAGTCGGGGCGGAATGGATCGCCAATCGCCTGGTGTTGTCGGGCTGGATCACGATCGCGATTGCCGCCGAACGGCGGGGCAAGCGCGACCGCGCCGAGTTCGCGGGCCTGATGCTGCACCGTCTCGGGCTCCTGGTGCAGCGCATCGCTTTCGTCTCCGAGAGCGATCGCCGCGACGCCGACAGCCTCGTGCAGCTCCGCATCGGCATCAACATCATCGATCTGCGCCGCGCGCGTTACGGGCTGGCCGCATCGACCATTTCCGTCATCGACGACATGCTCGACCAGCTCGCCATCGCCTGCCGCAACTATGCGGGTGGCGGCATGCCGCGCGAGCTCCTGACCAGCGTCGACCGGGCGCTGGCCCAGGCGGTGCAGGATCCGCATGACAGCGCGCGCGAAGATGCCCTGATCGGCCTTGTCGGGATCAGGCGCGGTCTGTTCCCGGACGCGCCGGCTTACCGGTCGCGTACAGATGCGAGTGCGGCGGCATGAGATATGTGATCGACATTTACGGCGTGCTGGTGCCGGCGCTGCTGCTCTGGATCATCCTCGCCTATGTGCTGAGCGCGCTCCTGCGCCGGCTCATGCAGCGCTACGACCTCTACCGCCTGGTCTGGCATCGCGCGCTATTTGATTTTGCTGTTTTCGTCTGCCTGCTCGGCGGCGTCGTCTATCTCTCGGAGGTTCTCACATGAAAGGAAATCTTGCCTGGCTTGGCCGGCTTGCCGTGACCATCGTCGCTGTGATCGCCGCGATCGGCGTCGGCCGCGAGCTCTGGGTCTATTACATGGAATCGCCCTGGACGCGCGACGGGCGCGTCCGCGCCGACGTCGTGCAGGTCGCGCCCGACGTCTCCGGCTTCGTCACCGAGGTGCTGGTCAAGGACAACCAGAAGGTCCATCGCGGCGACGTGCTGTTCCGGATCGATCGCGAGCGGTTTGCGCTGGCGCTGCGGCAGGCCGATGCGTCCGTGGCCGGACACCAGGCGACGCTGGATCAGGCCAATGCCGATCTGAAGCGCTACACCGCGCTGACGACGGACGCAGTGTCGCAGCAGAAGCAGGAGCAGGTCCTGGCGACCCAGCTTCAGGCCAAGGCGGCCTTTGATGCCGCGGTGGCCGATCGCGCCGTCGCTCAGCTCAATCTCGACCGCAGCGAGGTCCGCGCCTCCGTGAACGGCGTAATCACCAACATGGATCTGCGCCCCGGCGCTTACGTCACGGCGGGCAGGGGCGTGATGGCGCTGGTCGACAGCGATACGCTGCATGTCGAAGGCTATTTCGAGGAGACGAAGCTTGCGCGCATCCGCACTGGGGACAAGGCGCTGGTTCGCCTGATGGGCGAGAAGGGGACGCTCACAGGTCACGTCGAGAGCATCGCCGCCGGCATCGAGGACCGCGACCGCGCCGAAGGCGCGAGCCTGCTCGCCAACGTCAATCCCACCTTCAGCTGGGTGCGGCTCGCCCAGCGCGTGCCCGTGCGCATCGCGCTCGATCCGGCGCAGGACAACGTGTCACTGGTGGCGGGACGTTCGGCGACGGTGGAGGTAGTGAACTAGGCCGCGACCTCCGGCGCCGAGCCATAGCCTGATTGGGGCGAGTTGGACGAAGGCCGGGCTCCGGCTTCAATTTCGATCCAGAATCTCGCGAACCTTCAGCGCCAGTCTTGCCTGAGTAATCGGCTTTTCGAGGAGGTCTACACCCTCATCAAGGCGTCCATGGTGAACGACGGCGTTGCGCGAGTAACCGGTCATGTAGAGAATCCTGAGATCCGGTCTAATCTCCTGCGAGCGTCTTCCCAACTCGCGTCCATTGATCCCGGGCATGACCACATCGGTCAGAAGGAGATCAACGGGCTGGTTGTCCTGCAATAGAATTGTGAGGGCCGCCTGCGCGCTGCCGGCAGACAAGACGCGATAATTGAGATCGCGCAGCACCTCCGAAACGTAGCCCCTCAGATCCGGATCATCTTCGACGACGAGAATGGTTTCGACGGAGGCCCCCTCCAGGATGCGTTCGTCATCATCGCTCAAAGCCGGCTGTGGACCGTTGCCGGCGTAGCGGGGGAAATACATCCTGATGCTGGTGCCTTCTCCCACCTCGCTGTAGATTTTCACGTGTCCGCCTGACTGTTTCACGAAGCCATAGACCTGGCTCAATCCAAGGCCGGTTCCCTGGCCCGGCTCCTTGGTCGTGAAGAAGGGCTCGAATGCATGATCTCGGACTTCCGGACTCATGCCGGAGCCGGTGTCACTGACGCAGAGGACGACATACTGGCCCACGGTGAGCTCGGGGTTGGTGCGTGAATAATCTTCGTCGGCAGAGACGTTTGTTGCCTCTATGGTCAGCTTTCCGCCATTCGGCATCGCGTCGCGGGCATTGATCGCCAGATTGACGATCGTCGATTCCAGATGATTGACGTCCGCCTCGATCTGCCAGAGGCCGGCGCCGCCGACGGTTTGCACTTCGATGCGTTCACCCAGCGTGCGCTGAAGGAATTCCTGCAGGCCATTGAGGAAGCTGTTGAGGTTGATCGGTTTCGGGTCGAGCGCTTGGCGACGCGAGAAGGCGAGCAGCCGACTGGTCAGTGCCGCTGCCCTTTGAGCGCCGCGCTTCGCGTTGGCCAACGCGCGATGGAGGTTCGGCCCTCCGATATTGCGGCTGCTGCGCTCGGCGTTCTCGAGATTGCCGAGGACGATCATGAGAAGATTGTTGAAGTCGTGCGCAATGCCGCCGCTCAGCTGTCCGATCGCTTCGAGCTTTTGCGAGGCGACGAGCTGTTCCTGGACGCGTTGAAGCTCGTCCTGAGCCTGCTTGCGCTCGGTGAGGTCGCGCGTGACCTTGGCAAAGCCGACAATCGCACCGCTCTCGTCGGAAATCCGATCGATCACCACCGAAGCCCAGAAGCGCGTGCCGTCCTTTCGCATGCGCCAGCCCTCGGCTTCGAATCGACCTTTTTCGGCGGCCTCTGCCAAGGCCGCCTTTGGCACTCCCTTGTCGAGGTCCTCGGGCGTGTAGAACGTGCTGAAATGCCGGCCGATGATCTCTTCCGGACGATACCCCTTGATGCGCTGGGCCCCGGGGTTCCAGGTCGCAACATGGCCGGACGAATCCAGCTGGAAAATGGCGTAATCGACCACAGCTTCGATGAGCCGGCGATAGCGTCGTTCGCTTTCCACGAGGTCGTCATGGGCCTGCTGCCGCTCCGTTATGTCGCGCGTGACCTTCGCAAACCCGATCAGCTCGCCGCCTTCGGCGCGTATCGCGTCGAGAACCACGAGCGCCCAAAAGCGGCTCCCATCCTTTCTGACCCGCCATCCCTCGGAGGCGAAGCGCCCCGTCGCGGCAGCAATTGCCAACGCCTTTATCGGCAAATCCTTTTCTCGATCTTCCGGTGTGTAAAAGATCGAGAAGGATTTCCCGATGGCCTCATCGGCAGCATAACCTTTGAGGCGCTCAGCTCCCTTATTCCAGCTGCGGATCACGCCGTCGGCGTCCAGCATGAAGATGGCGTAATCTACAATGGCATTGATCAGCAATTCGAGGCTCGGGGAGCCCGGGGCAGCAACGGTTTTCATACCGAAAGGAACTCAGAGTGCGGGCTGAAGTAACGTCGGACTTTGAAGAACGTTCCCAAAGAGAGCCCTTTGATCTGCCTCGTTACGCTCTGCAGAGTTTCGAGGTTCTAGCAAATTACTGACATCGCGCACTGATCCAAACCCGCTCGCCGGTCGTATCTCAGGCCGGAGGTCCTGATGGAACGCGACCAGATTCTGCGATTTCCCTGCCCCGATCATGGCCTGTCATCCCAGGAGTGTGCCTCCGAGGTCACGAGGCTTGCTGACCAGTTGGAATCAGCACTTGCCGGTGGGGAAGAGGGGTACGCCCAGCAACTCGCGCGGATTGAGAGAGCAAGCCTTCTGCTGAACGACATGAGCCGCTTGGTGTCGCGGGGACGCGACAGGCAGCGGGCGACGGAGGCATTCGAACAAATTATGCGTTCACTCGCCGAATTGCGCTCCAAGTTATAAAAGGAGGCGTATTGACCACCTCCGGCGGACGGCGAACGGACGGCGGGCGCAGGTGCTTTGCGCGATCGGAGTTCGCTCTGCTCAGCCGACGCGATACGCCTTGAACTTCTCGCGCAGCGCCGATTTGAGCACCTTGCCGGTGCCGGTCATCGGGAATTCGTCGAGGAATTCGACCGCATCGGGCATCCACCAGCTCGCGATCTTGGGACGCATATGCTCGAGCAGAGTCTTGCCGTCCACCGTCGCGCCCTTCTTGCGGACGACGAGGAGCAGGGGGCGCTCCTGCCATTTCTCGTGGGCGATGGCGACGACGGCGGCCTGCAGCACGTCGGGATGCGACAGCGCGACGTCCTCGAGCTGGATCGAGGAGATCCATTCGCCGCCCGACTTGATTACGTCCTTGGAGCGGTCGGTGAGGGTGACGTGACCGTGCCGGTCGATCACGGCCATGTCGCCGGTGATCAGCCAACCGTCGCGGTCGAGGCCTTCGTTGAGCTTCATGTAGCCGGAGGCGACCCAAGGGCCGCGGGCGCGCAGATGGCCGACGGTCTTGCCGTCGCGCGGCAACTCGGCGCCGGCATCGTCGACGATGCGCAAGGTCGTGCCGAAGCACGCACGGCCCGAGATCTGGCGCCGGTCGAAGAATTCGGTTTCGCTGAGATGCTCCGAGCCCGGCCGCAAGCCGGGCATCGAGCAGCCCAGCGCTTCCGTCATGCCCCAGGCCTGGATGTAGTCGACATGATATTCGCGCTTGAGCTTCTCGACCATCGCGCGCGGCGGCGCCGAGCCCGACGACAGCGTCGCGCGCAGGTTGGAGAATTTGTTGCCGGTGCGGCCAAGCCAATCGAGCAGGATCAGCCAGAAGCTCGGCACGCCCGCCGCGAGCGTGACCTTCTCGCCCTCCAACAGCTCATAGAGCTTGTCGGGCTCGTAATTGCGGCCGGGCAGCACCAGCTTCGAGCCGGTATAGGGCGCGGAGAACGGCATGTTCCAGCCATTGCCGTGGAATAGCGGCGCCATCGGCATCATCACCTCGCGCACGCCCTCGCGATGTCCGGGAATGAAGTCGAAGTTGCAGCAGGTCATGGTCTGCAGGATCGCGGCGCGGTGCGAATAGATCACGCCCTTGGGATTGCCCGTCGTGCCCGAGGTGTAGCAGATGGTGGAGGCGGATTTCTCGTCGAACTCCGGCCAGGCGAAGCCGGCCTCGCTCTCCTTGTCGAGAAGCTCCTCAAAGCAATGCACGTTCGCAAGCTTCGTCTCCGGCATGCGTTCGCGCGATGACATCATCACATAGGCTTCGATCGTCTTGAGCTGCGGCGCGATCGCCTCGACGATCGGCAGCGTGGCGCGGTCGATGAAGAGGAGACGGTCCTCGGCGTGGTTGATGATGTAGACGAGCTGGTCGGGAAACAGCCGCGGATTGACCGTGTGCAGCACGTAGCCCATGCCCGGCGCCGCGTAGAACATCTCGAAATGGCGGTGCGTATTCCAGGCGAGCGTGCCGACGCGGTCGCCTGGTCTCATGCCGAGCCGCTTCAGCGCCAGCGCTATGCGCTTGATGCGCGGATGCGCCTCGGCATAGGTATAGCGATGGATGTCGCCCTCGATCTCGCGCGCGACGATCTCCGCCTCGCCGTGATAATCGGCGGCATATTGGATCAGGCCGCTGATCAGGAGCGGCATGTCCATCATCAATCCCTGCATTGTCCCCTCCGAAAGGTCTTGCGCCCTGGAAATGTGACACGTTGCGTTCGTGCTTGCGTGCAAACGTAGCGGAACGTCGCGTGACGTCCACGCAAAAAGCGACGGGCATGATTGCGTGCGTGACTTTTTCGGGGCTAACTGGCGTGAGTTGCCGCCGAAGCAGCGGGCCGCCTGGAGGAGATCGATGTCAGCGGAAAGACACAAGACCGGTGCCGCCGGCGCGCCTAAGATCGACATCGACGCGTTGCGTGCGCGCTATCGCGACGAGCGCGACCTGCGTCTGCGTTCCGAAGGCAAGGCGCAATATGTCGAGGTCACAGGCGGCTTTGCCCGCTATCTCGACGATCCCTGGGCCTATCCTGGCTTTGCGCGCGCGCCGGTCAGCGAAGACACCGAGGTCGTCATCGTCGGCGGTGGCTTTGGCGGCTTGCTGTGCGGTGCGCGTCTGCGCGCGGCCGGCATCGCCGATTTCCGCATCGTGGAAAAGGCCGCTGATTTCGGCGGCACCTGGTACTGGAATCGCTATCCAGGCGCCGCCTGCGACACCGAGAGCTACATCTATCTGCCGCTGCTGGAAGAGACCGGCTACATGCCGGTGCGCAAATATGCGCGCGCGCCGGAGATCTACGAGCACTCGCGCCGCATCGGTCGTCACTTCGACCTCTACGAGCGCGCGCTGTTTCAGACCGTCATCTCGCGCATGAAATGGCAGGAGCAGGACGGACGCTGGCTGGTCGAGACCGATCGCGGCGATCGGATCCGCGCGCGCTTCGTCATTCTCGCCGGAGGCCCGCTCAGTCGGCCGAAGCTGCCGGGCATTCCCGGCATCGAGAGCTTCAGGGGACACAGCTTCCATACCAGCCGCTGGGATTACGCCTACACCGGCGGCAATTCGGAGGGCGGTCTCGACGGTCTTGCCGACAAGCGCGTCGGCATCATCGGTACCGGCGCGACATCAGTGCAATGCGTGCCGCATCTTGGCCGCTCGGCGAAGCAGCTCTTCGTGTTTCAGCGCACGCCGTCGGCGATCGGCGTGCGCGACGACCGGCCGACGGACCCGTCGTGGGCGGAGAGCCTGAAGCCGGGCTGGCAGCGCGAGCGGATGGACAATTTCACCGCGGTGATTTCGGGCGAGCCGTTCGAGCAGGATCTGGTGCAGGACGGCTGGACCGGTCTGCTCGGCGAGATCCTGCTCGCGCCGCGCCGTCAGCCGCATCAGGTGACCTCGATGGAGGAGGCGCTGAAGGTGATCGAGCAGGCCGACTATCGCAAGATGGACGAGATCCGGGCCCGCGTCGACGCCGTCGTCAAGGACGAGGCGACCGCGGCAGCGCTCAAGCCCTGGTACAAGGCGTTCTGCAAGCGGCCCTGCTTTCACGACGAATATCTCGACACCTTCAACCGCCCCAACGTGCATCTGGTCGATACCAGGGGCAGGGGCGTCGAACGCATCACGGAGAATGCGGTTATCGTCGACGGCAAGGCCTACGAGCTCGACTGTCTGATCTATGCCAGCGGTTTCGAGGTCGGCACCGACTATGCGCGCCGCATGGGGTTTGAAGTCTACGGCCGCGACGGCATCAGCCTGTCCGAACGCTGGCGCGATGGCGTCAAGACCATGCACGGCTTCTACAGCCGCGGCTTCCCGAATTGCTTCCTGATCGTAACCGTGCAGGCCGGCCAGAGCGCCAACTTCCCGCACATCATCGACGAGCAGTCGCAGCACATTGCCTATGTCATATCAGAGGCGCGCAAGCGTGGGGCAAGGACGCTGGAGCCGACGCTCGCGGCCGAGAACGCCTGGGTCGACGAGGTCGTCAAGGCCGCGGTCGGGCGCCAGACCTATCTCGCCGAATGCACGCCCGGCTACTACAACAATGAGGGCGTGTTCGATCCGATCGCGGCGCGCAACAGCCAGTATTGGCGCGGGCCGATGGCGTTCCTGCGCCTGCTTGCCAAATGGCGGAAGCAGGGCGATCTGGACGGACTGGAATTGACCTTCGGGGCGGCCGCGAACACCGAGGGCACCCCGGTTCCAGCCTAACCGTCAGGACCCGGCGCCCCCCAGGAGCAACGCCGCTCTCCCTCATCGTCGGCGATCCGGAGCGACGACAAGCGTTTGAGTCATGTCAAGCGCATTGCTTGCATTGATTGCATTGGTCGGGGCTTGAGCTGATAGGGCCGCCGTAGGATCATGCCGGCGCGCGAGCCGGTCGCGTAAAATCGACGGAAGGGACCACGGAATGACCAAGGGCAGGACCATTGCTGCGGCAACGATCGGCGCGGCGGCGCTACTGGTGTCGCTCGCCGAGGTGGCCGATGCCGCCCAATGCGGCAACGGCCCCGGCGGCTTCGAGGCCTGGAAACGCGAATTCAGCGCGGAGGCCCAGGGCAAAGGCATCGGCCAGACCGCGATCTCGGCCCTGATGCAGACCAATTACGCCACCGCCACCATCAATGCCGACCGCAGCCAGCACAGTTTTTCGCTCTCGCTCGATCAGTTTTTGGCCAAGCGCGGCGCCGCCACCATCGTGGCGCGAGGCCGTTCGCTGAAGCAGTCGCAGGCCGCGATGTTCGCTTCGATCGAGCAGCGTTATGGCGTGCCGCCGGGGCCGTTGATCGCGATCTGGGGCATGGAGACCGGTTTCGGCAGCCAGCGCGGCAACCAGAACATGCTCTCGTCGATTGCGACGCTCGCCTATGATTGTCGCCGTCCCGAATTCTTCACCGAGCAGCTCTATGCGGCGCTGAAGCTGGTCGATCGCGGCGTGCTGTCGGGAGCAACCCGCGGCTCGATGCATGGCGAGGTCGGCCAGACCCAGTTCATGCCCAAGAACATTCTGGCCTACGGCACCGGCAATCTCGACGTCGCCGCCAATGCGCTGAGCTCGACCGCGAACTTCCTCAAGGCCAATGGCTGGCGTGCGGGAGCCGGTTACCAGCCGGGCGAGCCGAATTTCGCCGCCATCCAGGCGTGGAATGCGGCAGGTGTCTACCAGAAGGCCATCGCACTGATGGGGCGGCAGATCGACGGGGGCGGCGGGACGGCGGCGGCGCGCTGAGGCGCTCCGCAAGGCGTGACCACCGATCTTCGAGAAAGTTGTTGCATTCAGGAACCGACGGCACGAGGTTTGCTTAGATCAAGTTCAGGGCTGGGCATGAGGAGACTCGACATGGCTACCCAGATCGTGATGGACCAGACCGGCGACACACGCCACGAGTTTGATCCAGAAAATGCCGAAGCGTTGGCGCGGGCCGAACAACGCTTTCGGGAGCTGACCGGCGCGGGCTTTACCGCCGCGTACCGGACCGGGCCCGGCGAAGTCACTCGTATCAAATCGTTCGACCCGACCGCGCGGGAAACGCTGTTCTATCCCCGCCTTGTCGGCGGTTGATCTGAACGGTTCATGATCGCGGTCTTCAGGCTTCGCGCGCCCGCGCGAGCGCGCCTGCACGCGCTCCGCGAGCTCTACCGGCGCTTCTTCGGCGAGAACACGCCGGAAGCGCGCGGCCGTCGGCTGTTGTCCGAATGGCTGTCGGAGGAGCAACGCACGCAATTCGAGCAGCACCGGCATTTCGACGTGATCGGTTGCGACAGCGGCAAGCGCTATCGCATCCACTACGGCACGGCCGCCAACGTCCACGAGATCGACGAGGCCGGGATCGCAACGATGGGGTGGTGCTTCGTCCCCTCAGGCTTTCTCGTGCCGGGTGACGTCATGCTGGCGCAAAAGATCGCGCTCGAGACGGACGAGAAGGGTGCGCTGGCGCTCGCCAACCGGTTTCCGCCGGCTACGCACTCGGAACACTTCTACCGGCGGCCATTCTAACGAGCGGAGCGCCGGACCGTAGGTCAGGAGTGCGTGGTGCGGTAGGCATCCAGCGCGTGCGCGGCGAAAACGCCGATGCTGCAAAGCACGAGGAAAACCGAGATCAGTTCGATCATAGCTCATCCTCCCCTAGCGGCTGGGCGAGGAGATGCTGGCAGCTTGCATACTCGTAGATGAGGGCGAGGAAGAATTGCATGACGCACGTCCCTGTATGATTTTGACAACGACTTAACCCGGCGTCTGTTTCCGGCGTGTTTCGTCGAGCCAGGAAAGGGGTTTCGCGGGGAACCGGGACCTAGCCTGCGAGCGGCTAAACCGCTACATCGCATCGGCAATCCATCCATTCGGCCGTGCGCAACGCGGGCGGTACATCACTTTTCGAGGCAAATCATGGCCCAGGTCGCCTGGTTCGACGATCTCACCGTCGGCATGCGTTTCAAATCTCCGGAGGTCGAGGTCACCGAGGCCGACATCAAGCGCTTTGCCGCCGAGTTTGACCCGCAGCCGATGCATCTTGACCACGAGGCCGCCAAGGCCACCCTGTTCAATGGCCTGGCGGCTTCGGGTTGGCACACCGCGGCGATCGCCATGAACCTTGCGATCCAGACCCGTCCGTTCGGTCCGCACCCGTTGATCGGCGCCGGCGTCGACGGGCTGCGCTGGATGATCCCGGTGCGGCCGAATGACCGCCTGCATCTGGTCGGCGAGGTCATGAGCCTGACGCCGTCGAAGTCGAAGCCGCAAGGCATCGCGCTGGTGAAGTGGACGATGTTCAACCAGAACGGCGAGGAGGTTTACACCTTCACCCCGATTGCGATCGTGCCGCGGCGGGCGTAGTTCACTTCGTTCGCCGGCGGCCGGTACGGCCGGCCGGAGGCCTTGCGGCATGCGGAGGGAGGTGGTCAGCTTGGCGTGGGGAAACGCTGGAGGCTGACATGAAACGAATTTGCCTTGCCGCTGCGCTGTTCGCCGGGGCCTTGATTGGCGGGCCCGCGCTCGCGCAACAATCCAAGGTCGGCGACTGGACCATCGAGAAGCGCACCCAGGACACCCACTGCAATGCCAGCCGCGGCTACAAGGACAAGGACGACGAGAACCGCGACTACGTCATCGTCATCACCTATTCGGACAAGGCCATCGTGATCGTGATGATCTATGACGGCTGGGAGTGGAACAAGGTCGGCGAGATCCTGCGCGCCGACGTCGGCACCGATGATGCCGACATCATGGCGAAGGCGAAATGGGAGGTCATGGACAAGACCACCATCCGCGGCATCTTCGAATACGATCAGTCGATCATGGATCGCCTGTCGAAGGCCAAGCGCCTCACGCTCGATTTCGAGGATGACGACGACGACAGCATCGAGATGCAGATCCCGCGCGCCGGCGAGGCGCTTGCCGCGCTGAAATTCTGCGAGGAGAACCGGAAATAAATCGCCGCTGTCGCCGATATTGGCAGGCAGGACTTGAGCAAGAGGCGACGGCAACAGCGAGATGGCGCGTGACACGCCGCACACAGCCCGATCGCTGTTCGCATTAATCCTAGTCTTTGGCGAAAACGTCCAAGCCGCATCCTGCGGTTGACGTTACCCAGGGACGATGGTCGAGATTGCCGCATTTTTTCCTGACGTTTTCTCGTCGGCGACGACAGGCGGCCGGTCTGTCGTCGTCAGCCTCAAGACCGCATCGCTCGGCCGATGACGATTCCTGAGGCGAACAGGTTCTCCTCGCTCGTCGGCGAGATCTACGACGCGGCAGTCGATCCCGCGCGGCGAGGGGCCGCCCTGGAGCAGGTCGCTCATTTCATCGGCGGTTCGGCCGTGACCATTCTCTCGCGCGACGCAGCCCGGCTCTCGATCGAAATCCACCAGCATTACGGCTTGGACTCCCGCTTCCGCGAGCTCTACCGGGACCGGTATGTCGAGCTCGATCCTTTGCTGGATCGCCATCTCGATCCTGCGGTCGAACAGACCATCGGCGTGGCCGACGTGATGCCCTATTCCGACTTCGTCGCCACGAGCTTCTACCGCGAATGGGTGGAACCGCAAGGCGCCGTCGACCTCGCGACCGTTACGCTGGAGCGATCGCGCGCGCGCACGACGATTCTGCAGGTGATGCGCGGCAGGGCGCGCGGAACCGTCGATGATGCGATGCGCGAGCGCATGCGGTTGATTGCGCCGCACATCCAGCGCTCCCGCGTCATGAGCAGGCAGATCAGGGCCCGCTCGCACATCGTGGCCGACCTTGCCGAGGTCCTTGACCGCCTGAGCACGGCGATCTGCCTGTTCGACGCGGAGGGACGGGTCGTGCACGCCAACGCGGCCTGCCGGCAAGTGCTTGCTGACGGCAATCTGCTCGCGATCGCAGGCGATCGCATCGTCGCCCGTAACACCCAAGCCGACAAGATATTCCGCAGCCTGTTCGATGTCGGCGTCGACGACGGAACCGGTTCATCAGGTCGCCGCAAGATCGAGCTCATGACGTCGACCGACGGCCAGCACTATCTGGCCCATTCCTTTTCGCTGACGCACGAACGCAGCCTGCAACGCGACGGCGTTGCGACCGTGCTGTTCCTGCAGAAGGCCGCGATGGCGCCTCAACTCGCAACGGCGGCGATTGGCGCAGCATTCAGGCTGACACCGTCCGAACTGCGCGTGCTGATGGCCATCGTCGAGCTCGGCGGAGTTCCCGATATCGCGGCACGGCTCGGAATTGCCGAGACGACGGTGAAGACTCATCTTGGTCGCCTGTTCGAGAAGACCGGCGCCGGCAGGCAGGCGGACCTCGTGAAGATCGCAGCCGGCTTCGCCGCACCCTTCGCGCAGCAGGCCGATCCGAATGATCTCGTGTGACCCAATTCACATCGCGCGCCGCGCGATTGCACCATCTCAATCTCTTGTGAAGAGCTGCCTGCATTCGTCCTCCGAACGCATGACGCTTGTCATGTGACACTTTCGTATAGGCGATTTCCGGAGCGGCAAGGGCAATGCGCCACCACCACAATGCGCGGCACCGAGTACGCGTGCGGGGAAACGACAGCGCGTGGCCGCGCCTGCTCGTCGATTGGAGGGATTGCAGTGAGCGGCAATGAAGATGTTTCCATTCTCAGGTTCTCGTCGAACGACATTCCCGAAGCCGAGCGCGTGACCACGCTGCGCGATTTCTACTGCCGCGGCGTCGTCAAGGCCGAGCTGGAAATACGCGAGGGCGAGCCCATCATGGCGAGCCTGACCGCGCATTCACTGCCCAACGCCCAATTGCTTCTCGGCACGCTGTTTGGCGCCAAGCTCGTTCGGACCCGGCAGCTCGTCGTCGACGGCGACGACAGTCTTGCATTCGTGTTCAATCGCTCGGGAACCATCGGTGTCACGGGGCGAGGGCGGGATTTGCTGCTGGGGCCCGGGGAGGCCGTGCTGGCCAGCGCCGAGGACGCCACGACCTTCGAACGGTTCGTGGCCGGAGACTGCTTTTCGATGCGCGTGCCGCGGCGCGTGCTCGCGCCGATTATCATGGACGTCGATGACGCCGTGATGCGCGTGATCAAGGACCGGCGGGCCGAGATCAGCGTGCTGGTCGACTACGCCACGTCGCTGGTGCGGGAACACGCATCGGCGACGCCGGCATTGCGGGAACTCGGCGCCGGCCATCTGCACGACCTGCTGGCGCTCGTGCTCGGCCCTAACGACGAGGCCAGGGAAAGCGCCGGCCGACGGGGCGCGAAGGCGGCGCGCCTGCGCAAGGCCAAGGGTCTGATCGCCAATAATTGCTGGCGACAGGACCTGTCGGTCGCCGCTGTCGCGCAGGAACTCGGCGTCACGCCGCGCTATCTCCAGCGCCTGTTCGAGGCTGACGGCAAGACGTTCTCTTCCTTCCTGATCGATCAACGTCTGAAGCGAGCCCATCGCATGCTGCGGGAGCCGGAGTTCGCCGACCGTCCCGTCAGCTCAATCGCCTACGATGTCGGCTTCGGCGACCTCTCTTACTTCAACCGTCGCTTCCGCCGCGCCTATGGGGCGACGCCGAGCGACGTCAGGAGCGCCGCCGATTGAATGCACCGAGGCGAATTCGAGCGAGCCATCAACTTCGAGGCGGATCTGGGAATTTTTGAGGTGATCTCCGATCGTGAATGCGGTGCATGCCAGCAGGCGGGGGCGCTGCGCAGCGTTGGGTACGCGGCCGACGACGTGTTCTGCCGCGTGGAGTAAGGCATGGTGCAGCGTTGCGTGCGGCGCCGTTCGTTGGAGTCTTGAATGCGCCGTTTCTTCTTCGACCTCATGGTCGGCAATGTCGTGAAAATCGATCCGGGTGGCATGGTGTTCGAGCATGCCGGGGCAACGTTCGTGGTCGCCGACGAGATGGCGAGGCATCTGTTCGTCTGGCGCGACGATTTGCGCGATCGCGATGCGTGGATCCGTGTCAGGGACAATGGCGGGCGCGAGATCTATCGCGCCGCGGTTTGGGCTGAGAGTCCCGAAAAGCCCGGTTGGGACCGGACCTGAAGCCCGCGGGCGGTGTCGCAGCTCTGCATCACTGACGCACGAGAGAGCCGCAAGTTCGTTCTGAGACCAAACCCGGTCGCATCTGTCCAAGTCGGATGATGGGCGTCCTTCTACCTTGGCGATCAGCGATTCACGGATTGCTGCGACTGCCTCCTTCGATCGGAGGAGGCCGACGCAATATGTCTGCACGCCAGTCGGGTGCAGGCCTTCGCTTGGGGAATGACTTGGGGAATGACTTGGGGAATGAAATGAAACGATGGCTTCTTGCAACCGTCAACCGCCGCCTGCTGCAGGTTCCGGCGTCCGCGCTGCTGCTGGCGCCCTTGCTGGTGATCGACCGGGCGGAGGCGGCATGTACGCCGGTCGCGCCGGTGAGCAACGCAACCATCGTCTGTTCGGGAAATGTCGATACACAGCAGGGTGGTGTGACCGGATACGGCACCATCACCGACGATAACAACACCTATCAGGTCGCAGCGGGCGCGACCGTTCACGGAAGCTCCTTCGGCATCACGACCGGCTCGGGCGGCGTTTTGACCAATCTCGGCACGATCGACGGACCCAACGGAGCCGGCCTCAGGGCCGGCGATGTGACGGTCTCCAATGCCGCCGGAGCCATGATCTCCGGTTTCAACGGCATCACGGCAGCGACGCTCAAGCTGGACAACGCCGGAACGATCACGAGCGGTCTGCAAGGGCACGGCATTGACGCGACGACGGTCACCGTGAGCAATTCCGGAACGATCATCGGCATTGGTACCAACTCCATCGGAATCAGCGCAACCACGGTCACCGTGACCGCGAACACCGGAACGATTTCCGGTGTCCGGTTCGGCGTGTCTACGACAGCCGATGCGACCATTGCCAATGGTGGTTCCATTACCGCCACCGGCGCAAATGGCACCGCCGTCGTCGCAAGTGGCAACGCCTCGATCGATAACCACGGAATAATCTCGGCGCTGGCCGCTGGAGGCATCGCCGTCAATGTCTTCGGTTCGGTGACAATGACCGCCAATTCGTCGCGGATCGAAGGCGACGCAATGGGCGTCAGTGCCGGAACAAACGCGACTGTCAACAACACGGGCATGATCCTGGCGAACGCAGCGAACGGCGTCGCTCTTCGAGTCATCAACACGGTCACGGTCGCCAATGCAGGCGACATCAAGGCGCTCGGTGC
The DNA here is from genome assembly GCF_014529705.1 of Bradyrhizobium campsiandrae. GTDB lineage: Bacteria > Pseudomonadota > Alphaproteobacteria > Rhizobiales > Xanthobacteraceae > Bradyrhizobium > Bradyrhizobium campsiandrae. Next base: position 44,329 of record NZ_JAANIH010000021.1, read on the forward strand.
CGGCAGCGTCGGCATCCTGGCAGGAACAGTCGTGCTGTCCGCCAACTCGTCCCTGATCTCCGGAGGACGCAACGGAATTTCCGCCAACACCGCGACGATCACGAACAGCGGTGGCTCCATCTCGGCACTCGACGTCAATGGGATCGCCATCAATGCGGTAACGGCGACGGTCACGAATGCCGGAAGCATTACCGCGGCGGCCACGGGCGGGGTGGGCATCCACGCCGGCACCGTGAATGTCACGGCCAACACAGGGCTGATCGCGGGCGAGAGCCGCGCCATCATGTCGGTGTCGGGCGCGGTCGCCGTAAGCAACAATACCGGCGGGACCATCCAGAGTGCGAACGTCAATGGGATTGCGATCTCCGCAGTGACGGATGCGAACATCGCCAATGCCGGCACGATCAAAGGCGGCACGAATGGAGGAAGGGCCGTTTCCGCCGGCAATAGCGCCACCATTGCCAATGCGTCAGGAGGCTTGATCTCCGCCGGCCAGTTCGGCGTCAGCGCCAACCTGGTCACGATGAACAATGCCGGCATTGTCGAATCGACCGGCTTCGGCGCCGCCGTCGATGCCCAGACGGCGAATGTCACCAATTCCGGCACGCTTCGCGCGGTGGGCGAGAACGTGGTTCAGGCCGTCACGGCGGTGGCCTTGCAGAACTCGGGAACCATTAGCGGGACTGCCGGCGCGAATGGCATCTTTTCCGGCGGGCGTGCCGATGTCGTCAACTCGGGGTCCATCAGTGCGAAAAACGGGATACTCACCGGAGGCGCGCTCAATCTGACGAACATGGCAGGCGGCACCATCGCCGGTACCATCGACGGCGTTTTCGCTCAAGGCGCCGCCATGATCAGCAATGCTGGAACCATTACGGGTGGCCCGTTTGCCATTGCGACAAACAGCACGACGAGCATCACCAATACCGGCACCATCAGCGGCAATGTCGGCATTCGGTCATCCGGTGCGGCTGATATCGTCAATGCCGGAACCATCACGGGGACCAGCGGCACGGCGATCAAGCTGACCAGCGCAGCCGATACGCTGACGCTGTTGCCCGGCTCGAAGATCAATGGCGTCGTCGATTTCGGCTTCGGCCATGACGTCGTCAACGTCAATCTGGCGCCGACGAGCAGGGTGTCCTCGTTGACATCAGTCACATTGCCGACCTTTGCGAACTTCGAGGGGACCATCAACACCATTACTTCGGGCGGCAGCTTCAACGGCCCGTCGGTCGTCTCGGGCAGCACGCTCGCGACGCTCGATCCGACGGCGCTGGCACAGACCGATCGCACGCTGATGGACTTCACCGGCGGCGTCTCCTCGCTTGTCCAGGGGCGCCTGAACGGCGGCTCGGGCGGTGCCGGCAGCAACATGATGGCGATGGCCTATGCGCCCGAGACGGCACAGGCCGGGCCCTTCACCAAGGCGCCGAAGAGCCTCTGGACCGATCCCGCGCCGATCACCGTCTGGGCCAATAGCTTCGGCGGCCAGCGCATTCAGGACGAGACGGCCTCGACCCTGCGCGCGACCTCGACCGCCTGGGGCGGTGCCGTCGGCATCGACCGCAAGGTGCAGCCGAACTGGCTGGTCGGCGCCTTCCTCGGCGGCGGGCAGGGCGGCCTGTCGGTCGATCTCAACTCGCAATCGGTCGACACCGCCTATGTCTTCGGCGGCGCCTACAGCCGGTTTGAATGGGCCGCGCAATTCTTCGATTTCACGCTCCAGGGCGGCAGTGCCGACAACAAATCGCGACGTCTCGTGCTCAACGGTGCCGCTGTCGGAGGCATGGAGACGGCAACCGCGAGTTACAGCGGATGGTACATCAGTCCCGAGCTCGCCTATGGCTACAAGCTCGAGATCGGCAATGGCTATCTGCTGACGCCGACGGCGCGGCTGCGTTATGTCGCGGGCCGGTTCGACGGCTATAGCGAGACCGGCTCCGCGCAAGGCCTGTCGGTCGGCGGCCGTACGCTCCAGGACATCGAGGAGCGCGGCGAGGTCGATCTCTCCCGGGTCACGCGCTTCGATGGCGGTGAGCTCAAAGCCAACATTCATGGCGGCGTGATCGCGCTTCAACGCGTGGGCGACACCACCATCAACACGGTGCTGCTTGGTCAGACCCTGTCCTTCGTCACGCCGGGCAGCCGAAGCACGGTCGGCGCCGTCGCGGGCTTCGGCCTCGACTATCGCACCAGTCGCAACCTGTCCCTGTTCGGGGCCGTGGAGGGCATGATGATGTCTGATCAGAGCCGCACGGGAACCGCGAAAGGGGGCCTCCGCGTCGCGTTCTGAGCCGGCATCAGCCCTGGCGGCCCGAATGCGACGCCGCCGGCCGGGCCCCATCCGCCCGGCCGGCCCCATCCTCCGATCGGAGGATGGGGGCGTGCGCCTGATGTGTTATGGATCAGGCATTGTTCATCCAAAGCCATTGAACGCCATGCCGAGCGCGCGGAAGCTGCCCGATCTGGTCGAACAGATCTACGATGCCGGTCTCGATCCGGCGCTGTGGAATGACGTCGTCCTGGGGATCCGCGATTTCGTCGGTGGCCAGGCCTGCGGATTGTTTTCCAAGGATTCGATCAGCAAGTTCGGCGTCACGCATTATTATTGCGGGGCCGATCCGCACTACATCCAGCTCTATTCGCAGACCCATTCCAAGTTCGATCCGCTGACGATCCTGCCGCCACACGGCCAGATTGTGAGCATTCCCGACCTCGTCAATTTCGACGAATATCGCCGCGGACGCTTCTATCAGGAATGGATGCAGCCGCAGGGTTGCAGTGATGCCGCCAATGTCGTGCTGGAGGCGTCGAATGCGAGCTGCCCGGTGATGATGACGGTGCTGTCGGGCCGGCGCATGGTCGATGCCGGAATGAAGCATCGGATGTCGCTGCTCGTGCCGCACGCCAGCCGTGCGCTGCTCGTCAACCGGGCGATCAGCACCCAGCTGACGCTGGCGAGCGCGCTCGCCGACGTGCTGGATAGTCTGTCGTCCGGCATCTTTCTGCTCGATTCCGGCTGTCATGTGGTGCACGCCAATGCAAGCGGTCACGCGCTGCTGGAGGCCGACGACGTGGTGCGCCTCGTTGCCGGTCAGCTCGTGGCCAGCGGCACCGAGGCCAATCAGATGCTGCGCGACAGCTTTGCGGGTCGCGGAGTTCCCTCGAATGCCGCGGGAGGACAAGCGATCCCGTTGCTTTCCCCGAAAGGTGAACGTTACGTCGCGCATATCCTGCCGCTCTCCTCGGTGTTGCGAAACGGCAGCGAGCGGTCGTGCGATGCGGTCGGCGCGCTGCTGCTGCGCAAGGTGGCGCTCGGCGGGCAGTCCTACGGCGAGCTGATCGCGCGGACGTTCGAGCTGACGCCGGCCGAGCTGCGGGTGTTTCTGTCGATCGTCGAGGTGGGCGGCGTTCCCGAGACGTCCGTTGCGCTCGGAATCGCGGAGACGACGGTGAAGACGCATCTGCATCGCGTCTTCGCCAAGACGGGCGTTTCGCGGCAGGCGGACCTCGTCAAGCTTGCTGCCGGCTTCGCCAATCCGCTCGTCAACTGATCGCTCGATCGGCATCGGGCTCGTTGAACCTATTGGCCGCTCGATCGACTCCATGGAAAAGCCGCGGGACAGTCACGTTCCGCGGCGCCTGACGATTGACCCTTGCAATGCAGCTGACTGGCAAACATTCCGAGCTGATCGAGCGCATCTATGACGCCGGCCTCGATCCCGATCTGTGGGCCGACGTCGTCGTCATGCTCAACGGTTTCTTCGGCAGCCGGGCCTGCGGCCTGATTTCCAAGGACAAGGTCAGCAAATCGGGCGCGACGCATTATTATTGCGGTGTCGATCCGCACTTTATCCGGCTCTATGCCGACGAATACGCCCAGCACGATCCGCTCGCCAGGCTGCCGCGCTATGGCGAGGTGCGCAACATTCCCGATCTCGTCGACTTCGACGAATATCGTCGCGGCCGCTTCTATCAGGAATGGCTGCGCCCGCAGGGATGTGCCGACGTCGCCAATGTGGTGCTGGAGCGGGCGAACTCGTCCTGTCCGATGCTGATGACGGTCATTCCGGGCAGAGAGATGCTGGACGCCAAGATGCGGGCGCGCATGCAGCTCGTGGTTCCACACGCCAGCCGTGCCTTGATGATCAACCGGACCATCGTGCGAAAGCAGCAGAAGTCGACGGCGCTGGCCGAAATCGTCGATCGCCTCAAGGCCGGCGTGATCCTGCTCGATTCCGCCTGCAACATCGTCCACAGCAATCCGGCGGCGGATGCGATCCTGGAGGCCGACGATGTGCTGCGATCCGTCCATGGCCGGCTGCTGGCGAGCTCGTCTGAGGCGAATGCGGCGCTGCGCGAGGTGTTTCGCGGCGAAGCGGAGGTGGCCGCCGCGGCGGCAGCGAACCGCAAAATTCAACTGACATCGCATGACGGATCCCACTACGTCGCCCATGTGATCGCGTTGCCGTCGCTGCTGCGGCAGGGGCGCGCCGATGGCGCCATCGGCGCGCTGTTCGTCTGGAAGGCGAAGCTCGATGCCCGTGCCTGCGCCGGCTTGATCGACCGCACCTTCGAACTGACACCTGCGGAGCTCAGGGTTCTGCAATCGATCGTCGACATCGGCGGCGTGCCGGAGACGGCGGGCGCGCTCGGGATCGCCGAGACGACGGTCAAGACGCATCTGCATCGTGTCTTCGACAAGACCGGCACGAGCCGCCAGGCCGAGCTCGTCAAACTCGTGGCAGGATTCTCCAATCCTCTTGTTCATTGACGCGCCGGTTCGCTGCGAAAAGCAGCAGAATGATGCCCGCCATTTCATCATCACAATGTTATCGCGCGTCATTCGTTTGGGTGACGCGATTCGCAGCGTTCTCTCCTACGAGAGCACACGAGTTCTTGTTCGTCGCGCTGGCGTCGTGTGTGAAGCAATTCACAGCTGATGGAAGTGAGTTCCATCAATCTCGCTCGCAAGGAGATCGTCATGCGAACAACGTCACGGAGCCTGGTCGGGAAGTTCCATGGTGCCGTCGATCGCATGATCGCGGCGATGCATCAGCAGCGCGCCATCGAGGCCCGGCGCGTCCTGCGGCGCTACCGCCATCTGCTGGATGCCTCGCCCGAAATGTCGCCTTTCAACGAATTCATTTCTGTCTGCAATGAAGAGGAATTTTCAGAAAATGCCTATCAATCTGATGCGTGCGAGCGTACGGCCCGTCACCCCCGTCTCCAGCGCGCGTAACGGCAGTATCGTCGCGATCGCGCTCACGGCTGCGCTCGTCATCCTCCAACTGGTCGGCCTCGTCATGCTGGAACGATCGCACGCGCATGCGATGCAGGGATCGTTTCCGCGCGAGGCTGCGGCCTGCGCGGAAAGCGCATCCATGCCGGTCACGCCAATTCCCTATGACTGAGCCGGAGGGCGAACCATGCCTGACATCACGACCCTGCTGCTGCTCAGCGTCGCCGTGTTCGCGGGCGCGTTCGTCTCCGGACTTTCCGGCTTCGCATTTTCGGCCGTCGCGGGGACGGTCCTGCTCCGGGTGTTTCAGCCGCTCGAAGCCGTGCCGCTGATGATGGCGTGCAGCATTGGCGTGCAGGCGACCAATCTGTGGGCACTCCGGCGCAATATCCGCTGGGAGGGCAGCCTGCTGCTGATCGTCGGTGGATTGATCGGCGTTCCCATCGCGGTGTCGCTGCTGCAGTCGACCGACACGCATCTGCTGCGGCGCGGCTTTGGCGTCGTCGTCGCGCTCTATGCCGGCTACATGCTGCTGCGGCCGACGCTGGTGACGGCGGGCGAGGCCGTCGGCCGGCACTGGGTGGCGCTGATTGGATTCGGCGGCGGCCTGGTGGGCGGGCTCACCGCGATGCCCGGTGCGATCCCGACGATCTGGTGCGACATGCGCGGCATGCCCAAGAGCGAGCAGCGCGGCCTGGTGCAGCCGTTCATCGCCGCGATGCAGCTGTTTGCGATCGTGCTGCTGGTCGGTCACCAGGATCTGTCGTCAAAAGTCTTTGTCGACCTCGCGGTCAGCCTGCCCGCCTTGTTTGCGGGCTCGGCCCTTGGCGTGATTGCCTTTCACCGGGTCAACGAGACGGTCTTTCGCAAGACCGTGCTCGTTCTGTTGCTGATCTCCGGCATTTCCCTGGTCTAGTGACCGGGACTGGCGATTGAGCCCGGAACCGGCGCTGCGCTGATGTCGCTGCCATGATGCACCAGCGGCTTGTTGCCGGTGATGGTCCGCAGCAGCACGTAGAACACCGGTGTCAGGAACAGGCCGAACACGGTGACGCCGATCATGCCGGAGAACACCGCAACGCCCATGGCGCGGCGCATCTCCGAGCCCGCGCCGGTCGAGAGCACCAGCGGCAGCACGCCCATGATGAACGCCATCGACGTCATCAGGATCGGGCGCAGACGCAGCCGGCTCGCCTCGATCGCGGCCCGGATCGGCGTGCGGCCGGCGAATTCGAGCTCGCGCGCGAATTCGACGATGAGGATCGCGTTCTTGGCCGAGAGTCCCACGAGCACGATCAGTCCGATCTGGGTGAAGACGTTGTTGTCACCCTTGGAGAGCCAGACGCCGAACATCGCAGCCAGCAAGCCCATCGGCACGATCATGATGATCGAGAGCGGCAGGGTCAGGCTTTCATACAGCGCCGCCAGCACCAGGAACACCAGGAGGATCGCCAGCGGGAACACCCAGAGGCCGGAATTGCCGGCGATGAACTCCTGATAGGTCAGGTCGGTCCATTCGAAGGCAAAGCCGGGCGGCAGCACTTCCGCCGCAATCCGGGTTGCCGCTTCCTGCGCCTGACCGGACGAGTAGCCCGGCGCGGCGGCGGCGTTGATGTCGGAGGACAGAAAACCGTTGTAGCGGATCGCACGCTCCGGTCCCGCGCTCTGGCGGATCGTGAGCAGCGCCGACAGCGGCACCATGTCGCCGGAAGACGAGCGCACCTTCAACTGCCTGATGTCGTCGGCACGGGCGCGGAACGGCGCATCGGCCTGGACATAGACGGAGTAGGTGCGGCCAAACTTGTTGAAGTCGTTGACGTAGTAGGAGCCGAGGTAGATCTGCAGCGTGTTGAAGACCTCGGTCACGGGCACGCCAAGCTGGAGCGCCTTGGTGCGGTCGATGTCAGCGAACAGCTGGGGCACGTTGACCTGGAAGCTGGAAAACACGCCGGCGATCTCCGGCGTCTTCTGCATCGCCGCCATGAACGCCTTGGTGGCGTCGTTCAGCGCCTCATAACCGAGGCCCGCGCGGTCCTCGATCTGCAGCTTGAAGCCGCCGATGGTGCCGAGGCCGTTGACGGGCGGCGGCGGGAACATGGCGATGAAGGCTTCCTGGATGCCGGCATATTTCTTGTTCAGCTCGGCCGCGAGCGCAGGTCCGCTCAGTGAGGGATCCTTGCGCTCGTCGAACGGCTTCAGCGTCGAGAACACGATGCCGGCGTTGGAGGAGTTGGTGAAGCCTGATATCGACAGGCCGGGGAAGGCGACCGAGCTTTCGACACCGGGCTGGGTCAGCGCGATGTCGCTCATCTTGCGGATCACCTCCTCGGTGCGGTCGAGCGTGGCGCCATCGGGCAGGCGGGCGAATCCGACGAGATATTGCTTGTCCTGGCCCGGCACGAATCCACCGGGCACCTGCTGGAACAGGAAGGCGGTGATGCCGACGAGGACGACGTAGAGCCCCATCACCGCGGCCTTGCCCGAGATCACCTTGGTGACGGTGCCGCTATAGCTGTTCGAGGAGTAGGTGAAGGCCTTGTTGAAGCGGCGGAAGAACCAGCCGAGGCCCTTCTCCATGATCACCGTCAGCCGGTCCTTCGGCTCGTTATGACCTTTCAGCAGCAGCGCCGACAAAGCCGGCGACAGCGTCAGCGAGTTCACCGCCGAGATCACGGTCGAGATCGCGATCGTCAGCGCGAACTGCTTGTAGAACTGACCGGTCAGGCCGGAGATGAAGGCGAGCGGCACGAACACCGCGATCAGCACCATCGCGATCGCGATGATCGGGCCGGACACCTCGCGCATCGCCTGGTAGGTGGCATCGCGCGGCGACAGCCCGCCCTCGATGTTGCGCTCGACGTTCTCGACCACGACGATGGCGTCGTCGACGACAATGCCGATGGCGAGCACGAGGCCGAACAGGCTGAGCGCATTGATGGAGAAGCCGAACACGTGCATCACCGCGAAGGTGCCGACGATCGAGACGGGCACGGCGAGCAGGGGGATGATCGAGGCGCGCCAGGTCTGCAGGAACAGGATCACCACCAGCACCACCAGCGCGATCGCCTCGAGCAGCGTGTGGATCACGGCCTCGATCGAGGAGCGGACGAACTGGGTGGGGTCGTAGACGATCTGGTACGACACGCCTTCCGGCATGCTCTTCTTGATCTCGGCCATGGTGGCGCGGACGTGGTCGGAAATCTCCAGCGCGTTGGAACCGGGCGCCTGGAAGATCGGGATCGCCACTGCCTGCTTGTTGTCGAGCAGCGAGCGCAGGCCGTATTCGGAGGCGCCAAGCTCGATGCGCGCGACGTCACGCAGACGAACGACTTCGCCGCGCGTGCCGGTCTTGACCACGATGTCGCCAAATTGGTCTTCGTTGGCGAGACGGCCCTCGGCATTGACCGACAATTGCAGGTCGATGCCCTTCACGTTCGGCGAGGAGCCGACCACGCCGGCGGCGGCCTCGACATTCTGCGCCTGGATCGCCTTGACGATGTCGCTGGCGGTGAGGCCATGCTCGGCCGCCTTCTGCGGATCGACCCAGACCCGCATCGAATAGTCGCCGGCGCCGTAAAGCTGGACGTCGCCGACGCCGTCGATCCGCGCCAGGCGGTCCTTGACGTTGAGCACCGCGTAGTTGCGCAAATAGGTCATGTCGTAGCGGCCGTTCGGCGACAGCAAATGCACCACCATGGTGAGGTCGGGCGAGGACTTCTTGGTGATGATGCCGAGCTGGCGCACCACGGCCGGCAGGCGCGGTTCGGCCTGCTGCACGCGGTTCTGCACAAGCTGCGTCGCCTTGTCGGGGTCGGTGCCGAGGCGGAACGTCACCGTCAGCGTCATCGCACCGTCGGTGGTCGCCTGGCTCGACATGTAGAGCATGCCTTCGACGCCGTTGATCTGCTCCTCGATCGGCGTCGCCACCGTCTCCGCGATCACCTTGGGATTGGCGCCGGGATAGGTCGCGCGCACCACGACCGAGGGCGGCACGACATCGGGATATTCCGAGATCGGCATCGCAAACAGCGAGATCAGACCGGCGAGGAAAATCAGCACCGACAGCACGCCGGCGAAGATCGGACGATCAATGAAGAACTTTGAGAGATTCATGGCTTTGCCCCTGGGCAATATCCTGCGTGTCTCCGCCAGCACACCGGTCATTCCGGGGCGCGAGCAAAGCTCGCGAACCCGGTATCCAGAGGTCAGGTCGTCGGAGTTATGTAGTCTCGAGAGTCTCGGGTGCGCAATTGCGCACCGTAGTTCGCGCTATGCCCGCCCCGGAATGACGTCGCTCACTAGCGTTGCACCACGTCCTGGTTGCTGTGGTTGGAGGCCTGCTGTCCGCGCGCGCCCATCGTTGCCACCTCGGTCTTGAGGAGAGCGCCCGGACGCACGCGTTGGAGGCCGTTGACGACGATGCGATCGCCGGGCTTCAGGCCCGCGGTGACGATACGCAGGCCATCGACGGAGCCACCGAGCGTGATCGGCCGGTAGACCGCGCGGCTGTCGTCGCCGACAGCCATCACGAACTTCTTGTCCTGGTCGGTGCCGATCGCACGCTCGTCGATCATGACCAGCGTCTGCTGCTTCGGCTGGCCCATCCGCACGCGGGCGAACTGGCCGGGGATGAGACGACCGTCGTCGTTGGGGAAGACCGCGCGGACGCGGATGGTGCCGCTCTGGCCATTGACCTGGTTGTCGATCAGCTGGATGTGGCCCTTGGCCGACAGCCCGCCCGACGTCGCCATCTCGACCGGGATCTGGTCGAGATTGCCGCGCTTGCCGGAAGCATCCGCAATCGAGTTCAGCGCACGCAGCACCACCTCTTCATCGGCATCGAACGAGGCGTAGATCGGATTGACCGAGACCAGCGAGGTCAGGACCGGGGAGGCGGTGCCGGCGGCGACGAGGTTGCCGACGGTGATCTCGAACTTGCCGACCCGCCCGTCGACGGGGGCGCGCACTTCCGTGTAGTCGAGATTGAGCTTTGCGGTCTGCAGCGTCGCTTCGGCCGCCTTCACATTGGCGATGGCTTCGCGATTGGCGTTGTCGCGCTGATCGTAGTCGCGTCGGGTGACCACGGCGTTGCCGACCAGCTGCGCGCCACGCTCGAGCTCGCTCTGGGTGAACACGACGCGTGCCTTGGCCGCTTCGAGCTGAGCGGCAGCCTTGTCGACCTCGGCCTTGTAGGGCGCGGGATCGATCTTGAACAGGACGTCACCGGCCTTCACCAGCGCGCCCTCGGTAAAGTTGGTCGACATGATCGCGCCGGCGACGCGCGGCCGAAGCTCGACGCGGTTGATCGCCTCGAGGCGGCCGGAGAAATCGTCCCACAGCACGGTCTGCTTGGGCTCGATCATCGCGATGGTCACGGGGACGGCCTGTTCCGCCGCGGCCGCGGTTGCGGTCGCCTGGGCGGCGCGGAAATAGTGGCCGGTCGCGATCGAGCCGGCCGCGGCGAGGGCGCCCACGACGGCGACGCCGCCGAGAAGGCGGCGGATACGGCCCGGACGAGAGGTCAGTTGGGAGGGGGGCATTTGCGCGCTCCAGATATGTAGTGTTCACTACAGATGTGGAGCTGGATATCGCAGCGCAAGATACTTATGTACCGTTCACTAAGAAAATTGTAGCCGCTTACCGCAAGATTGGGAAGACGGAACAGAAAAGAAAGATAGAACAACTAGATAGGATCAGGCGTTAATTCGGCTGACGACGCCGATCCCCGAGGAGACAGGCACATGGGCATGGGACGCCCCCGCGAATTCGACGCCGACATCGCGTTGGATCGGGCGATGGAAGTGTTTTGGCGCCATGGCTATGAGGGCGCGACGATTGCCCAGCTCACGGAGGCCATGGGCATCAATCCGCCGAGCCTCTATGCCTGTTTCGGCAACAAGGAAGGCCTGCTCAAGGCCGCGCTCGACCGCTACACCAAGGCGCGCGGCGCCTGGATGGACGAGGTAGTGGCCGCTCCCACCGCTCGCGAAGTTGCGGTGCGGATGCTGATGGGCATCGCCGACAAGCAGACCGATCCCGCCAATCCACCCGGCTGCCTGCTCGTGCAGGGCGGCATCGCCTGCGGCACCGGCTCCGAGAATGTGCCGTTCGAACTCGCCGCCCGCAGAGCCCAGAACGAGGACCAGCTCCGCGAGCGCTTCCTGCGCGCCAAGGCGGAGGGCGATCTCAAGGAGACGGCCGATCCCGCCGCGCTCGCGCGCTATGTCTCGGCGGTGTCCGTCGGCATGGGCGTGATGGCCTCGTCCGGCGCGGATCGCGAGGCGTTGCGGCAGGTCGCTGATGTCGCGGTGCAGGCCGTCGAGGCGCAGTCGGTGCGGGACTAGGCTGGGTGCTCGTTCAGCGGCAGGCCGCTGAATGTCCGCTTAGGCACCAACAGCCGCGGAAAAGCAGCATTCTCCCAACGTCGCTCAAGGGCCAAATCCCGACATGAGGCAGCGAGGGCTTGAGTCGTCGCGCGGGCGGTCTAAGATTGTGATAGTGCGAATAATCGACGCGTTGGAGAGTTGCACCATGTGGACACGAAGAGAGGCGGTCGCGGGCACAATCACAGCGTTGGCCACAGCCTGCTCGACGCAATCCACGCCGCAGGCGCAAACCCTGTCAGCCACCGGTGCATTGGCCCCAACCGGCAAACTGCGCGTCGCACTCATCGCATCCAATCCAGTTCTGGTCACTCGCCGTCCCGACAAGAGCCTTGGTGGTGTGTCCGTAGCCATTGGTAACGCGCTTGCAGCGCATCTTGGCGTGCCAGTGGAGCTCAAACCGTACGATAATCCTGTGCTGTATAACGAAAGCCTTGCATTCGACGAGTGGGATATTGGACTTGCCGCGCGTGATCCGTCCCGCGCGGAGTATCTCGCATTCAGCAATGCGTTCATGGAGGTCGACAACGGATACGTCGCCCGTCCCGGTGCCGCGCCGACGACTGCGGAAGAAGTCGACAGAACTGGCGTGAGAATAGCGGTTGCGCAAGGTAGCGCGCCAAACGCGGTGTTGAAGCGCCTGATCAAGAATGCAGAGATTGTCCCAGTGCCTGGTGGGTTCGAGCCGGCGCGCGAGGCGCTCGCGACGGGAACGGCTGACGTTTATGGCGAGAACCTACACCTCGCCTACCGCATCGCAGACGCGTTGCCCGGTGCGCGCGTCTTGCCCGGACACTTCAACGTCGTTCAAATGGCGATAGGAGTGCGCAAGCGTGCTGCTGCGGCACTTCCCACTGTCGACGAGTTCGTGAATAAAATCCGGTCCGACGGGACCGTCCAGAAAGCCATCGTTGAGGCAGGGTTGCGCGGAGTTCGGGTACCGTAACCATTTTGTTCCGGCGAGCGAACAAACGGCAGCTCACGTCCGCCGTGGGTCATTTGCCTCTATTTAGCCCCTCGTCGGCAATTTCCGGTCTCCCCCAAACTCCGGACATGCGGGCGGATCGCGCTAAACGACGCGAAGGGCCACGAACCGACATCCGCCAAACAAAAAGACCGCCCGGAGGCGGCCCTCTCTGTTGCGCAGAAATGACGGTGCCGACGATCAGGCAACCTCAATCTGGTTGGGGCGGCGATATGCGATCCAGCCGAGACCTAGGAAGCCGAGAAGCATCATCGCCCAGGTCGATGGCTCGGGAACGGCTGAAACGGAACCGATCTCCACCGTGAAGCTCTGATCCGGGCGGCTTCCCCACGTCCACGTAAAAGTGCCAGGCTTGATATCAAGGCTCGCAAAAGTGATAAGGCCAAAGTCCGCGCTGCTCGAAAGGGGCGTATCGGAGATATAACCGGCCGGAAGGATGAGCTCTGCAGAGTTCGGATTGAAATCGATTTCCAATCCAACGATGCTGCCCGAGCCGGCCAGCGATCGATATTCATCACTACCAGGACCAAACCAAGTCGGGCCGTTCAAAGAAACAGGGTAATAAATATTCGCCGTTGTGTTTGCGTGCGGCCCCGTAATGATCGTGCCTTCTTCGGCACCTACGGTGGGGAATTTTAGCCCCGAAAAGTGCTGCAGCCCTGTCACATCGATTGAGCCGCTACCCGTAGCAACCAGATGACCCCCGTCTTGGTTGATTGTTACGACGTACGGGCTTGCAATGCTTGCCACCGTTGTAAAGAACAGTGTGCCAGCGCTAATCAGTGCAGATAATACTATCTTCATAGAGTTTTCCCTACAGAGGCCGGGACAATAGAACAATGGCATCAACCGCCGTCAACGACGACGCATGGAAAACTTTGCGGTGTTTTCGCGATGTCCGATCTCGGCGCAGCGAAGCAGGAATTCGGATTGAGGAGACTGAGGTCCGCTACGGGCCTACAGCGGACTGATGCGCCGCAGCAGACAATCTCTATTCGATCACCGTGTCCGCGCGGCTGAGGAGCGTCGGCGGAATAGTTAGGCCGATCTCGTTCGCCAGTTTCAGATTGATCACCAACTCAAATTTGGTTGGTTGCATGACCGGCAAATCCGACGGCTTTTCGCCTTTGAGTATACGACCGGCGTAAACGGCTGCCTGACGCCAAGTGTCTGTCTTGTCTGGGCCGTAGCTAATCAATCCTCCGGCGTCCACCTCCTCGCGTCCAGTATAGATACCCGGAATTTTGTAGTGTAGGGCTTGGCTGGAAATTCGGTCACCGCCAACAAAGCCAAAGAACGGATCGGTGCTCACAATGAAGGCTTGGATCTTCAACTGCGCCATCGCCTCAAATGCGACATCGACGTCGCTGATGGTGCTGGTATTGAGTACATGAAGATGTTGCTCCAGGGCCCTTGCCGCCGCCTTGCCTTCCTCAATCTGTCGCTCCGCAAGAGTGCCTTGTGGATTAACCAGCAGTGCAACCTCAGTTGCCCGCGGTACTATCTCTTTTATGATCTCCATTCGCTTGGCGAGCAAAGCGGCACCTATAAAGGTGGCGCCTGTGACGTTTCCACCGGGGTGATTGAGGCTATCGACGAGACCGTCTGCGACCGGATCTCCGCCATAAGCAAAAACGATGGGTATGGTCGTGGTCGCCGCTTTGGCGAGGCGTGCCGGGACCGGCGATCCCGTCGCAAAGATCGCATCCACCCGGCTCCTGATCAGATTGTCCGCCAGCGCAGGCAGCCGGTCGAACTGGCCGTTGGCTGAACGTTCGACGATGGTGAGGTTGCGGCCATCCTCGTAACCAGCCTCCTTGAGACCGGCATGGATTGCATTCATGACCCAAGCTGGTCGCGCCAGTGCCAACAATCCCATCACGGGCATTGTTGCCTGTCCGGCGCGTGCAGCAATCGACCAGGCGGCGGTGCCTCCTGCCAGTGTAATGAATTTCCGCCGCCTCATACGGTACCTCATTTGCGCAGATCAGCCCTTGCTGGCGGCAAGTTACATTATTGACTTGGGATTGAAATCCATTCCAAGCCATCTATGCGGTAGCTTCGGGTCACAATCGGACATCGATGCTATTCGATCACCTCGTCGGCGCGAGCTAGCAGAGCAGCCGGCATATCGATGCCGAGCGCTTTGGCGGTCTTGAGATTGATGGTCGTGATGTATTGAGTAGGCTGTTCTACCGGGATATCCGCCGGTCTTGCGCCTTTGATGATCTTGTCGACCAGGCGGGCTCCCTGACGGGCGAATGCCAAAAAATCCGGACCGAGGCTTATCAAGCCCCCCGCCTCAACAGTCTCCTTGAAGCCGTGGCAAGACGGCAGCCTATTCGACAAGGCCAATTCGGCTATAGGCCTGCTGTTCACGTAAGTCAGCGCGCCGGCGACAACGACCAATGCCTCGGATTGGCGGCGCTTCATCTCCTCGAATGCGCTCCTGAGATCGTCAGCCGAATTGACTTCAACCGGCGCGATCGACACGCCGAGCGCCCGGGCAGAGTTGTCGAGCGACGTCATCGCAAATGGAAAGTTGGGATCACCTTTTGCTCCCAGAACGGCCAGGCGGCTCAGATTCGGAAGGATCTCCTTGAGAAGTTGAAGCCGCTTCCCGTAAGTCTCCGAAGCGGCCTCAAACGTTATGCCCGTCATAGTCCCGCCAGGGTGAGCAAGGCTTTGAACAAGGCCTATGTCCACGGGCGCCCCAACCGACACGAAGACCACAGGAATATTCGATGCCGCCGATTTTGCTGCAACGGCTCCGATCGTTCCCCATACGACGAGCAAGTCGATGTCCGGAAGCTGGGAGAGAACGGCCTCTTTCATGTCTTTCGGATTCGGAGCCGTAAACAGCGTCCGCACCCGAACGTCCTTGCCGTCGACATAGCCGAGGCCAAGAAGCGCCCGGACGAGCTCGGAAGGGGCAGCATTGTCCGGTGGACCGCCAAAGACCTGACCGATGCGCCAGGGGTTGGCGCCCATCGCGGCAGAAGAAAAGCTACATGCAATGATACTTGCCGATCCAGCGATGAACTGTCGCCGCTTCATTGCCGATCTCGCCCCATGCCTCTCCCCGACCGTATACAATTTTGGGCCGGAGGTCCAAGGCATCGGACGTCCGAGTTGGGTCAAAGTGCGAAGAGCTCAGGTTCAGCAAATCCGGTCCGCTCTGCCGCAATTAGCGGACCTTCGGTAGACCAGGCGCAAGCCTCCTCCTGGAAGTCAAAAGTCTCCAGTCAGTCATGCTTCGGCCGATCTGAGACGTCCATCCGTGGCTCAGGACCTGACATCGCACTATGGGTACATGCTTTAGCCGGCGGCCGGAGAGTTCAGCAAAGCAAGACGCCCCGATGCCAGCGATCGGAGCGCCATGAGCGCGAGAGCATGGAGCTAGCAGTTGCTCAAGATGCTTCCTTCAGCACCGGCGCCGCCGTCTCCTCCGCCTTCAGCTCCTCGAGGCTGCGATGTCTGGGCTCGATGCCGAGCGCCCAGACCGTGATGATCTGCACCACCAAGAGCCCGATCATCAGCGCCATCACGCCGGCAACGCCGCGCGATTCAAACAGCGAGATTACGAGGAATGGCGTGACGATGGTGGCGCCGCGGCCCAGCGTATTGACGATGCCGGAGGCGCGCAGGCGAACCTCGGTCGGAAACAGCTCGGGAATGTAGACGCCGAACAGCAGGGCGACGAGGACGTAGATCGGCACGGTCAGGGCGAAGCCTACGGCCGGCAGCAGGATCGGATCCGAGATGAGGGGATAAAGGATTCCCAGCACCACCGCGATGAGCGAGGCGCCGATGATGGTCGGCTTGCGGCCCCAGCGGTCGGCGGTCAATGCGCCGATGCCCGAGCCGATCGGCGCCCCCAGCGCCATCAGCAGCGAATAGCCGAACGAGGTCGCGATCGAGAGGCCCTGCTTGACGAAGAACACTGGCAGCCAGGTCACGAAGCCGTAGAGCAGGGTGTTGATCGTGATCAGGCAGACCGCGCCGACGATCATCCGCGATAGCAAGGGCGCGGTAAACAGCGTGCCGAGGTCGGGGGACACCGGCGCCGGTGCCGTCGCGGCCGGCGGAGGCAGAGGCTGCCCTTGCGCGGCTTCCTTCTCGATCGCCTGCATCAGCGCTTCCGCCTCCGCGGTGCGCCCCACGGCTTCGAGCCAGCGCGGCGATTCCGGCAGCGATTTGCGCATGTACCAGACGATGAGCGCGCCGATGCCGCCGAGCACGAACATCGAGCGCCAGCCGAATTGCGGCACCAGCACGGACGCGACCAGCAGCGCCACGGGCAAACCCGTCACGACGCAGACGGCGGTGAAGCCGAGCCATTTGCCGCGCGTGCGCGCGGGCACGAATTCCGTCATCGTGGAATAGCCGACCACGTTCTCGGCCCCAAGCCCGACGCCCATCACGAAACGGCAGGCGATCAGGAAGGCCATGTTTGGCGAGAACGCGGCAGCAAGCGAGGCAACGCCGAAAAGCAGCAAATTGAATTGATAGGTGAAGCGGCGCCCGTAGCGGTCGCCGAGAAAACCGGTGCCGAACGATCCCAGCATCATGCCGACGAAAGTCGCGGAGATGAAAACCGCGTTCTGCGCGAGGGTCGAGAAGCCGGTCTTCAGCGTGACACTGAGCACGGTGCCGGCGATGTAGATGTCGAAACCGTCGAAGAACATGCCGATGCCGATCAGCAGCATGATGCGACGATGGAATGGCCCGATCGGCAGCCGATCGAGCCGGCTGCCTGCGTTCACCGATGTCGACATAGACGCTCTCCCTTGACTGAATTCCCGATGATGCGGCCCGCCTTCTCCGGGCGGTGAGCCGCTGCTGGTCACTGCTAGTTCAATCGCTTCTGGTTGGCCGTGTCGCGATACCAGTCGAACGGCTGCTCATGGGTCGCGACCATCACGCTCTTGGTGTTGAAATGGTCGTCGAAGCTCTCGATGCCACACTCGCGGCCGATGCCGGAATCGTCGACGCCGCCCCAGGGCGAGGCCGGGTCGAGCCTGTGGTGATCATTGACCCAGACGATGCCCGCCTTGACGGAGGCGGCGACGCGGTGGGCGCGGGCGACGTCGCGGGTGCGGATCGCGGCCGCAAGACCGAAGGGTGAGTCATTGGCGAGCCGCAAGGCATCGGCCTCGTCCTTGAACGGCGTCACCGAAGTGAAGGGACCGAACACTTCCTCCTGGAAGATACGCATGTCGGAGGTGACGTCGGCGAACACCGTGGGCTCGACGAAATAGCCGTTGTCATGTCCCGGCACCTTGGCCGCAACGCCGCCGGTGACGAGGCGCGCGCCGTCGTCGTGACCGTAGCCGGAATAGGTCAGAACGCGGTCGCGCTGGCGGGCGGAGATCACGGGGCCAAGCTGGGTGTTCGCATCGAAGGGATCGCCGATGCGGATGGTGCGGGTCTTGGCCTTCAGCTTCTCGACGAACTCGTCATAGATCGAGGCCTGCACGATGTGGCGCGAGGCGCAGACGCAGGTCTGCCCGGCGCCGATGAACGCGCCGAACGCCGCGTAGTTGACGGCGCGGTCGACGTCAAAATCGTCGAACACCATCACCGGCGTCTTGCCGCCGAGCTCCATGGTTTGATGCGCGAACACCTTTGCGGCCGCGCTGCCGGCGATGCGGCCCGCCTCGGTGCCGCCGGTCAGGACCAGCTTGTTGATGTCGCCATGTTCGGCGAGCATCTTGCCGGCGCTCTGGCCAAGACCGAGAACGATATTGAAGACGCCGGGCGGCAGGCCGGCCTCGGTGAAGATCTGCGCCAGCTTCAACGTCGTCAGCGGCGTGTATTCCGACGGCTTGACCACGGTGACGCAGCCGGTCGCAAGCACCACGGCGAGCGACTTGCACAGGATCATCAGGGGGTGATTGAACGGCGTGCAATTGGCGACGATGCCGATCGGCGTTCGCAGCGTGTAGTTCAGATAGGCGCCTTCGACGGGAATGACGGAGTCGCGGCGCGACAGCGCAACGCCGGCAAAATAGCGAAAGAAGTCGGGCAGGCGGGAGAGCTGCGCACGGGTCTCGTTGATCGGGCGGCCGTTGTTGAGGGTCTCCAGCCGATACAGGCTGTCGAGATTGGCCTCGAAGGCATCGGCGAGCTTGTTGACCAGCCGGGCGCGTGCGCGCGTGTCCATGCCGCCCCAGGCCTTGCCCTCGAACGCGGCACGCGCGCTTTTCATGGCGCGGTCGATATCCGCAACGGTCGAGTTGGGAATGCGCGCGATGACGTCGCCGGTGGCGGGATTGCGGACGTCAAGCATCGCGCCACTGCCGGCTTCGACCTCGCGTCCGTCGACGAAATTGCCGTGAATCGCGACGTCGATCGAGGCGGATTTCGATGGAATGTTCATGATGACCTCTCTTCGACGATGACGGCGTTGCGCTTCAGCGCCGGCAAAACGCGCTTTTCGGTGGCTCCGATATGGGCCTTGATGATGCGCGAAGCGGTGCGCGTCTCGCGGCTCTGCATGGCGTCGATCAGGGCAACGTGCTCGGCCACGAGCTTTGCCGGATCGTGACCCTTCAGATTCGAAATGCTGACACGGACGAGCCGATCGGCCTGGCCGATCAGGTCGCACAGCGCTGTCGCCATCCGGCGATTGCCGGAGGCATGCGCCAGCGCGGTGTGAAAGCCCCTGTTGTAGGCGATGAAGTCTTCGTGGTTGCCGGCGAAGCGGCGGAATTCGTCGAGCGACTTCAGGACGCCGTCGGGCGCGCTCTCGATCGCTTCGGCGACGCAGGCGGGCTCGAGCGCAAGGCGGAAGCGCAAGAGGTCGCGGGCATCCGACAGCGAGATCGGCGTCACTCGATAGCCCTGGCGCGGCTGCACCGTCACGAGGTGCTCGCGTTGCAGCCGCAGCAATGCGTCCCGCACGGGTTGGCGGCTCACCTCATAGCGCTCGGCGAGGTCCTGCTCGCGCATTTCATCGCCTGGCGCCAAGCGACAGGCTAAAATATCAGACCTCAGACGATCGTAGATATTCTCGCGCAAAAGCATGATACTTGTGGTCTCCTTGGCATTAATATCTCAGTCGTGATATTTCACGTCAAGAGCCAAATGCTTGAATTCTCTGTCAGTTGAACTATCAATGGGACCTCCGGCGCGCGCGAAAAGGCACGCCACCTGCCGACGATGTGAAGGAAAGACCGGATATGGACAGGCTTCTTGCCGACGGGACCGTCAACGCCGCGCAATCGGGCGAGGGACCGCTGCTGTTCCTTTTCCACTCGCTGTTGTCGGATCGCGCGAGTTTTGATGCGGTCGTGCCGGAGCTTCGCACGCGCTTCCGCACCATCGTGCCGGAACTGCCGGGGTTCGGCCGCTCACATGCCGTCGAGGGCGGGCTCGCGGCGGTCGCGGACCGGATGGCGGAAGCCGTGCGCGACGCTGCGGCCGGTGCGCCGGCAATCGTGCTCGGCAACGGCTATGGCGGGTTCGTCGCGCTGCAGATGGCGATCCGGCACCCCGAGATCGCGAGCAGGCTCATTCTCGCCGACAGCGGTGCGGCGTTCTCGGAGCCCGGCCGCGAGGCGTTTCGCAACATGGCGAAGGCCTCGCGCGAGAAAGGATTGGAAGCCATTACCGACATCGCCATGCGGCGTTTGTTCGCGCCCGGGTTTCAGGCGCAGCATCCGGATCTGATGCAGGATCGCCATGCAGCGTTCTTGCGGACGGATCCCGAGGTGTTTCGCGCCGCATGCGAGGCACTGGCAAGCCTCGATCTCCGCTCTCAGCTTGGCGCGGTGAGGGTCCCGGTGCTCGTCATGGTCGGTGAGCACGACGAAGCGACACCGCCGCCGATGTCGCATGAGCTTGCCGCCGGATTGCCGCGCGCCGAACTGAAGATCATTGCGGGCTGCGCGCACGTGCCGCAGCTGCAATCGCCACGGCAGTTTCTCGATGCGCTCAAGGGCTTCCTGCTCTGATCGACGCTTGATCGGTGCTGGCGCGAAGCGGGAAATTCCCTAATGATTCTTACTGTGCATGGGGTTGTTTTCGCAGGTCTTGTCCGAGCAGCCTCAGGTGGCGACGATCGAAGCTTGACCCCTCCGCATTGAAGCGGAACTCCTAAGAGTTTCTACACACAGTTCTGGCACGTTCCCGCGCGTCAAGATCCGCAACCCGCATCGTCGCATCTCATTGCGCGCACGAAAAGACGGGACCCGCGGGCATCGAGGGGGCGTAAGCCATGACTGCACTTGCTTCGGACGCCGGTCGCGCCAGGAGTGGGATCGTGCCGATCCTGCTGTGCGTCGTGCCATTCAGCCAGATTCCGCTCGATGCCTATACGCCGGGCCTGCCGCAGATGGTGGTGGACCTCGCAACCGATTCCGCCTCGATGCAGAACACCGTCACCGCCTACATGCTCGGCATGAGTCTGGCGCTGGTGCCGGTCGGCATCGCCTCCGATACGCTCGGCCGCCGCAAGGTCCTGCTCGCCGGACTGTCGGTGCTCATCGCGATGAGCATCGCCTGCGCGCTCGCCACCAGCGCCTCGCTGCTGCTGGGCTTGCGCTTCCTGCAAGGCGTCGGCGGCTGCACCTGTCTCGTCGTCGCCTATGCGGTCGCCGCCGACTGCTTTCGCGGCCGCGAACTGACTGCGATCTCAGGCCTGCTCGGAGCGGCCTGGGGGCTTGCACCCGTGCTGGCGCCGGCGGCCGGCGGCTTCATCGTCGAGCTGACCTCCTGGCGCGGCGTCTTCGTCATCATCGCCATCGCCGCGGCCATCGTCGCCGCGATCGTCGTCTTCTTTCTCCCCGAGACGCTGGCTGCGGAGCGGCGCGCGCCGTTCGATCCTTACCGCACCGCCGGCATCCTCCGCGACGCACTGGTGCGCCCGGGCTTTCTGGCCTTCGTCTTGGTGTTTGCCGCAGCCGCCAGCGCGCAATTGGCGTTCGGCGTCGTCGCGCCGTTCTTCTATCAGACCGGCCTCGGTTACTCCGCCGCGATCTACGGCCTGGTCGCGCTCGGCCTTGGCGGCGTCAATCTCGCCGGCGAGCTCGGCTGCGCGCATTTCGCGCAGCTTCTGCCGGCCCGGATGCTGGGCTTCGGCGCCTTCGCGCTGTTTGTCGCTGGCGCTGCGGTCCTGACCGTCACAGGCATGACGCTCGGCCTCGATTTCGCGTCGATCACGATCGGCGGCGCGCTGGTGCTCGGCGGCTGCGGCGTGCTGTGTCCGATGATGTACGGCATGGGGCTCGGCCTGTTCGAACGCGACCACGGACTGATCGGCGGCCTCATCAGCGCGCTCTGCTATCTCGCCGTGAGCGGTGCCATGGCGATCGCGGCGGTGCTGCCCGAAGAGACCCAGGCGCCGATCGGAATGCTCTATCTCGGCCTCTGCGCCATCGCCGGCGTGCTGCTCGCGATCTCGTTGCCCGCGGCGCGCCACGCCACCCAGGCTTAAGGAAGGAACCAGCTCATGACCACCGTCGGTATTCGCGGCACGTTCTTCGACTTCGTCGACGATCCCTGGAAGCACGTCGGCAACGAGCAGGCGGCTGCGCGCTTCCATCAGGACGGCCTCATGGTCGTCGCGGACGGCGTCATCGAGGCGTTCGGGCCCTACGAGAAGATCGCAGCCGCGCATTCGAGCGTCGAGGTCACCCACATCAAGGACCGCATCATCGTCCCTGGATTCATCGACGGTCACATCCATCTGCCGCAGACCCGCGTGCTGGGTGCCTATGGCGAGCAGCTGCTGCCCTGGCTGCAGAAATGGGTCTATCCGGAAGAGCTCAAATATCGCGATCGCAACTACGCGCGCGAGGGCGCGAAGCGGTTCCTCGATGCGCTGCTCGCCTCCGGCACCACGACCTGCCAGGCCTTCACCAGCTCCTCGCCCGTTTCAACCGAGGAATTGTTCGAGGAAGCGGCCCGCCGCAACATGCGCGTCATCGCAGGCCTCACCGGCATTGATCGCAACGCGCCGGCCGATTTCATCGATACGCCGGAGAATTTCTATCGCGACAGCAAACGGCTGATCGCGCAGTATCACAACAAGGGCCGCAACCTCTACGCCATCACGCCGCGCTTTGCTTTCGGCGCCTCGCCGGAGCTGCTGAAGGCATGTCAGCGCCTCAAGCACGAGCATCCGGATTGCTGGGTCAACACCCACATCTCCGAGAACCCGGCCGAATGCAGCGGCGTCTTGGTCGAGCATCCGGACTGCCAGGATTATCTCGGCGTCTACGAGAAGTTCGGCCTGGTCGGGCCAAAATTCTCCGGCGGCCACGGCGTCTATCTCTCGAACAACGAGTTCCGCCGCATGTCGAAGACGGGAGCTGCGGTGGTGTTCTGCCCGTGCTCGAACCTGTTCCTCGGCAGCGGCCTGTTTCGCCTCGGCCGCGCCACCGATCCGGAGCATCGCGTCAGGATGTCGTTCGGCACCGACGTCGGCGGCGGCAACCGCTTCTCGATGATCTCCGTGCTCGACGATGCCTACAAGGTCGGGATGTGCAACAACACGCTGCTCGACGGCAGCATCGATCCCGCGCGCAAGGATCTCGCGGAAGCCGAGCGCAACAAGCTCTCGCCCTATCGCGGCTTCTGGTCGATCACCCTTGGCGGCGCCGAAGGGCTCTATATCGATGACAAGCTCGGCAATTTCGAGCCCGGCAAGGAGGCCGATTTCGTCGCGCTCGATCCGAACGGTGGACAAGCCGCGCAAGCGTGGCACCAGTCACTGATCGCCGACGGCGCCGGCCCGCGCACGATGGATGAGGCCGCGAGCATGCTGTTCGCCGTCATGATGGTGGGCGACGACCGCTGCGTCGACGAGACCTGGGTGATGGGCAAGCGTCTCTACAAGAAGAACTGAATCGGTCGCGATGAACGGATCACCTGAAAAGGCCGGCCAGCCGGTCGCCCTCGTCATCCAGCGCCGGATTGCGGACGACGGCTTTGCCGCGTTCGCGCGCTGGAATGGCGAGGTCGGCGAGGTGCTCAAAGCGTGGCCGGGCTTTCTCGGTCAGGAGGTGGTGCCGCCGCAGCCGCCTGCGCATGTCGACTGGGTGACGATCCTGCGCTTCGCAAGCGCCGCGGCGGCGCGCGCCTGGCTTCAGAGCGAGGTGCGGGCGAAGCTGATCGCCGACGTGCAGCGCCACTTTGTTGGCTCGGAAGACGTGCATATTCTGCCCGACACCGGCGTGCAGCGCGACAGCGCTGTCTCCGCCGTGATCTCCTTCAAGGTACCGGTCGGATTGGAGGACGCGTTCCTCACCTGGCAGCAGCGCATTCAGGCAGCCGAGGCCGAGTTCAAGGGGTTCCTGCGCCACAAGATTGAGCGGCCGATTCCGGGCCTGCACGACGAATGGATCATCATTCTGTCGTTCGACAGCGATGCCAATCTCAATGCCTGGCTCGACTCGCCCCTGCGGCAGTCCTTGCTGAAGGAGGGGGCGCGCTTCAATGCGGGCATGAACGTCAAGCGGGCGAGCTATGGCTTCAATTTCTGGTTCCCCGCGGGCAAGTCACAGGCGCCGGAGCAGAGCGCCGGCCTGATCTTGAAGAGCAATTTCATCGTCCTGCTGGTGCTTTATCCCGTGGTCTATCTCTGGGGCACTTTCATCAGCAGGCCGCTGATCGACAGCCACGGCGTGCCGGTCTGGCTGTCGCTGTTCCTCGGCAATCTCGTCAGCACCCAGCTGCTCGGCTGGTGGCTCGTGCCCGCCGCTTTCAAGGCACTCGATTGGTGGATCGCGCCGAAGGCCGCGCTTGGCCGTCAGATCGCCGGCTACGCACTGCTGGCTGCGCTCTATGCCGCGTCAATGGGACTATACGCGCTGCTGCTCGCGTGGCATTGGGGACGGTGAGGCTGGCCGAAGGGGGACGGTCTCGGCCGATCCGTTGGACAGTTCACCGCCATGTTCGCCCTGACATTCCTCGGCACCTCGGCCAGCGTCCCATCCGCGGCGCGCAACCATCCGGCGCTGCTCCTGGAGGCCGCGGGCGAGCGCATGCTGATCGATTGCGGTGAGGGAACCCAGCGCCAGCTATTGCGAAGCGGTGCCGGCTTTCGCCGGCTTGATCGCATCCTGCTGACGCATGCCCATCTCGATCATGTGCTTGGCATCCCCGGTCTGTTCTCGACCTTGGGGTTGCGGCAAACCTCCGATGCGATGACCATCCACGGCGGGCCGGGCACGCTCGATATCGTCATCCGCATGTTGGCAGGATTGTGGGGCGCAGGACGGGCACCGATCGCCGTCCAGTTCGCGCCGCTGTCGGAAGGGCCGGTCGTCGATGCCGGCGACTTCACGATCGACTGCTTTCCGGTCCGCCACCGCGACACCGACAGTTTTGGATTCTCCTTCCAGAGTCCCGCACGTCGCCATCTCTTGCCCGATCGACTTTCCGCGCTTGGTGTGCCTGACGGCCCCGCGCGCGGCGAACTGGCGGCGGGGCGGGCCATCACGCTTGAAGACCGTCGGACGATCGATCCGGAGGACGTTCTGGGGCCGCCAAGCGGCGGCAAGAAGCTGGTCGTGATCGGCGACACCGAGACCACCGAGGGGCTCGCCAAATCCGTCGCCGACGCCGATCTGCTGGTGATCGAGGCGACGTTCCTTGATCGGGATGCGCCGACCGCGCGGGACTACGGCCATCTGACCGCGGCCGAGGCGGCCAGGTTCGCGGCTGCGAACAATGTCCGGCAGCTCGTGCTCACGCATCTGTCGGGCCGCTACGAGGATGATGAGATTCTGGCGGAGGCGGCCAGGTTCTTCTCCAATGTCCGGATCGCCGCCGACTTCGATCGTATCGCTGTTTAAGCAGCGCGTTGCGTGCCCGTTAATCTTACCGGTCAAGGTTTACGCGACTTCGTTCCCGCAGCCGGGCGCAGGCGCGATATTTTCGAGCATCAGAAATCAGCTGTTTTGAGAGTATCATGTCTCTTTCCGTGGAATTGATCGTCGAGGGCTATGTGAAGCTGAACGATCGCGATGCTTTGGAAAATATTCTGGCCCATCGCCAGGACCTGCTGCGGCAGCTCGTGGCCGTGACCGGCGTCGACCCGCAACAGGCCATCGCGCAGGTGAACGAGGAAATCACGATTATCGAAGCAGGCCTTGCGACGCTCGTTCCGGAACAACAGTCCTGAGAGACCGCGCCTCGGTGGGCGCGCGTTCACGTCATCGCGAGATCCTGCACCGGGCAGGTCAGCGGCATCAGTTGCGCAATGCACGCCTTGTTGCCTTCCTTCGACCTTGGCCAGCCCATGACCCGGTCATGACGGCGACGGCTCTTGACGCTGCGGCAGCCTGATCTTACCAACGGATCAGATTACAACAAATGGTCGCATTCCCTACGATGTCGATCTGACGATCGGAGGAAGCCTTGTCGACATCATCGCTGCGGCCTCAGCACTTGCACCCACATGGCGAGTGCCGCGGCATTCGCGGGGGCTGACGAGGACCTGGCCTGGGAGCGGCATGACGATGACCAGCGTCCGCCTGATTGCCGACGATCTCACCGGCGCGCTCGACACTGCGGCGGAATTCGTCGGCCTGTGCGGACCGTTCGACGTGAGCTGGGCGAACGCGCCCACGGCAGCGGGCTTCGCAAGCATTGCCATCGACAGCGGTACGAGGGAGCGTTCGAAGGCCGAAAGCGTCGCGATCGTCGCGCGCCTGGCGCCGCTGCTCCGCGATGGCACAATTGCCTACAAGAAAGTCGACAGCCTGCTCCGGGGTGCCTGGGCGGCCGAGCTTGGCGCGTGCTTGAGCACGGGCCATTGGGCGTCCTGCGTGGTCGCGCCCGCATTCGACTACCAGGGGCGTCGCACCGTTGAGGGCCAGCAATTCGCGCGGACGCAACAGGGTGATTGGCATCGGGTCGGCGACAATCTGATTGATCAATTGAAGCAGGATGGCATCAAGGCCAGACTAGCCAGCGCCGATACGCTGACGCAGGGCGGCGTCCAGGTATTCGATGCCGAAAGTGACTTCTGTCTCGATCGCGTCGTCGAGATGGGACGACGCATGCCGGGACCTGTGCTCTGGTGCGGTAGCGGCGGTTTGGCCGGCGCGCTCGCCCGCAATCATCGCGCCGATACGTCGGCCGAATTGCGACGGCCGGTGCTCGGGCTGTTCGGTTCCGATCAGCCTGCCACGGCATCCCAGCTCGCAGCCTGCGGCGATGCAACGCTCGTGCTGGCTGAAGGCGGGGGCGGCGCGGCCGTTCGGCGCAAGCTGGTCGACGACGAGGTTGCCCTGGTCAAATTCGCGCTGTCTGACGGCCTCTCGCGTTCCGAGGCGGCGCGGCGGATCGCACACGAATTGGCGACGCTGATCGCAGCGCTCGACGCGCCGGGAACCCTGATCGTTGCTGGCGGCGAGACGCTGAAGGCCGTATGCCTTGCCCTCGGCGCGCAGGCGCTCCAGGTGACTGGACGCATCGTGCCAGGCTTGCCGCGTTCGACGCTGCAAGGTGGCCGCTGGACCGGCGTCGAAATCATCTCGAAATCCGGAGCCTTTGGCGCACGCGAGCTGTGGCGCGATCTGCTGCGGGACAATCATTTGCTCAACCTGGAGAGCCCGACATGACCTCTCGTCATCTTGCCATCACGATGGGCGATCCCGCCGGCATCGGGCCGGAGATCATCGTCAAGGCCTGTGTCGGGTTGAAGGAGCGCATCGCGAAAGGCGATCTGCGTATCCTGATCATCGGCAGCGGCGCGGCGCTGCAGGCTGCGAAGGCCGCGCTCGGGGCCGACGTCGCAATCCCACAAGTTATGACCGACGATCGCGACTGGCCCAACCTCTGCTACCTGCAAGCCGACGTCGAGGGCGACCCGATCAAGCCCGGCGTGCTCAGCGCTGATGGTGGCCGCTTTGCTTACAAGGCGATCGAGCAGGGCGTCCGTCTGACCCAGGCCGGCCGCACGGCGGCGATCGTCACTGCGCCGCTCAACAAGGAAGCGCTCAACAAGGCCGGCTATCACTTCCCCGGCCATACCGAGATGCTGGCGCATCTCACCGGCGTGCGCGGCTCGGTGATGCTGCTGGCCCACGGCAACATGCGCGTCAGCCATGTCTCGACCCATGTGGCGCTGGAGGATGTGCCGAAGCGCCTGACGCCTGAGCGGCTGCGCATGGTGATCGACCTCACCAATGACGCGCTGCGCCGGCTGGGCATCGCCAGGCCCAAGATCGCGATTGCCGCGCTCAATCCGCATGCCGGGGAGGGCGGCCTGTTCGGCCGACAGGACATCGACGTGTCGGCGCCGACGATCGCCAAGGCCGTCGCCGACGGTCTCGACGTGGTCGGACCGGTGCCGGGTGATACCATCTTCGTCAAGCTGCGCGCGGGCCAGTTCGATGCGGCGGTTGCGATGTATCACGACCAGGGGCATATCCCAGTCAAGCTGCTCGGATTCCAGGTCGATCCTGCCACCGGCCGGTGGCAGGAGCTGTCGGGCGTCAACATCACGCTGGGCCTGCCGATCATCCGCACCTCGGTCGATCACGGCACCGCTTTCGACATCGCCGGCAAGGGCATCGCCAACGAGCACAGCCTGATCGAAGCCATCGATTATGCCGAGCGGCTGGCCGCGGGCGCTTCAAGGTAACCGGACCGAGCGTGAGGTGATCAACGCCCTCACGGCCTACATCGCTTCCGAAAGTGGGCGGTGGAAGAGGGCGATCGAGGTCGAACTATGAAGATGGACCAGGCTGCGGTCCATCCACCGCGGCGCTTGCCAGCCCGGGGACGAGCAGGTAGAAGGCTGCACGCCTGAGCCGTGATTTGCGCCACCGCGCATCCGGCCGCAGCCGGACAAGTCAGCAAGTTATTGAATTTGTTCGGCTATTCCGTTGGGGAATGGTGTAACGGTAGCACAACAGACTCTGACTCTGTTTGTCTTGGTTCGAATCCAGGTTCCCCAGCCAATTCCAGGCGTCTCCAAAGTCTGAATCGCCTCCTATCCGGCCGCCCTCCGCGCCGCTCGCGGCGCTTTGCCTCACCAGAATTGAGCCATCTCCTGTCGGATCGCGGCGCGCCCCTTCGTCCTTGGGGGAACACAACCTTGGGAGATCCGAGATGCCCTATGTCGATGGTTTCGTGCTGGCCGTGCCGAAGGATAAGATTGAGGCCTACAAGGCGCTGGCGCGAACGGCTTGTGCGGTGTGGATGGAGCATGGTGCGCTCGACTATGTCGAATGCATCGGCGACGACGTTCCCTATGGCACGCTCACCTCGTTTCCGCGTGCGGTGATGGCAGGCGAGGACGAGGTCGTGGTGTTCTCCTGGATCGTCTATCGCGACCGGGCGAGCCGCGATGCCGTCAACGCCAAGGTGATGGCCGATCCCAGGCTCAAGGGGGCCGACATGCCGTTCGACGGCAAGCGCATGATCTATGGCGGCTTCACGACGCTGCTGCGCGCGAGCGATCTGAGCTAACCGGTCTCAGCCCGAAGCAGCAGCAGCAGGCAGCCCGCGAGCCGCGTCTCCATCCCCTTCGACCGCAGCGACAGCGGGCCGGGATCGTTGAGGATCGCGTTCACAAGCGTGCCGAGCACGACCTGCAGCCCGAACGCGATGGCACGGGTCTTGATGACCGCGCGTCCCTTGCCCATCGCCGGCAGCAGGAGAGGGGTGGCGCGTTCGGTGGTCGCTCGTGCGAGGGCCTTGAACGGCGTCCATTTGTCCGGCCGGGTGTCGTCATGCTGGAGCGCGGCCCGCAGCACGCCCTCGTGGTGGCGCATCCAGACGACGATGCCGCTGACGATGATGTGGCAGAGCTCGTCGAGATCGGTCCCGGGTGAGGGCCGCCCGATCTCGCTGAGCCGCTGTTCGCCGTCGCGCGCCGCGAGCGCCATCAGCGCGTTGAAATAGGCCTCCTTGCTCTCGAAGCGGCTGTAGAAGGCGCCGACGGTGACGCCCACTTCAGCGCAGAGCGTCTCGATCGAAACCTCGGCGAGGCTTCGCGTGCGCAGCATGTCGGCGCCGGTCCGCAGCAGCGCCAGCGTGGTTTCCCGGCTTCGTTTCTGGCGTGACGGGGCGACGCCCGGCAGGTCGAAATCGGGCCAGCCTGCCTGCGCGGAAGATCGCCGCGTTCGTGCTTGCATCGGTCTTAGATCATAATCATAATTCGGATTATAATTTAAGGTGGGATGAGGCGCGGGTCAACCGCGACGGCCGGGACAGGGAGCACCAGATGAGCGCAGGCAGCAGCGGCACGCCGTTCGGCGGCACCGTCGGCAAGACGGTCGCGGAGTCAAAGCCCTGGTGGCCCGAGGCGGTGAAGCCGCCGGCGGGCGCGCCGAACATTCTGGTCGTGCTGTTCGACGATGTCGGCTTCTCCGATTTCGGTTGCTATGGCTCGGCGATCAGGACGCCGACCATCGACAGGCTCGCCGCGGAAGGCCTGCGCTACAGCGGCTTTCACACCACCGCGATGTGCTCGACGACGCGCGCCGCGCTGCTGACAGGACGCAACCATCATTCGGTCGGCGTCGGGTGCCTCGCCAATTTCGATTCCGGCTATCCCGGATATCGCGGCAAGATCGCGCGCGAGGCGGGCACGCTTGCCGAGATGCTGCGCGTCCACGGCTATCGCAACTACATGGTCGGCAAGTGGCACGTCACGCCGCTGACCGAGAGCGGCGCGACCGGCCCGTTCGACGGCTGGCCGCTGGGGCGCGGCTTCGATCGCTTCTACGGTTTCCTCGACGCCGAGACCGACCAATATGCGCCCGAGCTGGTCTCCGACAACACGCATATTGATCCTCCGGGCACTCACGCCGACGGCTATCATCTGACCGAAGATCTGATCGATCAGGCGATCCGGTTCATCGGCGATCACCATGCCGATCGGCCCGATATTCCCTGGCTGACCTGGGTCGCGCTCGGCGCCTGCCACGCGCCGCACCAGGCGCCGGCCGATATCATCCGCAGCTACGATGCCCAATTCGCGCACGGCTGGGACGTCGAGCGGGAGCGACGGCTGGCGCGGCAGAAGGCGATGGGACTGGTGCCGCAGGAGACGCGGATGCCGGCGCGTAATGACGGCGTGAAGGCCTGGGAGGACCACTCCATCGATGAGCGCCGCGTATTCACGCGGCTGCAGGCGGCCTTCGCCGGCATGCTCGACCATTCCGATCGGCACCTTGCGCGTCTGGTCTCGTTCCTGGAGACGGCCGATATCAGAGACAACACCATGATCATCGTGATGTCCGACAATGGTGCGAGCCAGGAGGGCGGGCCGCTCGGCTTCGTCAACGCGATGGGACCGTTCAATTTCAAGCCGGAGCCGATCGCGGAGAAGCTCGCGCGCATCGACGATATCGGCGGCCCCGACACCCACAGCAATTTCCCGCATGGCTGGGCCATGGCTTCCAATACGCCGCTACGTCGCTACAAGCAGAATACCCATGGCGGCGGCATCCGCGATCCCTTCGTCATCAACTGGCCGAAGCGCATCGCGGCCAAGGGCGAGCTGCGGCACCAGTTCGTGCATGCTTGCGATCTGACGCCGACATTGTTGGATTTGATCGGGATCGAGGCGCCGGCGACGATTGCAGGCTGCACGCAGATGCCGCTCGAGGGCGAGAGCTTTGCCCGCTCGATCAAGGATGCATCCGTACGGTCGAAGACCTCACCGCAATATTTCGAGATGTTCGGGCATCGCGGCCTCTGGAAGGGCGGCTGGAAAGCGGTCGCCTACCATCCGCCGGGCACCCCGTTCGAGAACGACAAATGGGAGCTGTTCCATCTCGATCGGGATTTCTCCGAGACCGACGATCTCGCCGCGGAGGAACCGGAGCGGCTCGCGCAGATGATCGCGACATGGTGGGCCGAGGCCGAGAAGCACAACGTGCTGCCGCTCGACGATCGTTTTGGACCGCGCTTTGCCGAGAACGCCGCGCGCTTTCACGGTGCGCGGCATCACTTCGTCTTCCATCACGGCATGGGCCATGTGCCGACCGACGTGGCGCCCGACGTGCGCAGCCGCAGCTACACGATCGAGGCGCATGTCGAGATCGAGGAGGCGGGTGCCAACGGCGTGCTGATCTCGCATGGCGATGCGACCTCGGGTTACAGCCTCTATGTCAGGGACGGCGAGCTCGTGCACGACCTCAACATCGGTGGCAGCCACCACATCGTGCGCTCCGACCGCAGGGTGCCCTCAGGGGCGCGGCGGCTTGGCGTCCATGTCGAACGTCTCGTGCGCAAGGAGGCTCCGGCCAAGGGCTCCCGCACCGGCGTCACCGAATACACGCTGCTGATCGACGACGAGCAGGTCGGCTCGCTTCAGACCCAGCTTGGCTTCCATACGCTGATCTCGTGGTCCGGCCTCGACATCGGTCGCGATCGCGGCAGCCCGGTGTCGCACTACGAGGCGCCGTTCGAATTCGAGGGGCGGCTGCTGCGCGTCACCGTCACCATGCACAACGACCAGACGCTCGACGGCGAGGCGGTCGGCAATGCCCAGATGGCGCGGCAATAGCGTGTGACGACGATTATGGCTTGGCCGGGGGCGGCTGCAGCGGTGCGACCGCAGGAGGAGCTGAGCCGTCGGTGATGCGCTCGCGTGTGGTGCGAATGTGCCTGGGCTCGGCGGACGAGGACTTGCCGGCATACGGCGTCGGCGCGAACTTGCCGTCGGTCTGCTCGTCGTGCGGTCGTACCTTCACGTCATGGACCGTAGCCCCAGCCGTCGGCGCGGTCGGCGGCTCCAATCGGGCCTGCGCATGCGCGACCGTGGCCGCGCCGATCGTACCAAAGAGAATGAACAGGAAACCAAGCCAATCGAGACCTGACTTTTTGCGCGTCATATCCACTGCCGATGCCGGGCCCCCGCGAGCGGCAGAATAGACCAGCCCGTGCTGCTCGGAAAGCCGCCGGGTGCAAGCCATCGGTGCGTGGAACTACTTGATCTTGTCGTAAGCCGCCGCAAAGTCGTTGAGCGGCATCGGGATGGCGATCGTTTCCTTGGCCATGTTCTGGAACGAGACCTTCAGCTGCTTGCCCGACCGCAAGGCAGCCAGCAGGTCCGGCGCGATCGGCGTCGAGGCGTAGCAGCCGCGGTTCTCGCAGGTCTGGATCTGGAGGTCGACCGGCTTGCCTTCGTCGACCTGGAGCTTGGCGCCAACCGGCAGGTTGAGTCCGAGCGGCAGCTGCAGCAGCGCGATCGGCGTGCGGGTGTCGGGGGCGATGCGGATGTTGATCAGCACGATGGTCTGGCCGGTTTTGGTCAGGACCGCGTTCTGCTCGATCGCGCATTCGAGCGGCGCGTCACGGCTGGCGCTGGTGCAGCGTGCGATCCAGCCGGGCTGCTGCTGCGGCGTGCCTTCGGCTTGCGGCTGGGTCGGCGCGGGTGCGGGCTGTGCCGCCGGCGCGGTGGGAGCGGCGTTCTTCTTGGCGCCCTGCTGGGCCTGCGCGATGCCCGTCGAGACGAGGGCAGCGGCGACAAGAGCGACAAGTCTGGATTGCATGAGCATGGCGAGACCGCGTTGGCGTGAACCGAGGGCCTCGCTGTAGCGTTGCGGGAGCCGCGGCGCAAGCTTACTCGGCAGCTTCCTTGACGGTGCGGCGCCCGGATGTCTCGTGCTCGTCGTCCTCGGCCGAGCCGGCCTTGAACAGGTTCGAGAACTTGTCGAGATAGAGATAGACGACCGGCGTCGTGAACAGCGTCAGCGCCTGGCTGACGATGAGGCCGCCGACCATGGCGTAGCCCAGCGGCTGGCGGATCTCGGCGCCGGTGCCGTGGCCAAGCATCAGCGGCACGCCGCCGAGCAATGCCGCCATCGTCGTCATCATGATCGGGCGGAAGCGGAGCAGCGCGGCCTGGCGGATCGATTCCTCCGGCGTCTTGTGCTGGTCGCGTTCGGCGGCGATGGCGAAATCGACCATCATGATGCCGTTCTTCTTGACGATGCCGATCAGCAGGATGACGCCGATCAAAGCAATGAGGCTGAACTCGAAGCCGGCCGCCATCAGGATCGCGAGCGCGCCGACACCGGCCGATGGCAGGGTCGACAGAATCGTGATCGGATGGATGTAGCTCTCGTAGAGGATGCCGAGGATCAGATAGACTACGACCAGCGCCGCGAGGATGAGCAGGGGTACGGTGCCCAGCGATTGCTGGAATGCCTGTGCGGTGCCCTGGAAGCTCGAATTCAGCGTCGCCGGCGCGCCAAGATCGGCCATCGCCTTCTGCACGGATTCGGTGGCCTGGCCGAGCGCGACCCCCTGAGCAAGGTTGAAGCTGATCGTGATCGCCGGAAACTGGCCCTGGTGGCTGATCGAGAGCGGGCGGACCGGATCGGTGGTCCAGGTCGCAAAGGTCGACAGCGGCACCTGGTCGCCGGTGAGCGGTGACTTGAGATAGAGCTTGTTCAGCGAATCGAGGTTGCCCTGCATTTCCGGCAGGATTTCCAGGATGACGTGATAGCTGTTGAGCTGCGTGAAATACTGCGTGACCTGCCGCTGGCCGAACGCGTCATACAGCGTGTCGTCGATCAGCTGCGGCTGGATGCCGTAGCGCGAGGCGGTGTCGCGGTTGATCTTGAGCTGGACCGTGGTGCCCTGGGTCTGCTGGTCGGTCGCGACGTCGCGCAGTTCCGGCAGCGTCTGCATCTTGGCGAGAATTTTCGGCGCCCATGAATTGAGCTCGCCGAGATCGGCATCCTGCAAGGTGAACTCGAACTGTGTGCGGGTCGGGCGGCCGCCGAGGCGGACGTCCTGGGCCGCCTGCATGTAGAGGCGGGCGCCGGACACTTTCTCGAGCTTGGGACGCAGCCGCGCGATGATCTCCTGCGCGGAGGCGTCGCGGTCATCCCGCGCCTTCAGCGTGATGAACATGTTGCCATTGTTGCCGGCGCGGCCGCTGCCGCCGATGTTCATCGCCACCGAGGCGATGGCGGGATCGGCCATCACGATCTGGCCAAGCTCGACCTGACGGCGCTGCATCTCGGCAAACGAGATGTCCTGGGAAGCTTCGGACGTCGCGGTGATCAGGCCGACGTCCTGCTGCGGGAAGAAGCCCTTCGGAATCAGGATGAAGAGATAGACCGACAGGGCGAGCGTGGCGAAGAAGATGACGAGGGTCGTCCGCCGCCAGGCCAGGGCGACGTCGAGCACATGCTCATAGCCACGGAGCATCGCGTCGAAGGCGCTTTCGCTCCATTTGTAGAACTTGCCGTGGGTGACTTCGCTGTGGGCGCGCAGGAAGCGCGAGGCCATCATCGGCGTCAGTGTCAGCGACACGAACATCGAAACGAAGATCGTCATCGCCAGCACGACCGCGAACTCGCGGAACAGGCGGCCGATGATGCCGCCCATCAGCAGCAGCGGGATCAGCACCGCGACCAGCGAGATCGAGATCGAAACGATGGTGAAGCCGATTTCCTTCGAGCCCCGGAACGCGGCGGCGAGCGGCTTTTCGCCTTCCTCGATGTAGCGGGTGATGTTCTCGAGCATCACGATGGCGTCGTCGACCACGAAACCGACCGCGATCGTGAGCGCCATCAGCGACAGATTGTCGAGCGAATAGCCGAACACCCACATCAGGGCGCAGGCGCCCAACAGCGCCAGCGGAACCGTCACGGTGGGAATGACGGTTGCCCAGAAGCTGCGCAGGAAGATGAATATGACCATGACCACCAGGGCGATGGTCAGGAGCAGCGTGAACTGGACGTCCTCGACCGCGGCGCGGATGGTCGTGGTGCGGTCGCTGATGACCTCGATCTTGATCGCGGGCGGGATCGCCGCCACGAGGCGGGGCAGGGTCGCCTTGATTCGATCGACGGTCTCGATGACGTTGGCGCCCGGCTGCTTGAACACGACCAGGAACACGCCGCGCTTGCCGTTGGCCCAGGCCGCCTGCTTGGCGTCTTCAGGGCCCGTGACCGCCTGGCCGATGTCCTTGATCCGCAACGGAGCGCCGTTGCGATAGGCGATGATGACGTCGTTCCAGTCCTTCGACTGCAACAGCTGGTCGTTGGCGTAGATCGTATAGGCGCGCTTGTCGCCGTCGATATTGCCCTTCGGGCTGTCGACGGTGGTGATGGCGATCGCGCTGCGCACGTCTTCCAGCGACAGGCCCTTGGCGACGAGCTTGCCTGGGTCGACCTGGACGCGGACCGAGGGTTTCTGCTGGCCACCGATGAAGACCTGCGCCACGCCGGAGAGCTGGCTGATCTGCTGGGCGAGCTGGGCGTCGACCGCGTCGCTGACGCTGGTCAGCGGCAGCGTTTCTGACGTCGCCGACAGCAGCAGGATCGGCGCGTCGGCCGGGTTGACCTTGCGATAGGTCGGCGGCGAGGGCAGATTCTTGGGCAACTGGCCGCTGGCGGCGTTGATCGCGCCCTGCACGTCGTTGGCGGCGCCATCGATGCTGCGGTTGAGGTCGAACTGAATGGTGATCGAGGCGGTGCCCAGATAGCTCGTCGAGGTCATCTGCGCGATGCCGGGAATCTGGGCGAACTGGCGCTCCAGCGGCTGCGCGACCGACGAGGCCATCGTCTCCGGGCTGCCGCCCGGCAGATTGGCCGTGATCTGGATGGTCGGGAAGTCCACCTGCGGCAGCGGCGCGACCGGCAGCAGGGGGTAGGCGACGAGACCGACAAAGAGGATGCCGGCCATCAGCAGCGACGTGCCGATGGGATAACGGATGAAAGGTGCCGAAATCCCGCCTTCGGTCATTCCTGCTGAACCTTGTTTTTCTGGACCGGATCCGAACTCGCGAGAGTCGTCGAAACGACACCGCCTGGCTGCACCTTATACTGGCCGCCGGTGATGACCTGCTGACCGGGGCTCAAGCCTTCATCGACGACCGAACGTCCGTCGATGGAATAGCTGACCTTGATCTTGTGGACCTCGGCCTTGTTGTCCTGATTGACGGTATAGGCGTAGAGGCCGTTGGTCGAATGCTGGACCGCATCGTCAGGGACGATGGTGGCATCCTTCAGGGTCCGCACCAACAGACGCGTCGACACCGATTGCCCCGGCCACAGCGTGTGTTCCTTGTTATCGAACACCGCCTTGAGCCTGATCGTCCCGCTGGTCGTGTCGACCTGATTGTTGATGACCGCAAGCTTGCCCTCGGCCAGCGTCTTCTTGCCGTCGGTGGTGAAGGCGATCACCTTGAGCTCGCCGGACTTCTGGCCCTCGCTGATATAGGGCAGCTGGTCTTCCGGCGCGGTGAAGATCACGGTGATCGGTTCGACCTGGGCAATGCTGACGACGCCGGTCTGAGTCGAGGCGTTGACGATGTTGCCGATGTCGACCTGGCGCAGGCCGGCGACGCCGGTGATCGGCGACTTCACCTGGGTGTAGTCGAGTTGGGTCTGCGCATTGGCGATCGCGGCTTCGTCGGCGGCGATCTGGGCGGTGAGCTGGGCAACCGTGGAGCGTTGCGTGTCCGTCTGCTGGCGCGTGGCGAACTCGCCGAGCTTGGTGTAGCGCTGAAGATCGAGGTTGGCGTTGGCAAGATTGGCCTCGTCCTGGGCTTTCTTTGCCTTGGCCTGGTCGAGGGCGGCCTGGAACGGACGAGGATCGATCTCGACCAGGAGATCGCCCTGCTTGACCATCTGGCCTTCGGTGAAGGCGATCTTGTCGATCTGGCCGTCCACGCGGGTCCGGACTTGGACGGTGTTGAAGCCCTGAACGGTTCCGAGGCCGGTCAGGTAGACCGGGAAGTCGGCCTTCTGGACCGGCGCGATGCTGACGGGCACGGCGGGGGCGCGCGGCGCGCCCTTTTGGGCGGTCTGGGCTTTTCCGCCATCAGACGCCTGATACCGCTGCCAGCCGTAATAGCCGCCACCGGCCACGGCTGCGATGATGACAATCCAGAGGATTGGCCGTGACTTTTTCATGTCGGAGCGATCGGCTTGTATGCCCAAAACAACGAATTGTGGGGCTATCAAAGGGTTCCAGCACGGCTTGTATAATACACGCCAAGTTCCAGTGTAAACAGCACTATCCGTTGATAATCCTAAACAATTGGAAAGCTTTGCACCCCGTAGGCAACCGGGTGACGCGGCGGTGTGCAGTGCTGCATTTTCCTGGCCTGAGCGAGGAGCGTGCAAAAGATAGGCAATGCTCGCAGGCGGCGTGGACGAGGCTGCACGAGTTGCTGGCCGCGACGCTTGCGTCGGTCGAGCAAATCAGGGTTTGCGAGAACGGTTCTAAATCGGCCGGACGGCGTTTCGGTTGTCAGCAAAATCGCCGTCGTCCATATCAGCGCCGCCACGAGAGGAGTGCGGAATGGACGAGCTGAACGGCAAGCTGATCGCATGTCAGATTCTGATCACGGGATTGATCGCGCGCGTCGCCAATGAGCAGCGCGATCCCTTGCGCTTTCTCACCGATTTCCGCGACGAGATCAAAGCCGTGGTCAACGGGGTCAACATCGCCGGCATGGACAACACCGATCGCGTGCGTGCGACGGCGCAACGCACCGTCGACGAATTGTTCTCGCTGATGAAGCCGCCGAGCAGCGACTGACGGCTGCGCGAGATGATGTGCGATGGCAAGCTCTTGTGCATCTGAGTGCTTCGATTTGTCGCGCGATATTTCAATCATTCTAGATTCGAAATTTTAGAATCGCTTTGATCTAGACCTATTCAAGTGCTCATGCGGGTCTCGTTACATTGACCGGTTTTTCTGCGGTCGATAGCACCGCCTCATCGTTCGTCGCGCATGTTGCGCATCGACGAATTTGGAATGGGGTAGGTTGGAATGGGGCTGGTGATGGCTCCGCGATCACTGCGCGCGATCGCGGCAAGAAGTTCAAACGAAGAGAAGGTTGATGGAAATTCCGGCAAGGCGGTATCTGCTGTCGCCGGACTGATTGCGGTGGCCTCGGTGTCGAGCGGCGCGCAGGCGCAGCAGTCGAGCCTGCCGCCGGTGAATGTCGACGCGCCGGTCGAGCGCCCGCGTCCATCAGCCTCGAAACCAAGTCCGGAGCAGGTCCGCGCACGCAATGCGCTTCGCCGCGCCGCGCAACGCCAGCAGGCGCAGCAACAAGCTGCTGCTGTTGCGCCGAGCCCGGCCGGCGCCGTCGACCGCAATCCCTATGCCGATCCGGCCGCGCCGTACAAGGTCGACCATGTCCAGGCCTCTGGCAAGTTTCCCGAGCCGATGCTGAACACGCCGAAGACGATCACGGTGCTCAGCAAGGAAGTGCTGGAAGACAAGAACGCGACGACACTGAAGGAGATCGGGCGCTCGACCGCCGGCGTGACGCTGGGGTCGGGGGAGGGCGGCAACGCCTTCGGCGACCGCTTCTTCATCCGCGGTTTCGATGCGCGCAACGACGTCTTCATCGACGGCATCCGCGATCCCGCCGTGTCCATCCGCGAGAATTTCTTCACCGAGCAGATCGAAATCCTGCGTGGACCGGCATCGTCCTATGCCGGCCGCGGCACCGCCGGTGGCGCCATCAATATCGTCACCAAGCAGGCCGGCGACGTCAACTTCAAGCGGATGGACACCGAGTTCGGCTCCGACCGGACCAAGCGCGTCACCCTCGACGTCAACCAGGTGATTGATCCGACCTTCTCGGTGCGTACCGGTGGCCTGTTCCAGGATGCCAACGTCGCCGGCCGCAACTACGTGACCGACGATCGCTGGGGCACCTTCCTGTCGACCAAGTACACTCCGACCAACGACATCAAGATCACGACGAACTACGTCCATACCGATCTCAGCGGCCTGCCGGATTTCGGCGTGCCCTATTACAAGCAGGGCAACGTGCCGGTGACGTCGGCCGGCATTCCGCGCGGCAATTGGTACGGCTTCCTCAACCGCGACTTCCAGACCGCGCGGCAGGATTTCGGCACCGCGACGGCCGAATACAAGGTCAACGAAGCCATCACGCTCAGCAGCAAGGTCCGGGGCGAGCATTCGCTGCTCGACTACATCGGCACACTGCCGCAGAACCCGGTGACGACCAGTCCGAATCCGCTGCTCTGGACCACGACGGCGAGCGCGCAGAGCCGCTACCAGACCGTGGACGTGTGGGCCAACCAGAACGAGGCGACATTCAAGCTCGACACCGGCGGTGTCAAGCACACCGCGGTGTTCGGCGTCGAGTACACCAACGAGAACGTCTCGATCGACCGTTACTCGGGTCTCGCCTCGGAGCTTGCCGGCTCGCCGTTCACCAGCAGCGGGGCGGTCTCGGGGGTCAATCTCTACTCGCCCCAGTACACCAATGTCGGTGGCTTCGGCACTCCATCGCTGACGGGCAATCCGACGCGTTATGGCGTCAACACCAGTAGCGTCTATGTCATGGACACCGCGAATTGGCAGGACACGATCATCGTCAATGGCGGCGTGCGCTACGATGGCTACAGCCAGAGCTCGTCCACGAACTCGGCCTACCTCAAGCAAAACAACGATCTCGTCAATTACAACGTCGGTCTCGTCTACAAGCCCGTGCCGATCGGCAGCCTCTACGCGGCCTATGCGACCTCGGCCAATCCATTCGGGTCGGAGCTCGATGCGACCGGCACCGATTACGGCGGCGTTCCCGCCAACACGGCGATCCTGCTTGGGCCCGAACGCAACAAGGCGGCCGAGGTCGGCACCAAGTGGGAATTGGCGGATCGTCACCTGCTGGTCAGCGCGGCGCTCTTCCAGACAACCAAGGACAACGCGCGAGAGACCGTCAACAACGTGCTCACCTCGGGCGCAGCCTACAGGATCCAGGGCATCGACATCGAGGCCGAGGGCAGGATCACGGACCGCTGGAGCATCTTTGGTGGCCTGGTGCTGATGCAATCGAAGGTCACGCAGAGTGGCATCGCGTCCAATATCGGCCTCCAGCTCGCCAACGTCGCGCACCAGTCGTTCAGCATGCTGACCAAGTACAAATTCGACGGCGATTGGGAAGTCGGCGGCCAGGCGGTGTACCGCTCGAAGGTCTATGGCGGCACGTTTGCTGCCAACACCGGCAATGAGCTGCCGAGCTACTGGCGCTTCGATGCGTTCGTCGAGAAGAAGCTCGACAAGAACTGGACCATGAAGTTCTACGCGCAGAACCTCACCAACCAGCTCTATTACGACACGCTCTATCGCAGTGCCGTCCCGTTCGTCGCTATCGCGCCCGGGCGGGCGTTCTATCTGGTCACGACGGCCAAGTTCTGATTGCGCCGGCAACGACAAGGGATGCCTGCCTCGGCGGGCATCCCATCGCTTCAACCGCTCACGATGCGCGGACGGACTGCATCGCAAGGACGAAATCAGCCTCAGTTTAGAACGCTTACAAACTCGAGTTTAGAACCGTTTCAAACTCGAATTTAGAATCGTTTTGATCTGGATCGATTCAAGGTTGCCGTTGCCGTGATTGCGTTGACCCTCATAGCCCCGCTCGATACGACCAATGTGTCGCATTGTCGCAATGCGACACATTGCAGAAACGGAATGGGGCGTAGGATGGGTGTGGTGAGGGCTCCGCGGTCGTTGCGTTCGACCGCGGCACGGCGAGCATTGAGTGGCAATTTCGACGCGGCGACCGGCAGGACCGTTTCCGCAGTTGCAAGCTTGATTGCAGTTGCGTCCGTCTCGAGCGGAGCACAGGCGCAGCAAACGTCTCTACCCCCGGTCAACGTCGACGCGCCGAAGGAGCGGCCACGCTCCGCCGCTGCGAAACCAACGCCCGACCAGGTTCGCGCCCGCAACGCGCTGCGCCGTGCCGCGCAACGACAGCAGGCGGCCCAGGCGCCGGCCGTTGATGCGAATGCGCCCGCAGCCGATCGCAATCCCTATGCGGATCCGGCTGCGCCCTACAAGGTCGATCACGTCCAGGCCGGTGGTAAATTTCCGGAGAAGCTGGTCGACACGCCGAAGTCGATCACGGTGCTGAGCAAGGAAGTGCTCGCGGACAAGAATGCTACCAATTTGAAGCAGGCCATTCTGAGCACGGCCGGTGTGACGCTGGGTTCAGGCGAGGGCGGCAATGCCTTCGGCGATCGATTCTTCATCCGCGGCTTCGATGCCCGCAACGATATCTTCATCGACGGCGTGCGCGATCCCGGCGTGAGCGTGCGCGAGAATTTCTTTACCGAGCAGGTCGAGATCCTGCGCGGTCCCGGTTCGACTTTCTCCGGCCGCGGTGTTGCCGGTGGTGCGATCAATATCGTCACCAAGCAGGCGAACACCGAGAAGAGCTTCTACAACATGGACAGCTCGTTTGGCACCGACAAGACCAAGCGCGTGACGCTCGACGTCAACCAGATGATCAATCCGACCTTTGCAGTTCGCGCCGGCGGCCTGTTCCAGGATGCGGGCGTCGCGGGTCGCGACTTCGTCACGGATGACCGCAGCGGCGCCTTCATCGCGACCACGTGGAAGCCCGTCGATGCCGTCAAAGTGACGACGGATTACATTCACACCTATCAGCATGGCATCCCGGATTTCGGCGTGCCGTACTACCGGCCGGGATCCACTGGCGTTGGCAGTCAGCAGTTCACCACGACCGCAGGCGGTCCGTTTCCGGATTTCGGTTCGAGCCGCAATAATTTCTACGGCTTCGTCAACCGCGACTTCTTCAAGGTCAAGCAGGACATCGGAACGGTCGGTGCCGAGGTCTATGTGACGCCTGATCTCGTCCTCACCGACAAGATCCGCGCGTCGCGATCCGTCAACGACTACATCGGAACGCTGGCGGAATCTCCCATCGCCGCGATCCCGTTGTCGGCTTCGACCGTGACCCTCAATCCGCAGAGCCGCTACCAGGTCACCGGCGTTTTGGCCAACCAGAGCGAGGCCACCTACAAGTTCGACACCGGCGGGTTCAGGCATACGGCGCTCGGAGGCGTCGAGGTCTCGCGCGAGACGTCGTTCATCGACAAATATGCCGGATTGAGCTCGGAAGTGACGACTGGCCCGTCGTTCACGTCCGGCGGCTCGACGTCAGGCGTCAGCGTGTTCGCGCCGCAATACACGTTCCTGAACAGCTTCGATCCACCGAGAATGCTGGGCGCGCCGACCAATCTCTCGATCGACACCAAGAGTGTCTATGCGATGGACAGCGCGAACTACCGCGATCTCGTCATCCTGAATGGCGGCATTCGCTACGACGACTACACCATCAACAGCAACGGCTACGGCACCGTCGGCGGAAAACAGACATTCGGCTCGCAGAGCGCCGAGTTCGGCCTGCCGAACTTGAACCTCGGTGTCACGTTGAAGCCGTTGCCGAACGGCAGCGTCTACGCAGCCTATGCGACGTCGTCGAATCCGGTGGGCGCCGAGTTCGACGGCACCAGCACGGCCTATGGCGGTCTTTCGCCGGTTCTCAACGGCGCCTCGAACCAGATCTTCGGGCCCGAGAAGAACAAGGCGATCGAGCTCGGCACCAAATGGGAGTTGTTCGACCGCCATCTGTTGCTGACGGCTGCGCTGTTCCAGACAGAGAAGGAGAACGCGCGCGAGTCGCAGAACATCACCAGTACGACCCCGCCAGCGAATATCCCTGCAGGCTGTAGTTATCCTGCCGGGACGACCGGCACGGTGTCCTGCATCACGGCCGGTGCGGCCTATCGCATCCGCGGCATCGACCTCGGCGTCGGCGGCAAGATCACCGACAAGTGGAGCGTGTTCGGCGGCCTCGTGCTGATGCAGTCGGAGGTGACCAAGTCGCTGGCGCCGTCGGCTCAGCCGTTGCTGTATCCGACCAATGTTGGGCGTCCGCTCGCCAACATCGCGCATCAGTCGTTCAGCATGCTCACGAAGTATCAGCTCACCGACGTCTGGGAGCTGGGTGGTCAGGCGGTGTACCGCTCGCAGATCTATGGCGGCACTTTGCTGGCGGCCAACCAGGGCACGTCGATCCCCGGCTACTGGCGCTTCGATGCCTTCGCGGAAGCCAAGATCAACAAGAACTGGCAGGTGAAGCTGTTCGTCAACAACATCTTCGACAAGCGCTACTACGACGCGCTGTACCAGAGCGCGACGCCCTTCGTGCTGGAGGCACCGGGACGCGCTGCCTATCTGGTTCTGTCTGCGCGTTATTAATGGAGATATGACGAGGTGCCATGCTGACATGCATAGAAGGCGTCCTGAGCAAGGATGATGTGGCGGAGTTCCGCCGCGTCATGGACGCCGCCGAATGGGAAGACGGCCGCTCCACCGCGGGCGCGCAGTCGGCCATGGTGAAGCGCAACGAGCAGCTGCCGCCGGACAGCGAGGTCGCGCGCAAGCTCGGCAATCGCATCATCTCGGCGCTGACGGCGAATCCGCGGTTTCTGGCGGCGGCGGTCCCGCTCCAGATTTTCCCGCCGCTGTTCAACCGCTATGCCGCCAGCGGCGGCCACCATTTCGGCCTGCATGTCGACAACGCGATCCGTGGCGATCGCCTGACCGGCCTTCGCATCCGCACCGATCTGTCGGTTACGTTGTTCCTCAGCGAGCCCGAGGATTACGACGGTGGCGAACTTGTGATCGAGGATACCTACGGCTCCCACGAAGTTAAGTTGCCGGCCGGGGACTGCGTGCTCTATCCCTCGACCAGCCTGCATCTCGTCACGCCCGTGACGAGGGGGGCGCGGGTTGCGTCTTTCTTCTGGCTCCAGAGCATGATACGGGACGATCAGGCTCGCAGCATGATCTTTGACCTCGACAGCGCCATTCAGGCGCTGGTGCAACGGCTCGGGCGTGACGATCCCGAAACGGTCAAATTGACGGGTATCTATCACAATCTCATTCGCACCTGGGCCGAAGTATGAAGATCACATCTTTCCAAGCCAGCCTCGCTGCAGCCGTGCTGCTGACGGCCACCTGGCTCGCCGTTCCTGTTTCCGCCCAGACACAAACCCAGCCGGCCGCGCCGGCGCGGCCCGTTGCGGCCCCCGTAGCCGCACAGCCGGCTCCGTCTGCTCCCGCGGGCGTGGCACAGCCGGCAGCGGCTGTGGCGCCGGCGGCTGCCGCACCCGCGGCTACCACGTCGAGCGCGCCTGCGGCCGATGCCGTCGTGGCCCCCGCCTCCGAGGCGGGCAGCACTGCGCCGAAGGCAGGCATCGCGCCGGCCATGAAGGAATTGTCGCCCTGGGTGATGTTCA
Source organism: Bradyrhizobium campsiandrae (assembly GCF_014529705.1). Taxonomy (GTDB): domain Bacteria; phylum Pseudomonadota; class Alphaproteobacteria; order Rhizobiales; family Xanthobacteraceae; genus Bradyrhizobium; species Bradyrhizobium campsiandrae. The sequence goes on from NZ_JAANIH010000021.1 coordinate 88,984, forward strand.
TGTCGGCGGACATCATCGTGAAGGCGGTGATGATCGGCCTTGCCTTCGCCTCGCTCGTGACCTGGACGGTCTTCATCGCGAAATCGATCGAGCTGTCGGTTGCATCCGCCAAGCTTCGTTCGGCCCTGAAGAAGGTCGCCGAGGCGCGCTCGCTCGCGGAAGCGCAGATGGCGCTCGGTACCAAAGAGGGCATCCTGCCGTCCTTCCTGGCGGCAGCGCTGCGTGAGGCGCGGATGTCGGCGGGCCTGTCCAGTGACAGCGGTATCAAGGAGCGCGCGGCCTCGAGCTTTGCCGAGATCGTGCGTGCGGAAGCGCGCCGCATCCGCATCGGTATGGGCTTCCTGGCCACCATCGGCTCGACGTCGCCCTTCGTCGGCCTGTTCGGCACCGTCTGGGGCATCATGAACAGCTTTATCGGCATCTCGAAGTCCCAGACGACGAATCTTGCCGTCGTCGCCCCAGGCATCGCCGAAGCGCTGCTCGCCACCGCCATCGGTCTCGTCGCGGCGATCCCGGCCGTCATCATCTACAATCACTTCTCGCGCGTCACGAAGGGCTATCTCGAGCTCGTCAGCCGTGCCTCGGGGGCGGCGGCGCGGTTGTTGTCGCGCGATCTCGACCGCAGCCACGGCAGCGCGCATTCGCGCGCGGCGGAGTAGGCCATGGCTGTCGCGCTCAACGACGTTGATGACGACGACGATTTCTCGGAAACGCATGACATCAACGTGACGCCGTTCATCGACGTCATCCTGGTGCTGCTGATCATCTTCATGGTGGCCGCGCCGCTGTCGACGGTCGATCTGCCCATCGATCTGCCGACGTCGAGCGCGCAGCCGCAGAAGAAGCCGGACAAGCCGACCTATGTCAGCATCAAGCCCGACCTGACGCTGGCGATCGGTGAAAACGCGGTCAAGCGCACCGACCTCGTCAGCTCGATCGACGCCATCGCCGACATGAGCAAGGACAAATATTTGTTCCTGCGCGCCGACAAGGCAGTGCCTTACGGCGAGTTGATGGGCGTGATGGAAATCCTGCGCGCCGGCGGCTATTCTCGGATCAAGCTGGTGGCGCTCGAGGCACCTCCTGCGGCGGCTGGGCCGGCGCAGGGAGCGGTCCACCCCTGATGGCGGCGCGATGACCGATCCTGTGTTCGAGGCAAAATCCTCGCGGCCTTTGTGGATCCTGGCCGCTGTCGTAGCGGTTGGCCTGCACCTTGGCGGGGCCGCGCTGGCGCTCGCCAATCTCCGCGCTGATGACGGTGATGACGGCCTTGGCGCCAACGGCGCGGAATACGCCGTCGAGATGACCTCGCCAAAGCTCCCCGAGACGGAACTGCCGCCGGGTCCGGACAGCGAAGCCTCGCAGTACCAGCCGCAGCAGATGCAACAGCAGGCCGAGGTGAAGGAGACGGATCTACCGAAGGAGATCCCTCAGGAGGCCGAGGACCCGGACCGCCTTGTCACCGAGAATGACTCCAAGAAGCCTGTCGAGGACACCACGAAGGTGGCCAAGGTCGAGACCCAGGCTGTCGAGGAAATGCCGAACGCCCAGGAATCGGCAAGGCAGGCGCTGAACGAGAATGCACGCGAGGATGAGAAGGCGGCCGCCCCCCATCAAGGCATCGGCAAGGACATCCGCAAGCTGACGGCCGAATGGGGCAAGCGCATCAGCGCCTATTTCGAGCTGCACAAGCGCTACCCGAAGGACAAGAGCAAGACGACGACGGTCAAGCTCAGCCTGGTCCTGAACCGGCGTGGCAATGTCGTTTCGGTCGACGTGGCCGAGTCCTCGGGCGATCCCGCCTTCGACAGCGAGGCGATATCGATGGTGCGCCGCTCGGATCCGGTACCCGTCCCGCCGGCTGAGCTCACCGACGACCAGTTCGCCTTCAGCCTGCCGGTGAATTTCAAGAAGCCCTCGAGATAACGGTGTGACGGTCAGCGCCAGTAGAACTTGATCCCAACATAGACCACGACCAGGCAAGCGAAGATCAGCGCTACCGGCAGGGGGCGCTTCTGGGTTCCTCCGACTGCCATGGCTCCAAAGAAGCTGGCTTTCTTCGCCTTGGGGGCGGGGCGCCGAAAAGCGGTAACATTGTCCGTCACCGGCTCGGCCGGCCGGCTGCGGACGTCGGGCGGGTTCCCGCCGCCGCCCATCTCCAGATAATAGGATTTATAGACCTCGGCGATGGCGGCCTCGGTCGCCTCCGCTTCGCTCATCCGCTCCAGGAGCTTCCTGTAGCCGTCGAGGAAGCCCTGTGCGTCCGGAGGCAGCGCCGACAGTCCGTTCAGCTTGGCCATCATCTTCCAGGTGGCGAAATCGGCGCGGGCACGGGTGTCGGCGCGTCGCGCGATCAGCATATCGGCAGCTTTGACCAAGTTGGCCTCTAGCCCTTCGGCTTCATCTTAAAGTGAGTATTGCGGGTCCGGCTTCAACTACGCATTGCCGGTCGCCAAGAGAACAGCTTGAATCACATAACCGGTCAACGTTCGCAGTATTGCTGAAATAACATCAAGATTTAGACCGAACTGGGAACCCGCCAGCGGCAGCAGGATCAGGAGGGCGATCAGGATCAGCATGCCGAACGGCTCGAGCCGGGACAGGGGCAAGGCGAGCGGGCGAGGCAGCAGTCCGACCGCAACCCGCCCGCCGTCCAGCGGCGGAATCGGCATCATGTTGAACACGGCCAGCACGGCGTTGATCAGCAGCGCATTCTTGAGATTGTCGAAGATCCATTGCGCCGAACCGGCCGGTGCCCAAGGTAACGCGTGGAGGGCGATGCCGGCTGAGAGCGCCAGCAGGATGTTGGTGACGGGGCCGGCGAGGGCAACCCAGACCATGTCCAGCTTCGGATTGTTGAGGTTGCGAAAATTCACCGGCACCGGCTTGGCATAGCCGAACAGGAATGGCGAATGCGCAAACAGCAGCATCGCCGGCAGGATCAGGGTGCCGAACGGATCGATGTGCCTGATCGGGTTGAAGCTGACGCGGCCGAGTTGCCAGGCGGTGTTGTCGCCGAGACGATGCGCAACGAAGCCATGCGCAGCTTCATGAAAGGTGATGGCGAGCACCAGCGGCAGCACCCACACCGAGAGGTCATAGAAGGAAATATTCACGTCGCGTCCGTCCCGGTTTCGCCTGTCGCCTTGCAGACGACCCGGCCAAACCGGCGGTGCAGCAACGCTTCACCTCAACATAGGGTGGCTGGTTCCGAAATGCCAAGCTGCAAATGGTCGGCAAGCAGCGCCGCCGGGCGCGACAGGCCGCGCGCGCGATGGAGGCGGATGTCCGCCACCGGCAGCGGCGGCAGGCCGTCACGCGCGCCAAGAGCACGAAGGCAGGGCGGTAGCGTACCGGCCTTGACCACGGTCACCGCAAAGCCCTGCGCAGCAATCGATTCCACCGCGGCCAGCGTCCGGCTGACAAAGGCGAGGCGCCACGGCCGGCCGGCGCGATCGAGCGCGTCCGCGGCCCATTGGCGAAACAGGCAACCGGCCGGATAGAGCGCGACGGGCAGGGTGCTTTCTGTGGTGGCGCGACAGGACGCCGTCGCCGCCCAGACGGCTTGCTCGCGCCGCAGCAGCTCACCCTCGCCATGCCCTTGCGGATGCATCGCGATGACGAGGTCATAGGCTTCGCCGAGCCGGGCCGGCATGGTCGCGGTGAGCCCCGTCTCGATCTCGACCCGGACAGTCGGATGCTCCTTGGCGAAGCTTGCCAGCAGCGGCGGAATGATGATCGTGCCGTAATCGTCCATGACGCCGAGGCGGATGACGGCCTCCGGCTTGCGGCCGCGCAACGCACCGACCGCCTCCGCCTGGAGGGCGAGGATTCGCTGCGCATAGGCGCGCAGTTCATCGCCCGCGGGGGTCGGCACGATGCCAGTCCGATTGCGCTGAAACAGCTTTGTGCCGATCCGCAGCTCCAGGCGCCTGACCTGCACGCTGACCGCCGACTGCGTCCGGTTGAGCTGATCGGCCGCGCGCGTGAACGAGCGTTGCTCGGCGACGGCGAGGAAAGCCTTGAGGAGGTCGGGATCGAGATCGGGCGCGGTCATCACCAAACGTTATCCCAGCATGACGGAAATTCCATTCCCAGTTTCGGCACGCCCCGTATGCTGTCCGTCATCGTATTCGAGGAGAGGAACGGTGAACGAGGTTCTCGGCGTTCTGGCTGCCGTGCTGTCGAGCGGGCTGGGCGGTACCTCGATTGGTGCTACGCGCTATCTCGTGGGCAGCATCGATCCGCTGGCGATCGGCTCGTTCCGGTTCGGCATCGGATTTCTGCTGCTGTTGCCCTTGACCTTGCTGCGCGGCGATCGCTGGCCGGAGCGAGGCGACTGGGCTGCGACATCAGGGCTCGGCATCCTGTTCTTTGCGCTGTTCCCGATCCTGTTCAACGCCTCGCTGATTTTCACGACGGCCGCGCGCGGTGCGCTCGCGCTGTCCACGTTGCCGCTGCTGACGCTGGTGATCGGCGCCGCGCTCGGCAGCGAGGCCTTGAGCTGGCGCAAATCGATCGGTGTCGTGGTGGCGACATCGGGCGTTGCCGTGGCGCTGCTGACCGACCTCAGCTCGGCGCCATCAGGCGCCTGGCGCGGCGATCTCCTGATGATGGCGGCTGCGTTGTGCATGGCGCTCTATGGGATCTGGTCGAAGCCGCTGATCCGGCGCTCCAGCCCGATCGCCTTCACGACCATGAGCATGGCCGCGGGCGGCGCCAGCCTCATCCTGCTCTCCTGCTTCCGAGGCAGTTTCGCGCCCGTCGCTAATTTTGGCGCGCCGCAATGGCTCGCTGCGCTCTATCTCGGCGCTTTCGGAGCGGCACTGACATTTTATCTCTGGGCCTTCGCGCTGGAGCGGACGACGCCGACGCGCGTGGCGATTTCGGTGACGGTCAATCCGATCACGGCATCGCTGGTCGGCGCCTGGCTGCTGAACGAGCCGCTGCGCTGGAATCTTGGGGCCGGCATCATCGCAGTGTTCGCCGGGATCTGGATGGCGACGACGACGGGGCGCGTTGAGCCCGCTGGCCTGTCTGCCTCAAGCCGGCCCTAAGCTCACGCCGGAATCGTCCCCTGATACTGCGTCAGGCCGTCGTCGAGCTTCAGCCAGGCGAGCTTTTCCGAGACCCAGATGTGCTCGGTCGGCGCGAAGGCGTTGCGGTCGTCGAAGGTCGTGAGCGCGACGCCTGCCAGCGTGCCGTTGCGCCGCCAGGAGCCCAGCCGCGTGCCGCAAGTCTTGCAGAATACGCGATCGATCGCTTCAGACGATTGATAGCGACCGGGGTCTCCTTCGACGGTCAGCATTTTCTGGTCGAATTGGGCGCGGGCGAAATAGGGCGAACCCATCGCCTTCTGGCACATGCGGCAGTGACAGATGCGCACGTTCAGCGGCTCGCCCTCCGCCTTGAATCGCACCGCGCCGCACAGGCATCCGCCTTCTCTGATCATGCCACCCGCCATTCGCCGACTTGCCGCGCCATGGTCCAGTTCAGGGTGTCGAGATCGTTGTCCATGTTGGTATTCTGCCGCCTCGTGTTGGTGAAGGCGGCCCAGCAGAAGCCGCCATGGGTTCTGACTGCAATGGTGCTGGTGCCGGGCAGGCTGCCATTGTGCCACCAATTGTCTGACTTGTTGACGGAAAAGCCCTTGGCGTAATCGGGGCTGTAGCTTGGCGCCGACGTCATCGCCTGGATGGTGCGCGGCCGCAGGATGTTCGCCGGGCGCGCATAGCCGTCGACATGCATCAGGAACTGCACGAGATCCGTCGGTGTCGCGATCCAGCCGCCATGGGAATCCATGCGGCGAACGTTCATGTCGTAGGGATTCTCGGCCAGGCTATAATACGCGACTTCGCCGGGCTGGCGCTGATCGCGGGTGTTGCCGGCGATGGTCATATCGGTAATGCCGCAGCGCCCGAGCACCTCGCTGCGGACGTGGTCGGCGTAGCGCTGGCCGGTCAGCTTTTCGATCACCCGGCCCAGCACGCAATAGCCGAAATTGGAGTACGCAAAGTGCTGTCCTGGCAGTCGGTCGAGCGGCCGGTTGGACAATGTCCAGCTAATCAGTTGGGTATGATCCATGTGCGGGTGCGTGAACATGGGATCGCGGCCATCGTTGCTCCAGCCGCCGCCGGTATGCGTGAGGAGATGCTCGAGCGTGATCTGGTCGATGCCGGGCGAGTAGGGCGGCGCGCCGTAATCGGTGCCGAGCAGCGCCCCGGGGCCGAACACGCGGTCGCCCAGCTTGACGCGGCTTTCCTCGATCAGCCGGAACAGCGTGGCGGAGGTGATCATCTTGCTGATGCTGGCAATTCGAAACAGGTGCTGCGGCGTCGCGGCTTCGTTCCGCTCTCGATCGGCCACGCCATATGCAGCCTGATGCACGATTGCACCGGCATAGCCGATCGCAAAGGAGAGCGCCGGCACCTCGTATTTTGCCATGAAGCTTTGCGCCAGGCGGCCCATCGCGGCGTGTTCGGCCGGAGAGGGCGGCCGGATGCTCGGCGGATTGGGGACGAGTTGTGCCAGCGCTCTTTCCGAAAGCAACGGCAGCGCGCCCGCGCCTGCTGCGAGCTTCACAAAGTCCCGACGTCCGAGCTGCATGGTCTGCCCCCTCGGGCGGCCAATGCCTCAGTAAGTCGCCCGTCCCCCGGAAATATCAAAGACGGCGCCGGTCGAGAAGGCACAATCTTCAGAGGCCAGCCAAGCCACCATCGCGGCCAGCTCTTCGACCAGCACGAAGCGCGCCTTCGGGATCTTCGACAGCATGAAATCGATATGCTGCTGCGTCATCTGGTCGAAGATCGCGGTCTTGGCCGCGGCCGGCGTCACGGCGTTCACGAGAATGTCGTGGGCGGCGAGCTCCTTGCCGAGCGACTTCGTCAGCGCGATCAGACCGGCCTTGGATGCCGAATAGTGCGAGGCGTTCGGGTTGCCTTCCTTGCCGGCGATGGACGCGATGTTCACGATCCGCCCATATTTCTGCTTGAGCATTTCAGGCACGATCGCCCTGCAGACGATGAAGGGGCCGTCGAGGTTGATGCGCAGCACCTTGCGCCACTCCTCGAGATCGGTCTCCCACACCGGCTTGTTGACGCCGGCGATGCCGGCATTGTTGACGAGGATGTCGATCCTGCCGAAGGCTTTGAGCGTCGCATCGCGCGCCTGTTCGACGCCTGCGGCGTCGGTGACGTCGACCTTGAAGACTTTGGTGTTGTCGCCGATCTCCTTGGCGGTCTTCTCGGCCAGCGCCGCATCGAAATCCCAGATCGCAACCCTGGCGCCGGAGGCGACGAAACGCTCGGTGATGGCGCGGCCAAAGCCCTGCGCGCCGCCGGTGACCACAGCGACGCGGCCGTTGAGATCGATCTTGTTCATGGGACGTGATCCTATCTGATCCCTTGGGGCGTCAGAGCATGTAGCCGCCATCGACGACGAGGTCGACTCCGGTGGTGAACGCGCTCTCGTCGCTGCCGAGATAGATCGCCATGTTGGCGATTTCGTCGGCAGTGCCGAGCCGGCCCATCTTCTGGCGCGAGATGAACATCTCCTTGCCCTGCGGTCCCTGCGCCGCGGCACGGTCGAGCATCGACGGGGTCTCGACGGTGCCGGGGCAGATCGCGCTGCAGCGGATGCCCTTGGTGATGAAGTCAAGCGCGACTGCCCGCGACAGCAGCGACACCGCCGCCTTCGAGGAGCTGTAGACATAGCGGTTGGCCGGCGGCCGCAGCGCCGCGCAGGACGAGATGTTGACGATGCTGCCGCCGCCGCCCGCGATCATGTCGGGCAGGAAGGCCTTGATGGTCCGGTGCATCGACTTGACGTTGAGGTCGAACGAGAAATCGAAATCCTCCTCCGAGCACTCCAGGATGGTGCCGTGGTGCACGAAGCCGGCCGCATTGAGCAGGATGTCGATCTTGCCGATGCGCTTGGCGAAGGCGTTGACGTCGGCGGTGTTGCGGACGTCGAGTTTTGCCACTTCCGCGACGCCTTCCTTGGTCAGTCCTGCGATTCCGGCTTCGTTGATGTCGGTTGCGATGACGGTTGCGCCCTCACGCGCGAAGGCGAGGGCGCATGCGCGCCCGATGCCTGCTGCCGCAGCCGTGACGACGGCGCGCTTGCCCTTGAGGCGGTCTGCCATGTTGTTGTTCTCCCTTATGTTCGTTCCAATGCTAACCCCGCGTCATTGCGAGGAGCTCGTGACAAAATTGCGTAGCAATTTTGCACTGAGGCGACGAAGCAATCCAGACTGTCTCCGCGGAGATATCTCTGGATTGCTTCGCTTCACTCGCAATGACGGTGGCTGCTAGTGATTATCTCGCGGCACGCCGAAGGTGGAAGCGACGTTCTGGTAGCGCGTGGCGAGCTCTATGCATCCGCCGGTCGATTGCTGGCCGACGGTGTTGCGATAGATCTCCTGCCAGGGCGTCTGGTTCGGCGGATGCTTGAAGCCGCCCGCAGCCTTGAGCTCGGCATGGCGCTTCTTCAGCTCTTCGTCCGAGATCAGGATGTTGGCGCTGCCCTTGTTGAGGTCGATGCGGACCTTGTCGCCGGTCTTCAGGATCGCGAGCCCGCCATTGGCGGCGGCTTCCGGCGAAGCATTGAGGATCGACGGCGAGCCCGAGGTGCCGGACTGGCGGCCGTCGCCGATGCAGGGCAGGGAGTGGATACCGCGTTTGATCAGCGCTGCTGGCGGCTGCATGTTCACGACCTCGGCGCCGCCGGGATAGCCGATCGGGCCGGTACCGCGAATGAACAGCACGCAGCGCTCGTCGATGTCGAGCGAGGCATCGTCGATCCGCGCGTGATAATCCTCCGGACCCTCGAACACGATGGCGCGGCCTTCGAAGGCGTTCGGATCCTTCGGGTTATTCAAGTAGCGATCGCGGAACTCCTTGGAGATCACGGAGGTCTTCATGATCGCTGAATCGAACAGATTGCCCTTCAGCACCAGGAAGCCGGCATCCTTCACCAGCGGCTTGTCGTAAGTCCGGATCACGTCGTTGTCGGGCTCGGGCGCATTCTTGCAGTTCTCGCCGATGCCGCGGCCGTTGACGGTGACGGCGTCCTCATGGATGCGCTTGTGCTTCATCAGCTCGCGCACCACGGCGGGCACGCCGCCGGCGCGATGGAATTCCTCGCCGAGATAGAAGCCGGCCGGCTGCATGTTGACCAGCAGCGGCACGTCGTGACCGAATTTCTGCCAGTCGTCGATCGACAGCTCCACGCCGATGTGGCGGGCCAGCGCGTTGATGTGGATCGGCGCGTTGGTCGAGCCGCCGATCGCCGAGTTGATGACGATGCAGTTCTCGAACGCCTTGCGGGTCAGGATGTCCGAGGGCTTGAGATCTTCCCAGACCATCTCGACGATGCGCTTGCCGGTCTCGTAGGCGATCTGGCCGCGCTCGCGGTAGGGGGCGGGAATAGCCGCGCAGCCCGGCAGCGAGAAGCCGAGCGCTTCGGCGAGGCCGTTCATGGTCGAGGCCGTGCCCATGGTGTTGCAATGGCCGACCGACGGCGCCGAGGACGCCACGATCTCCATGAACTCTTCATAGTCGATCTCGCCGGCGGCGAGCCGCTCGCGCGACTTCCAGACGATGGTGCCGGAGCCGGTGCGCTCGCCGTTGTGCCAGCCGTTCAGCATCGGGCCGCCCGACAGCACGATCGAAGGCAGGTTGACGGTCGCGGCCGCCATCATGCAGGCGGGCGTGGTCTTGTCACAGCCGGTGGTCAGCACCACGCCGTCGAGCGGGTAGCCGTAGAGGACCTCGACGAGGCCGAGATAGGCGAGGTTGCGGTCGAGCGCCGCGGTCGGGCGCTTGCCGGTCTCCTGGATCGGGTGGGTTGGGAATTCCATCGCAATGCCGCCGGCCTCGCGGATGCCTTCGCGGACGCGATGGGCCAACTCGATATGGTGGCGGTTGCAGGGCGACAGGTCATTGCCGGTCTGCGCGATGCCGATGATCGGCTTGCCGGACTGCAGCTCGGCGCGGGTGAGGCCGTAATTCAAATAGCGCTCCATATAGAGCGCGGTCATGCCCGGATTGTGCGGGTTGTTGAACCATTCCTGCGAGCGAAGGTGGCGGCGCGTGCCGTTGCCGGCGGGCGCATGCCCATTGGTCGGTTTTTTTGTCATTGGTTTCTCCTTCAATGCAAACGCACGGGCCGACGTCGGGGATGTCGATCGGTGCGCTGCCCGGCAGCGCGAGCAGGGTATGACGGCCCGCCTGCTGGCGAACGTTTCCTCACAATTGCGATACTACTCATGGCTCGTTGGTAACGCTATCATTTTGTGCGGCTGGCGACCATTCCGCCGTGCGCAGGCCGCCAGGCTGCCGCTGCATCAGCGAGCTCTGCCGCTCGATCACCGTAAAGCCGAGATCGAGCACGGGCCGTTCGGGACGCTTGCCTTCGATCGCCTCGATCAACATCGCAGCAGCGGTGCTGCCCATCTCGTAGCGGTTGGTCCGCACGCTGGTCAGCGTCGGCACCGCGGAGGCCATGAATTCGAGGTCGTTGAAGCCGACGATCGCAATCTGGTCGGGGACCGCAACGTCCCGCCGTCGGCACTCGAAGAGGACGCCGAGCGCGAGGTCGTCATTGGCGCAGAACACCGCGTCGATGTCGGGCTCGCGCGCGAGCAGATCGGCGAACAGCGCGCCGCCGAGGGTCACCGAGGTCGGCGTTGCCGTCGTCACGATCAGTCTTTGGTCGAACAGGCCCGCATCCTTCATGGCCGCGACATAGCCGTCAAGCCGGCGCTGGACCCGCGGATCCATGCGTGCCCCGACGAAGCCGATCCTGCGGTGCCCCTGATCGAACAGATGCCTGATGGCCGCGCGCGCCGCATCATAGTGGGAAAAGCCGATCATCATGTCGACCGGGTTGGGTCCGATCTCCATGATCTGGACGATCGGGCAATCGGCCGCCTCCAGCATCGCGCGCGATTCCGCCGTCTGGTCGATGCCGGTGATGATCAGTCCCGCCGGCTTCTGGGCCAGAAACAGGCGCAGCAGCTTCTCCTCCTGGAGGATGGAGTAGCGCGTGTTGGACAGCTGGATCGAGTAGCGGCTGCCTTCGGAGGCGTCATAGATGCCGCGCAGCACGTCGGAGAACACGTTGTTGGTCAGCGACGGAATCAGGACACCGATCACTTCGGTGCGCTGTGAGGCCAGTGCGCGTGCCGCAAGGTTGGGCACATAGCCGAGCTCCCGGGCCGCGCTTTCGACCCGCGTCCGCTTGGCGACCGACAGCGCCTCGGGGTTGCGGAAGAAGCGGGACGCCGTAATCGGGCTAACGCCGGCGAGTTCGGCGACTTCCGCCAGCCGAATCTTGCCAGACTTGGTGCGCTTTCGACCCATTTGCTGCTCTTAACACAGTCACTCCCCGCAAACAAAGGAACGTTGACAGCGCTACCAGCAACGACTAACCAAAGACAAATTGCCAAACCCGCACAAACTGCCGACAATGTCGCCTGTTAAAAGAGGCTTCGGGTCGGCGAAGTTTCGAAAAAAGCAAGACGGTGGCGGCGCGACGGTTGCGTCGTTTCAGTCGGAGGAGGGAGCTAGATGTCGTCTGTGCAAATCCGCGACGTGCGGAAATCCTTTGGCAATTTTGAAGTCCTGCACGGCGTGACAATCCCGATCGAGGATGGCCAGTTCGTCGTCCTGGTTGGCCCCTCCGGCTGCGGCAAGTCGACGCTTCTGCGCATGCTGGCGGGCCTCGAGAACATCACGTCAGGCACGATCTCGATCGGCGACCGCGTGGTCAACAATGTCCAGCCCAAGGAGCGGGACATTGCGATGGTGTTCCAGAACTACGCACTCTACCCGCATATGACGGTCGCCGAGAACATGGGCTTCTCGCTGAAGCTGCGAAATGCCGGCTCCGACGAGATCAACAAGCGCGTCAAGCGCGCCGCCGAAATCCTTGCGCTGTCGCCGCTGCTCGACCGCTATCCGCGCCAGCTCTCCGGCGGTCAGCGCCAGCGCGTCGCCATGGGCCGGGCCATCGTGCGCGATCCCCAGGTGTTCCTGTTCGATGAGCCGCTCTCGAACCTCGATGCCAAGCTGCGCGTTGCCATGCGCACCGAGATCAAGGAGCTGCATCAGCGGCTCAAGACCACCACCGTCTACGTCACCCATGACCAGATCGAGGCCATGACCATGGCCGACAAGATCGTCGTCATGCATGACGGCATCGTCGAGCAGATGGGCACGCCGCTCGAGCTCTATGACAAGCCGGATAACCAGTTCGTCGCCGGCTTCATTGGCTCGCCCGCGATGAACTTCCTCAAGGGCCATGTGCGCGTCAACGGCGTTGCGACCTTCGAGGGGCCGAACGGCGTCAAGCTGCCGCTCAAGAATGCGCCGGCTGCCTCCGACGGCAAGCCCGTCGTTTACGGCGTCCGTCCCGAGCATTTCACGATAGCCGACGACGGCGCCGACGCCGAGATCGTCGTGGTCGAGCCGACCGGCTCGGAAACGCAGGTGTTCGCGAAGCTCGGTGGCGAGCAGGTGGTTGCGGTGTTCCGCGAGCGGCACCAGTTCAACCCGGGCGACAAGGTCAAGTTGAAGCCCGACCCGGACGTGATTCACTTGTTTGATGAGGCGACAGGCAAACGCCTGTAGCGGCGTTTCGTGACTTAGGACGACCAAATACAATTAAAAAATCAGGGAGAGAATGATGAGCGATTTCGACAGGCGTAGTGTGCTTAAAGCCGGCCTGGGCGGCGCAGCTTTGCTCGCAGGTCCCGGCGTCGTCCCCGTCCGCGCGGCGGAGTGGACCAACACGCCGGAGCCCAACGCCTCCATCCGTGTGCTGCGCTGGAAGCAGTTCATCCAGGCCGAGTTCGACAAGTTTGCCGAGCAGACCAAGAAGTTCTCCGAGAAGACCGGCATCAAGGTGAAGCTCGAGGCCGAGAGCTGGGAGGACATTCGTCCCAAGGCCGCGGTCGCAGCCAATGTCGGCGCCGGTCCCGACCTCATCATCGGCACGCTCGATGACCCCTTCAAATTCCCCGAGAAGCTGATCGACGTGACCGACGTTGCCGACTATCTCGGCAAACAGTATGGCGGCTGGTACCCGGTCGCCGAGCGTTACGGCAAGAAGGGCAACAGCTGGATCGCCATTCCGCAAGGTGCAACCGGCGGCTGCCTGAACTACCGCATCAGCCACGTGAAGGCCGCAGGCTTCGAGCAATTCCCCAAGGATACCGACGGCTTCCTCAAACTGTGCCAGGCCCTGAAGAAGAACAACACGCCGGCGGGCTTTGCGCTCGGCCATGCCACGGGCGACGCCAACGGCTGGTGCCAATGGGCGCTGTGGGCGTTCGGTGGCAAGGTCGTCAACGACAAGAACGAGGTCGTCATCGACTCGCCGGAGACGATCGCGGCGATCGAATACGTCAAGCAGCTCTATGCGACGTTCATTCCAGGCGTGCTGTCGTGGAACGACAGCAACAACAACAAGGCGTTCCTGAACGGCGAGCTCAGCCTCACCCTGAACGGCATCTCGATCTGGACCGTCGGCAAGAACTCGCCCGATCCGAAGCAGCAGGAGATCGCCAAGGACATGGACCACGCGCCGATGCCGATCGGCCCCGTGGGCGTATCGACCGAGCAGCAGAACGTCCTCGTCTATTACGGCTACAAGCACTCGAAGTATCCGAAGGCGGTCAAGGAATACATCAAATTCATGATGGACAAGGAGAACTACGACGCCTGGGAGGTCGCCTCCAACGGCTACGTCTCGCCGCCGCTCCCGGCCTACAATGACAATCCGGTGTGGACCTCCGATCCCAAGATCACGCCGTATCGCGACTGCCTGAAGCGCTGCCGCGACAACGGCTATGCCGGCGATCTCGGCTACGCCTCGGCCGCCGTCATGGGTGACTTCGTGGTCGTCGACATGTTCGCCGAAGCCGCCTCCGGCTCGGCGACGCCGCAGGAAGCAGCCAAGCGCGCTGCCGAGCGCGCCAAGCGCTACTACCAGGTCTGATCCGCACGCGCGGCGGCGTCCGGTTTGCCGGACGCCGCCGTCGTCGTTCTCTGAGGGGAGTCCGACATGGCCGTCATTGCCGAGCCCGTCACTGCGCAGGCCAGGCGCAGCAGTCTGTGGATCAGGGCGTTCGAAAGCCGGAATTTTCTCGGCGCCATGTTCATGGTGCCGGCGATTGCCATTCTGATCCTGTTCCTGGCTTACCCGTTGGCGCTCGGCTTCTGGCTCGGCATGACCGACACCAAGATCGGCGGCGTCGGCCGTTTCATCGGTTTCCAGAATTTCGTCTCGCTGTCCAAGGACAGCGTGTTCTGGCTGTCGGTGTTCAACACCATTTTCTACACGGTATTCGCGAGCATCGTGAAATTCGCGATCGGGCTTTATCTGGCCCTGCTGCTCAACGAGCGGCTGCCGTTCAAATCGATGGTCCGCGCCATCGTGCTGTTGCCCTTCGTGGTGCCGACCGTGCTGTCGGCGATTGCGTTCTGGTGGATCTATGACAGCCAGTTCTCGATCATCTCCTGGGTGCTGATCAAGGCGGGTCTCCTGACTCACTATATCGATTTCCTCGGCGATCCCTGGAATGCGCGCTGGTCGGTCGTGCTCGCCAACATCTGGCGCGGCGTGCCCTTTGTCGCCATCACGCTGCTGGCGGGATTGCAGACCATCTCGCCGTCGCTCTACGAGGCCGCGAACCTCGACGGCGCCACCAACATGCAGCGCTTCCGCCACATCACGCTGCCGATGCTGTCCCCGATCATCGCTGTTGTGATGACGTTCTCGGTGCTGATGACCTTTACCGACTTCCAGCTCATCTACACCATCACGCGCGGCGGGCCGATCAACGCCACGCATCTGATGGCGACGCTGTCGTTCCAGCGCGCCATCACCGGCGGCAATCTGGGCGAGGGCGCGGCGATCTCGAATGCGATGATTCCGTTCCTAGTCGCAGCGATCCTGCTCAGCTTCTTCGGGCTTCAACGCTCGCGCTGGCAGCAGGGCGGGAGGGACTGACCATGACCACCGTGGACGATCAAAGCGTCGGAATGGACTACCTGGAGAGCTTTCCGCGCAAGTTCCTGCGCGTCTATCTCCCGCTCGGTCTGATCATCTTTTTTCTCCTGTTTCCGTTCTACTGGATGGCGGTGACGACGTTCAAGCCGGATGCGGAGATGTACGACTACGAGAAGTACAATCCGTTCCTGATCGCGCATCCGACGCTGGAGCACATCAAGAAGCTGTTCTTCGACACCGACTATCCGCTGTGGATGTGGAACACGGTGATCGTTTCGGTGTCTTCGACGTTCATTTCACTGTTTGCGAGCGTCTGCGCCGCGTATGCGATCGAGCGGCTGCGCTACAAGGGCTCGCGCTATGTCGGCCTTGCGATCTTCCTCGGCTATCTCGTGCCGCCCTCGATCCTGTTCATTCCGCTGGCCGCCATCGTGTTCCAGCTTGGCCTGTTCGACGGCAATCTGGCGCTGATCCTGACCTATCCGACCTTCCTGATCCCGTTCTGCACCTGGCTGCTGATGGGCTATTTCCGCACCATTCCCTACGAGTTAGAGGAATGCGCGCTGATTGACGGAGCCACGCGGCTCCAGATCCTGATCAAGATCACGCTGCCGTTGTCGCTGCCGGGGGTCATTTCGGCCGGCATCTTCGCCTTCACCTTGTCCTGGAACGAGTTCATCTACGCGCTGACCTTCATCTCCTCCTCGGAGAACAAGACCATTCCGGTCGGCGCCATCACTGAGCTCGTCAACGGCGACGTCTACCATTGGGGCGCCCTGATGGCGGCGGCCCTGACCGGCTCAGTCCCCGTAGTTATCCTTTATTCCTTCTTCGTAGAGTACTATGTGTCGGCGATGACCGGCGCCGTGAAGGAATGACAGCGGCGCCTGCCTGAGAACGCGCCACAGGTTTCAAGAGCGGCGCGTTCCGGCCAATAAGAAGGAGTTGAGCTCTTGCACATTCTGGTTCTGGGCGCTGCCGGCATGGTCGGCCGCAAATTGTGTGAACGTCTCTTGCGCGACGGCAGGCTCGGCAAGAGCGACATCACCAAGCTGACCATGCATGACGTGGTCGAGCCCAAGAAGCCGGAGAAGGCCGGTTTCGCTGTCGAGACCGTCTCGGGCGATTTCGCCGTGCCTGGCGCTGCCGAAAAGCTGATCGCCGGCCGCCCTGATGTGATCTTCCATCTCGCCGCCATCGTCTCGGGCGAGGCCGAGCTCGATTTCGACAAGGGCTACCGCATCAATCTCGACGGCACGCGGATGCTGCTCGATGCCGTCAGGCTAGTCGGCGGCGGCTACAAGCCGCGCGTGGTGTTCACGTCCTCGATCGCGGTGTTCGGTGCGCCGTTTCCGGATGCGATCGGCGACGAGTTCTTCCACACCCCGCTGCTCAGCTACGGCACCCAGAAGGCCATCGGCGAATTGCTGCTGGCCGATTATTCCCGCCGCGGCTTCCTCGACGGCATCGGCATCCGCCTGCCGACCATCTGCATCCGGCCCGGCTTGCCCAACAAGGCGGCATCGGGCTTTTTCTCAAACATCCTGCGCGAGCCGCTGGCGGGTAAGGAGGCGATCCTGCCGGTGTCCGAGGACGTCCGCCATTGGCACGCCACGCCGCGCTCGGCGGTCGGCTTCCTGCTGCACGCCGGCACCATGGATCTTGCCACCGTCGGCCCGCGCCGCAATCTGACCATGCCTGGCCTGTCGGCCACCGTCGGCGAGCAGATCGCGGCGTTGAAGCGCGTTGCGGGCGAGAAGGTTGCGGCCCGCATCAAGCGTGAGCCTGATCCCTTCATCGTCGGCATCGTCGGCGGCTGGCCGCGCAACTTCAACCCAAAGCGGGCGCTCGAGCTCGGCTTCACGACGGCCGAGAAGACGTTTGACGACATCATCCGCATTCACATCGAAGACGAGCTCGGCGGCAACTTCGTCGCCTGACCGTTAGAGATGAACAGCGTGGACATGACGATGGCGAGCGTGGCTTGCATCGGTGAATGCATGGTCGAGCTTCGGCAGGCTCAGGGTGGGCAGGCCGGGCAGGGCGGCGGCCTCTACTCGCGCGGCTTCGGCGGCGACACCCTCAACACGGCCGTGTATCTTGCGAGGCTCGACGTCAAGGTCGATTACCTCACCGCGCTCGGCGACGATGCGCTCAGCGACGAGATGATCGCGGCCTGGAATGCGGAGAGCGTCGGCACCCGCCGTGTCGTGCGGCTGCCGGGCAAGCTGCCCGGGCTCTACATGATCCAGACGGACGCCAAAGGCGAGCGCCAATTCTTCCACTGGCGCGACAGCGCGGCGGCGCGTCAGCTGATGAGCCTGCCGGAGACCGACGAGCTGCTCAACTCGCTGATGAGCTATGACATCGTCTATCTCTCCGCGATCACGCTCTCGATCTACGACGCGGCCGGGCGCGACCGCTTGTTTGCGGCGATCAAACGCGCGCGCCTGCTCGGCACACGCTTCGTGTTCGACACCAACTTCCGCGCCCGCGGCTGGCCGGACCGTGATATCGCCCGCGAGGCGTTCGCCGCGGCGTTTGCGGCGTCCGACATCGTGCTGACCTCGACAGAGGATCTGCTTTCGCTCTATCCCGGCGAGAGCCATGAGCAACTGATGGCGCGGATCCCGACGCCCGAGCTGGTGTTCCGGCTGGCCGAGCCGGTCAGCCTGCTGCGCTTTCCCGGCGGGACCAGCGAGGTGCGCGCCGAGCCGATGACCAGACCGGTCGTTGATACCACCGCGGCCGGCGACAGCTTCGCTGCGGCTTATATCGCCGCCCGGCTCGGCGGTTCCGATCCGGTCGAGGCGGCCCAATCGGGACATCGGCTCGCCAGCCTCGTCATCTGCTATCCCGGCGCCATCATTCCGGGCTATGCCATGCCGCCGAAGAAGCGGCACCGGCCGGCAACCGCGCGTCAGGCCACCAAGTGAGACGGAAGCCAAGATGACCACTGCTGCCCAACAGAACCACCTCGTCGCGCTGTTCAAGGCCGCGACCGTCATTCCCGTCCTCACCATCGAGCGGATCCAGGATGCCGTGCCGCTCGCGCAGGCCCTGGTGGCCGGCGGCGTCCGTACGCTTGAGGTGACCATGCGCACCCCCGTCGCGATCGAGGCCGCGCGGGCCATGATGGCCGAGGTCCCCGAGGCGGTCGTCGGCATCGGCACCATTCTCAATCCGGCCGACTTCACCCGTGTCGAGAAGCTTGGCGTCGCATTCGGCATCAGCCCGGGCCTGACCCGCGATCTTCTCAAGGTCGCGGCCGACAGCTCCCTGCCGTTTGCACCTGGAATCGCCACGGCGTCCGAACTGATGACGGTGCTGTCTTACGGCTTCGACGTCGCAAAGTTCTTCCCGGCCGAGCAGGCCGGCGGCATCAAGGGGCTGCGCGCGCTCGGCGGCCCGTTCCCGAACGTGCGGTTCTGCCCGACCGGTGGGGTGGGCGAGGCCAATGCGGCGACCTGGCTTGCCGAGCCCAACGTGGTTGCGGTCGGCGGTTCGTGGCTGTGCCCCACGGCGGAGATCAGGGCCGGGAACTGGGCCGGCATAACTGCCATCTGTCAGCGCACCCTTAAGGCCCTTAAACCCGCGTGAAGTCTTGCCATCGCTGGGCTAAGGTTTAAGTCAGGCAAGAGATCCCTAGGGAGAAGAGACCATGACCGCCAGCATCGTCGGATGGGCGCATACGCCGTTCGGCAAGTTCGACACCGAAACCGTCGAAAGCCTCGTCACCCGCGTCGCCAATGAGGCGATGGCCGATGCCGGCATTTCGGCCTCCGATGTCGACGAGATCGTGCTCGGCCATTTCAACGCCGGCTTCTCGGCGCAGGATTTTACCGCCTCGCTGGTGCTCCAGGCCGATCCGAAGCTGCGCTTCAAGCCGGCCACCCGGGTCGAGAACGCCTGCGCAACCGGTTCGGCCGCCGTGCACCAGGGCCTGCGCGCGATCGCCGCGGGCGCGGCCAAGATCGTCCTGGTCGTCGGCGTCGAGCAGATGACCCGGACCCCGGGTCCGGAGATCGGCAAGAACCTGCTCAAGGCGTCCTATTTGCCCGAGGACGGCGACACCGTCGGCGGCTTCGCCGGCGTGTTCGGCAAGATCGCCAGCTCCTACTTCCAGAAATACGGCGACCAGTCCGATGCGCTGGCCCTGATCGCGGCCAAGAACCATAAGAACGGCGTCGCCAATCCCTTCGCCCAGATGCGCAAGGATTTCGGCTTCGACTTCTGCCGCGCCGAGAGCGAGAAGAACCCTTACGTCGCAGGTCCCCTGAAGCGCACCGATTGTTCGCTCGTCTCCGACGGTGCGGCCGCGCTGGTGCTGGCCGATGCCGAGACCGCCAAGGGCATGGCTAAGTCAATCGGATTCCGCGCCACCGCGCATGCCCAGGACTTCCTGCCGATGAGCAAGCGCGACATCCTCCAGTTCGAGGGCTGCACGGTTGCTTGGCAGCGCGCGCTGGAAAAGGCTGGCGTGACGCTGTCCGATCTCTCCTTCGTCGAGACCCACGACTGCTTCACCGTCGCCGAGCTGATCGAGTACGAAGCGATGGGCCTGACGCCGAAGGGGCAGGGCGCCCGCGCCATCAAGGAAGGCTGGACGCTCAAGGACGGCAAGCTGCCGGTCAATCCGTCCGGCGGCCTGAAGGCCAAGGGCCACCCGATCGGAGCCACCGGCGTCTCGATGCATGTGATGACCGCGATGCAGCTTGCCGGGCAGGCGCCCGAGGGCATGCAGCTCAAGAATGCCAAGCTCGGCGGCATCTTCAACATGGGCGGCGCCGCGGTCGCCAATTACGTCTCCGTCCTGGAGCCGCTGAAGTAGGCTTGCGTAGGGTGGGTTAGCTGGCGGCTGCACGAAGTGCAGTCCGCGGCGTAACCCACCTCTTTTGTCTCCGCGGAAGGTAGACAGTGGTGGGTTACGCCTTCGGCTAACCCACCCTACGCATTAGGTTCTTTGCGTTAGATCATGGTGGGCCCGCGCGGCCTCCGTAATGCTCTAATTGATTTGCAGGGAATGCATCATGAGCACTGACTACGAAGATTCACTTTCTCTCGAAGCCCTCAACGATCGGATCGCGATCCTCGAGGACAACATCCGCCAATTGATCGAGCAGGCTGCCGCCGCCTCCGGCGAGCAGAACGAGTCGCGCATTGCCGACCGCATCAACCAGCAGAACGACGAGCTCGAGCGTCTCATGAAGATCCGCGAATCCCGCCAGAAGAAATAGCGGCTGCGGCCTTCCGCATGCGGCCATACGCCGGCCGCCCTTGCGCAGGCGCCGCTACTCCCCTTAGCTGGATCGAAATCGCGGGACCGCATTGTGCCCCCGCGCTATCGGGAGCATACGGATGGGGCCGCTGAAGGGCATCAAGGTCATCGATATGACCACCGTGTTGATGGGTCCCTACGCGACCCAGATGCTCGGCGATTACGGTGCCGACGTGATCAAGGTGGAATCGCTCGACGGCGACGTCACCCGCCTGATCGGTCCGATGCGCCACGCTGGCATGGGCCCGGTGTTCCTCAACACCAACCGCAGCAAACGCTCGATCTGCCTCGACCTGAAGAAGCCCGGCGGCCGCGAGGCCGTGCTGCGGCTGCTGAAGGACGCAGATGTCCTCGTCTACAATGTCCGCCCGCAGGCGATGGCGCGGCTTCAGCTCGGCTATGACGTCGTCTCCGCGATCAATCCGCGCCTCGTCTATGCCGGCGTGTTCGGCTTCGGCCAGGACGGGCCCTATGCGGCAAAGCCGGCCTATGACGACCTGATCCAGGGCGCGACAGCGCTGCCGGCGCTGATGGCGCAGACCGGCGACGGCGTGCCGCGCTATGTGCCGAACGCGCTGGTCGACCGCATCGTTGGCCTCACCGCCGTCGGCGCGATCTGCGCCAGCCTCGTGCACCGCGACCGCACCGGCCGCGGCCAGCGCGTCGACATCCCGATGTTCGAGACCATGGCAGGCTTCGTCATGGGCGACCATATGGGTGGGCTTACCTATGAGCCGCCGCTCGACAAGGGCGGCTATGCCCGTCATCTGTCGCGCGACCGCAGGCCCTACAAGACTGCGGACGGCCATCTCAGCGTCATCGTGTACAACGACAAGCAGTGGGAGAATTTCTTCAAGGCGACCGGACGCGACGACCTGCGCGCCGATCCCAAATTCGCAACCTTCGCCGGCCGCGCGGCGAACATCGACGTCGTCTATGCCGAGCTCGCCCGCATCTTCGAGACGCGCACCACGGCCGAGTGGATCGATGTGCTCACGAAAGCCGACGTGCCCGTGATGCCAATGCACGACCTCGCCTCGATCCTGCACGACGAGCATCTGGAGGCGACCGGCTTCTTCCCGATCGTCAACCATCCGACCGAAGGTGCGATCCGCAGCATGAAGGTGACGGCGACCTGGTCGGAGACCGAGGCCGAGCCGGTGCGCCTGGCGCCGCGGCTTGGCGAGCATGGCGCGGAGATTCTTCGCGAGATCGGGTACTCCTCGGACGAGATCGCCGCCTTGGTTCGTGACGGCGTCACGCGCGCAGCGCCGGAGTAGCGAGGGCATCATGAGCTTCATGACCGGCGTCGGCCTCACATCCTACGGCAAGCACGAAGGTTCGTCCTCGCTCGATCTGATGAGCAAGGCTGCGCAACTCGCCCTTGACGATGCCGGCCTCAAGCGCGCCGACATCGATGGCATCCTCTGCGGCTACTCCACCGTGTCGCCGCACATCATGCTGGCGACTGTCTTTGCCGAGCATTTTGGCATCCGCCCGTCTTACGCCCACGCCGTGCAGGTCGGCGGCGCCACCGGCCTTGCGATGACCATGCTCGCTCATCAGCTTGTCGAAGCGGGCGTCTGCCGTAACATGCTCGTCGTTGCCGGCGAGAACCGCTTGACCGGCCAGAGCCGCGACGCCTCGATCCAGGCGCTGGCGCAGGTTGGCCATCCCGATTACGAGGTGCCGCTCGGGCCGACCATTCCCGCCTATTACGGCCTCGTCGCCAACAGATACATGCACGAATACGGCGTGACCGAAGAAGACCTCGCCGAATTCGCGGTGCTGATGCGGGCCCACGCCTGCACCCATCCGGGCGCGCAATTCCACGATCCGATCACGGTGGCGGACGTCATGGCCTCGAAGCCGGTGGCGATGCCGCTCAAGCTGCTGGACTGCTGCCCGGTGTCCGATGGCGGCGCGGCCTTCGTCATCAGTCGAGAGCGAACCGGCGAGGCCGGTGTGCGCATTTGCGGCTGCGCCCAGGCGCACACGCATCAGCACGTCACCGCCATGCCAGGCTTGAGTGAGCTTGGCGCCGAAATCTCCATCGCGCGTGCGAAGCAAGCCACGGGGCTTGCGATCTCCGACGTGCGCTACGCTGCCATCTACGACAGTTTTACCATCACGCTGGCCATGCTGCTGGAAGACCTCGGCCTTGCCGGTCGCGGCGAGGCGGCTGACCGCGTGCGATCAGGCCATTTCGGCCGGGACGGCGCGATGCCGCTCAACACCCATGGCGGCCTGCTCAGCTATGGCCATTGCGGCGTCGGCGGCGCCATGGCGCATCTGGTCGAGGCACATTTGCAGATGACGGGGCGGGCGGCGAATCGCCAAGTGAGAGACGCATCGATCGCGCTGCTGCACGGCGACGGCGGCGTGCTGTCGTCCCACGTCAGCATGTTTTTGGAGCAAGTAGCATGAGCGAGCGTCTGGCGGATTGGACCCGGGGCGAAGAGGCGATCACCTACCAAACCTGCACCGCATGCGACCACGTGCAGTATTTTCACCGTGCTTTCTGTGCCGCCTGTGGCGTGACCGGCCTCCGCGAGGCGCGCGCCAGCGGCAAAGGCAGGGTCTACGCGACCTCGCTGGTTTGCCGCGCTGCCACGCCCGAGACGCGCGCCCACGTGCCCTACAACATCCTGCTGGTCGATTGCTCCGAGGGTTTTCGCATGATGGCCCATGGCGCCAATGGATTGGCCATTGGCGATTCGGTCACCGCGAGCTTCAGGCCTTTTGCCGGGACGCTCGTGCCGTTCTTCACGAAGGAGACGTAACGGGATTTCGTCATTCGGGGGCGGTCATGAGACCGAGCCTGGAACGGGTATTCTGGGCCTGGCCTGTGCGAGGGCCACCCCGGAATGACGAAAACTCTGAAACGCTTAACGGCCGTAGAACAGGATGCTGGCGATGACGAGCATCGCCATCACCGCCAGCATATGCGCGAGCGCCTCCGAGGCCGCCCCCTTGGTGGCTTCCTTCATGCCGTTTTCTCCCTAGACTTGGGCGTGACTCATCGTTGCGCGGTCAAGCGCAAAGACGGCCAATTGTTTTTACTCGGAACACCCCACTTCGAGCATTCACCGCGATTTGTCCCCACGCGGCGAATGTCGACTGTGCCAAGGTCGATCAGCAATGCGGCGGCAATTTGACTCGATGATGTTGCTCCTGCGTCGGCCTGCGAATAGAGTTTTGGGAACTTGTTCCGGTAAGGACGACAAGCATCAAAAACGTCAGGAAGAACTCAAGGTAAATCATGGCCCGCATCGACTACAGCGACCCGTTCAAGGCGTCCGACCGTACCCGCGAAATCCTCGACAAGAACCGCAACGCCAACATCTTTCGCATGATGGCGCATTCGCCGAGCTACTTTGAGCAGTATTGCCGGCTCGGCGGCGCCATCAGGCACAAGGGCGAACTTGATCCCATCGTGCGCGAGCTTGCGATCACACGCACCGGCATTCTGTGCGAGGCGCCGTACGAGATCATCGCGCACAAGCGCATCGGCAAGAATGTCGGCGTCACCGACGCGCAGAATGAGGCGCTGGAGAACTGGCAGGCGGCGAGTTGTTTCGACGAGACGCAGCGTGCCGCGCTCGCCTTCACCGACGAGATCGTGAAGCTGAAGAAGCCGACGGATGCGACCTTCAGGGCGATCGCCGGGAAGCTGACGCCGGCCGCACTGGTCGAGCTGCAGCTCTCGGTCGGCTTCTACATCATGACGTCGAAGTTCCTGGAGACGTTCGAGATCGATCTTCAGCCCGTGACGGAAGTGGTGGGCTGAACCACGCCTTGGCGAGCGAGGGATGTCATGACGATCGATGAATATGCGGCCTGGGCCGCTGGCGTTGCGAAAGTCGATGAACATCCCTCGAACGAGCGGCTGTCCTATCTCGGGCTTGGCCTCGCCGGTGAGTCCGGCGAGGTCGCCGAGCACATCAAGAAGCTCTTGCGCGATGACTGGCTCGACAAGGCGGGTCTGGTCGAGGAGCTCGGCGATGTCATCTATTACTGGGCCTGCCTGTGCGCCGCGACAGGCCAGCAGCCGTCCGAATTGCTCGAGGCCAGCGCCGCCAAGATCAAGCGGCGGATCAGCGAGGCGTCGAGCCGGTAGGGTTCACGTCGCCGTCAAAATATCGACCTTGGTGTTGGCCACGATCAGTCGATCGGCCAGCAGCTGCGCCAGATTGCGCATGATGCGCTCGCTCGCCCGTGGGTGCTGCTTGCGAAAGCGCTCGAAATCCTTCAGCGGCACCTCGAAGGCGGTCGCCGCCATATCCGCGAATACGTCGGCGGAGCGGGTGGCTTCGATCAGGGCCATCTCTCCAAAGGCCATGCCCGCCGTGAGTGTTGCCAGCCTGACGCCGTCGGGCAGGGTGACATGCACCGCGCCGCTGCGCAGGAAGAACAGGGCGTCCGCAGGATCGCCCGCCGTGACGATCTTCGCGCCGGACTGGTAGGTCCTGATGGTGCAGATCGAGGCCAGATCCGTCAATTCTTCCGTGCTGAGGCCGTCGAGCAGTGGTTGCTCGGACAATTCGGTTGTCTCGTGAAAATCGATCGAGCCGCCATAGCGGTAGACGATCTGGTCTTCCGCCCATTCGATCGCGGTATCGAGCAGATAGAAGTCGCGGACGTTTTTCAGCTCCGCCGTCCATTCTCTTAAGGTATTCCATTCCTTCGATGCACGCCTGACGCCCGAAATCACCACGGTGACGTTGAGCGCGGCAAGGTCTTCGAACGCTTCGGCGATCAGCCGCGCGCCCGCGCGCGTGGTGGAGGTCACGCGATGCAGATCAAAGATCACGAATTGCGGCCGCGGCCGTTCGGCCAGCCGGCGCGAGACATAGTCGACCGCCGAAAGCGACAAAGTGCCGACGAGCTCGATGATCCGCACCTCCTGCTCATGCGCCGCCAGGATCTCGCGCTCCTGCTGGCGGCGAACGCGGCGTGACGGGCTCTTGCCGATGTCGTAGTCGGCGATGACCGCGTTGCGCGCGTCGTCGCTGCGGTTGAGCATGTGCAGGTCGTAATGCGAGGATAGCGCCTCGCAGACCTTGATCCCGCGCACGCTGTTGCCGTGCCTGTCGAGCTTCGGCGAGTAGCTGCCGAGCCCGAGACGGGCGGGGAGGGCGGCCAGAATGCCGCCGCCGACCCCGCTCTTGGCGGGAATGCCGATGCGGTAGATCCATTCGCCGGCATAATCGTACATGCCCGACGACGTCATCACCGACAGCGTGCGCGAGATCGCATAGGGCGTCAGCACCTGCTCGCCGGTCACCGGATTGACGCCGCGGTTTGCGAGCGTCGCCGCCATCACCGCGATGTCGCGCGCGGAGACCAGCACCGCACATTGCCGGAAATAGACGTCCAGCACGCCAGCCACATTGTCCGAAATCACCGCATTGGTCTTGAGGAGATAGCCGATGGCGCGGTTGCGATCGCCGGTCTGGCTTTCCGAGGTGTATACGGCCTCGTCGACGGCGAGGTCGCGCCCGGCAAAGCGGCTGAGCGCAAGCCTGATCTGCTCGAAGGCATCCGTGCCCTTGCTGTCGTAGATCAGCCCGGTGCAAGCGATCGCGCCGGCATTGACCATCGGATTGAACGGATGGTTCTCCGCATTGAGCCGGATCGAGTTGAAAGGGTCGCCAGAGGGTTCGACGCCGATCGCGCTCTCGACCTTGCTCGCGCCGAGCAGGTCCAGCGCCAGCGCGAATACGAACGGCTTTGACATCGACTGGATGGTGAATGGCACCCTGGAGTCGCCGACCTCATAGACATGACCGTCCAGCGTGGCGAGACTGATGCCAAAATAGGCAGGATCGGCCTTGCTCAGTTCGGGGATGTAATCGGCGACGTGACCTGACGTCTCGGCGGAGAATTCATTGAGGCACGTGTCGAGAAACCGCAGCAGGGGCGGCTTCGAGCGGGTCCAGGCGGAGGAAAGCGACGAAAGCGGTGTCATTGCCTTCTTGTGCAACGCAATCAGGGGACACGCAACCCGTCAGATGCCCATGACGCGCCCCTCATGGCGTCCGAACGCAAGACATGGCGCGCCATCGCGCCGTTATTGTCTGTTGCAGGTTGTCGCGGATGAGAAGCCGCGGGCGGCGCCCGCTCAACGCGCGACGATCGCGATGGCTGTCCTTCTGCAACGAGGTCATCGAACTTCACGAGCAGCGATGCGAGCGTACCGCTCGCCGGCGAGGACACCGGTATCTCCATCTTCATGGCTTCGACGACCACAACGTCGTCGCCATCGGCAACGGTTCCTCCAACCTACACGGGAGTTGCGCAGATGCGGCCGGCGACATCAGTGCGATCTTAATTTCTGGCATGCCATCGCCTTTTTGTTGTCGTCGCAAAATGCCTGAGGTAGCGTCGTTCACAAAGTGGAATTTAATTCCGCAGAGCGGAACAAACGGTAGGGATCATGGGACGACGTTCGGAGCGGTTGAGCAGACAAGGTGCGCTCGCTGGTGATGCCGGTGAGGGTGATGTCATTCAGGTGGTGTCGCGCGCGTTCGACGTGTTGCGATGCTTCGAGGGCCACGAGGCGCGGCTCGGCAATCTCGAGATTTCAAATCGCTGCGGTCTGCCGCGCTCGACGGTGTCGCGACTGACGCACACGCTGACGCGCATGGGCCAGCTCGTCTATCTGCCGCGCGACCAGAAATATCGGATAGGTCCAAGCGCCGTGGCGATGAGCGCCTCGATGATGAAGGGCGCGCAGCTGCGCAGCATGATCCGCCAGCGGCTGCAGGAAGTTGCCGAGCAATTGCCAGGCACCGTCGGCTTCGTCGTGCCTGATCGCTTCCATCTGGTCTATCTGCAGTTCGCGCGCTCGGCTTCGGCGCTCGGCCTGCACGAGGGCACCGGCAGCCGCATCTCGATGGCCTCCACGGCTGCGGGCGCCGCCTACACCGCAGCACTGGCACCTGAGGTCGGCGATGCCTTCATCAACGACATGGAGCGCGAAGCGCCCGAGGCCGTCAAGATCCTGCGGCCGCGGATCGAGGCCAACAGGCAGTCGCTGCGCGAGCGCGGCTATGTCACGGCTTGCGGCTTGTGGAGCCCGCACATCAATGGCCTTGCGGTGCCGATCTGGTCGCCGCAGTACCAGACCTTCGTGGTCGTCACGATCGGGCTTCTGTCGGCGATGTATGACGAACAGCGTCTGCATGACGAAGTCGCCCCGCTGATGCTGGCGCTTGGGCGTTCGCTTGGCAGCCTGATGGAGGGGGCCGAAGGCGACGCCTTCAACAATCGCGTCGCGCGTAAACCGGTCGCAATATCGGTCCATAAAAATAATAAGCCGATCCATTCGGAGGGAGTGAATGAACTGGAAGCCGGAACTCGACGAGCTCGCCCGGCGCCAAGCCTTCGCGCGGGAGATGGGCGGCGTTGACAAGGTCAAGCGACAACATGACCAGGGCCGGCTGACTGTTCGGGAACGCATCGACAGACTGATCGACAAGGGCAGCTTCCACGAAATCGGTGCCGTCTCCGGCATCGGCGAGTACGATTCCGGCGGCGATCTCAAGAAATTGACGCCGGCGAACTGCGTGTTCGGCCGCGCCCGCGTCGACGGCCGCACCGTGGTGGTCGTCGGCGATGACTTCACCGTGCGGGGCGGTTCGGCGGATGCGTCGATCTCGGCGAAGCCGCTGATGGCGGAGGAGATGGCGCACGACTTCCGTCTGCCCATCATCCGCATCATCGAAGGCTCCGGCGGCGGCGGTTCGGTCAAGACCATCGAGACCAAGGGCGCGGCGAATCTGCCCGGCGGTATCGGCGGCACCCGCTGGTATCGCTTCACGACGGAGAATCTGTCTTGCGTGCCCGTTGTCGCGCTCGGCCTCGGCTCGGTCGCGGGCCTGGGCGCCGCGCGCCTTGCCGCCAGCCACTATTCCATCATGACGCGTAAATCCGCGATGTTCGTCGCGGGGCCGCCTGTCGTGAAGGCGCTGGGGCAGGATCTCTCCAAAGAGGAGCTCGGCGGCGCCGATATCCAAACCCGCGCCGGCGCGGTCGATCATGCGGTCGACACGGAAGAGGAGGCTTTCGCCTGCGCGCGACGCTTTCTCTCTTACCTGCCGTCGTCAGTCCACGAGCTGCCACCGACTCTGCCCTGCGCCGACAATCCGGAGCGCAGCGACGAGGCGCTGATGAATGCGGTGCCGCGCAATCGCAAGCAGGTTTACAAGGTCAGGCCGATCATCGAGTCCGTCGTCGACAGGGGCTCGTTCTTTGAGGTCGCCAAGAGTTTCGGCAAGCCTGTTATCGTTGGTCTGGCGCGCCTCGAGGGCAGGGCCGTGATGCTGCTTGCCAGCGACAGCTTTCACTATGGCGGCTCCTGGACGGCGGATGCGTGCCAGAAGGTGGTGCGCTGGGTCGACTTTGCCGAGACCTTCCACCTGCCAATCGTCTATCTCATGGATTGCCCCGGCTTCATGATCGGTCTCGAGGCCGAGAAGGCTGCGACCATCCGCCATGGCGTCCGTGCCATGGCCGCGGTCAACCAGACCACCGTGCCCTGGTGCACCGTCATCCTGCGCAACGCTTTTGGCGTCGCAGGCGTCGTGCATCAACCGGCCGACCGCTTCTCGATCCGCTACGCCTGGCCGTCGGCCTATTGGGGCTCGCTGCCGCTCGAAGGCGGCATCGAGGCCGCCTATCGCGCGGATATCGATGCGGCCGAGGACAAGGCGGCGAAGCTGAAAGAGATCGAGGAGCGTCTGAACAAGCTGCGCTCGCCGTTCCGCTCGGCCGAGAAATTCTGGGTCGAGGAAATCATCGATCCCAGAAAGACGCGCTCGCTGCTGTGCGAGTTCGCACGCCTCGCCGAGCCGCTGCGCAAGGCAGGGCCGCCGGAGAACATGACGATCAGGCCGTGAGGCCGGGCCGTCCACGTGCCGGAACTTAACCCAGGTTAGTCGCGCGCTCTCTTCCGCCGCGCTTCGGGCTCATTTCAGCCAAACCAATATCGGTCTCTCGCGACCGGGGCAGGACCCTCCAACCCAGAGTCCTGCAAATGATCAAGCTGGTTCTTTCAGCGTGCGTTTTTGTTGTTGCCACCTCCACCGCCGCAGAAGCGCGGTCCTATCGCAACCTCCAAGCTCCCGAATGCAATATCACAATGCCCTGCGATTTCTCGTACGCGCAGCCGCGCCGCGAGCGGGCTCCCAGGCCGTCATTGCAGGCCTATCGCGCAACACAGATGACGGTGACCAACGCGGGCTATGCCGCGACGACCCTCAGCGTCACCGGTGATCGCGTCATCGGCGGCCGCCCGGCCGGCTGCCCCTCATCCTTTTGCGGCTGCGGTGCCGCGATCCGCGTGTTCGGTCATGTCGTGCCGGAATTGAATCTCGCGTCGAACTGGCTGCACTTTCCGCGCGCGGCGCCGGCGCCGGGAATGGTCGCCGCGCGCCACGGGCACGTCTTCGTCCTGGAGCAGCCGCTCGGCGGCGACATGTGGATGGCGTATGATGCCAATTCGGGCGGTCACGCGACGCGCATGCACGCGCGTTCGCTGCGCGGCTACACCGTCGTCAACCCGCGCGGCTAAGAAACAACGAGGGTGCCCGGCTCGCTCACGGCCGGAGTATCTCGCCTGGATTGATGATGGTCTGCGGATCGCGCGCGCCAGGCGTTCTTTTCCGACGAGTATCGCTGCCCTCAGTTTTGTTTCAGTTGTTGCGGCGCCGCCCGAACGGCTGACCTGCGACGTTCAACCCGCATCGAACGCCATGGGGCCCCCTGCAGCCCGCGAGGAGCCCGTGGCGTCTTTCGAGGGACAGGACGTTGAGGACAATCGTCATGCATGGCGGTACCGGATCATTATCGCGTGCATCCAGGCGCGTGCTGCCAATTCTGATTGCCCTGGCGGCGGTGCCCTGCCAGTCGCCCACGGTGGAAGGCGCCGACCGCCGGACTGCGAAGCAGGAGCAGGTAACCAGCCCGACCGATGCGCGGTTCGTGTCCCTCGGGGTCGGAAAGTCCTTCGTGATCGACCTTCCACGCGACGTGAAGGATGTGCTGGTCGCGGATCCGAAGATCGCCAATGTCGTGCTGCGATCGGCGCAGCGCGCCTATATCATCGGCGCGGCGGTGGGGCAGACCAACGTGGTGTTTTTCGACACCGCCGGCCAGTCGATCACGGCTTATGACATCGCGGTCAAGCGTGACTTGAACGGCGTTCGGGCCGCGCTGAGGCAGGCGCTTCCCGCGGCCAACATCCAGATCGACGGCGTCGGCGACGGCGTCATATTGACCGGCACCGCTGCGACGCCCGTCGAGGCCCAGCAGGCCAACGACATCGCCGCGCGCCTCACAGGCGGCGCCGAAAAGGTCGTCAACACGATCACGGTTCGAGGACGGGACCAGGTGATGCTGAAGGTGACGATCGCCGAGGTGTCGCGCCAGATCATCAAGCAGCTCGGCGTCGATCTCAGCACGAGTCTGAGCTCCGGCACGTCCGCCGTCAGTCTGACCAATGCGAACCCCTTCACGGCCTATGGCAAGAACCTCGTCGACGGCAACAATGTATCCCTGTCGGCCGGCGGGACGACGGCGACGCTGCGGGCGATGGAGAGTGCCGGCGTGATGCGCACCTTGGCTGAGCCGACGCTGACGGCGATCTCGGGAGAGTCCGCGACCTTCATCTCCGGCGGCGAGTTTCCGGTTCCCGCGGGCTATTCCTGCGATCCGACCACTCATGTCTGCACCACGCAGATCAGCTTCAAGAGGTTCGGAATGTCGCTCAGCTTCACGCCGGTCGTGCTGGCGGAAGGCCGCATCAGCCTGCATCTGATGACCGAGGTGTCGGATTTGTCGAATGAGAACTCCATCACTCTGTCCCAGGCCGTGAGCGAGAGTACGACCAACTCGCTGACCGTGCCGTCGATCAAGACGCGGCGGGCCGAGAGCACGCTGGAGGTTCCCTCCGGCGGCTCCATGGCCATCGCGGGCCTGATTCAGGACCAGACCAAGCGGGCGGTGAACGGGTTGCCCGGGCTCATGCAGGTGCCGGTGCTGGGTGCGCTGTTCCGCAGCCAGGATTTCGTCAACAACCAGACAGGGCTCGTCGTTCTCGTGACGCCTTACGTGGTCCGCGCCGTGAGCCCGAGAGAGCTGTCGCGGCCGGACGACGGCTTCGTCGCCGCGAGCGACCCGCAATCCGCGCTCGTCGGCAACATCAACCGAATCTACGGCCGAACCGGGCCGACGAGAGGCCGCCGCGGCGATATCGGCATCATCACCGACTGACGTGCTGGCCGGCAACGTTCAGGCAATCTTCGCAACATCTGAAAACATCTTCGTCAACTTCCTGCGGTCATCGGGGCCTAGGACGCACGCAGATTTTACCAATCAGGATCGGCAGATGCTCTTGAAGTCCATGGCCGCGCGAACCTTCGCCGGCGCAACTTGCCTCGCGCTTGTCGTCGTTAGTCCGTCGCACGCGGAGGCCGTGTTCGACAGCCTGGCCGGCGCATGGTCGGGCACCGGTACCATGAAGCCGTCGGACGGCCCACGCGAAAAAGTCCGCTGCAAGGTGGCGTACAACGTCACGAAGCCAGGACGATCCCTGACGCTCGACCTGCGTTGCGCCAGCGATGCTTACAAAATGGTGCTGTCGGCCAACATCGAGCAAAGCGGGACGGAGCTGTCAGGCAACTGGTTCGAGAGCGAGTACCGGCAGGGCGGCAAGGTCTATGGCACCAACAAGGACGGTCTGATCGAGGCGCGCATCGAGGGCAACACCGTCGCTGCGCTGGTGACGATCCAGACCAAAAGCAACCATCAATCCTTCTTGATGGAAGCACCGGGCTCGTGGATGTCGGAGGTCGCGATCGAATTGAACAAGGACGCCAGGTGACGTCGACCACGCGGGCTCTCCCCGATTTGTAACAGTCGATTGCCGGACGGGCGGAGGCCACGCTGTCGCCGCCAACGGCTGGTTGCTCAGTCCGGGCGGCCGGGGGAGGCGCCGGAGGTTTCGACGCGAAGTTTCTAGCTCACACCCGCAGCACCTTGCCCGGGTTCATGATGTTCTGCGGATCGAGCGCGCGCTTGATGGTGCGCATGATGTCGAGCTCGGTCCTGGAGCGGTAGTGGCTGAGCTCGTCGAGCTTTTCGATGCCGATGCCATGCTCCGCCGAGATCGAGCCGCCCATGGAGGTGACGAGATCGTTGACGGCGCGGGTACTCGCGGCGGTGTATTGGTTCAGCGTCTGCTGATCCATGCCTTCAGGCCCCATGAACGAGAAATGCAGATTGCCATCGCCGATATGCCCGAGCGGATAGGGACGGATGCTCGGGAGAATGTCGAGAACGGCCTTCAGTCCCTTGTCGACGAACTCCGGAATCCTGGAGATCGCCACCGAGATGTCGTAGCTGAGGCCCGGTCCCTCGGCGCGGGATGCCTCGGCCATGGCTTCGCGAATGCGCCACATATTGCGCGATTGGCTGACGGTCTGCGCGATTACCGCATCCAGGACGCGCCCGGCCTCGAGCTGACCTTCGAGAAACTGCTCCAGCTTCTCCGACATGCCAGCGGCGCCCTCCTGCCGGGGGCGCGAGGACGACCATTCAAGCAGCAGGTACCACGGCGTCTCCGCCTTGAGCGGATCCTGGACACCGGGAATGTGACGCATCACGAGGTCGATTGCGGCGCGGCTCAAGAGCTCGCATGAACCGACATTGTCCTCGGATGCCGCATGCGCCTCGGACAGGATCTCCAATGCCGCGCGGGGATCGCGCACGGCCAGCCAGGCTGTGCAAACGTCCTTGGGCGCCGGCCACAGCTTGAGCACGGCCCTGGTGATGATGCCGAGCGTGCCTTCGGCGCCCATAAAGAGATGCTTGAGGTCGTAGCCGGTGTTGTCCTTCTTCAGCGCACGCAGTCCGTTCCAGACCTCGCCATTGGGCATGACCACTTCCAGCCCGAGCACGAGATTGCGCGCATTGCCATAGCGCAGCACCTGCACGCCGCCGGCGTTGGTCGAGAGGTTGCCGCCGATCATGCAGGAGCCCTGGGCGCCAAGGCTGAGCGGCAGGAACCTGTCGTGCGCAGCCGCGGTCTCCTGAAGCGTCTGCAAGACGCAGCCGGCTTCGACCGTCATCGCATAGCCGACGGGATCGACGTCCAGGACGCGATTCATGCGAGCGAGCGACAGCACGATGCCGGTGTGTGCAGGCCAGGGCGTTGCTCCGCCCATCAAGCCGGTGTTGCCGCCTTGCGGCACGATCGCAACGCCGTGCTCATGGCAGAGCCGCACGACTTTCGATACCTCTTCGGTGCTACCGGGACGCACGACGGCGCCCGCAGCGCCAACCAGCAATCCTCGCCAATCGGTGACGAACGGCCGTTTGCCGTGATCGTCCTCGATCAGGCCCTTTTCGCCCACGATCGCGCGCAAGGCATCGCGGAGCTGGGCAGTCAAGGGAGCGGTCGGAATGGCGGGGACGGGCGACGGGAAGGCAGTCGGCATCTTGTTTCCTCTGGCGCATCTTGGTGTGCACTGCGCGCGTGAAGCGCTTCGAGGCATTTTTCACGTTTGGGCTGCGAAGTCTAACGGCAATATCGGCAATGCCGGGACAACTTCCCGCAGCGGCTTCGCCAACATGTGGCGGCTGTTTGGCCTGGAGCTTGCCTGCCGTCGCCGCGGTCGTGACGATCCGGACCAGGAGCAAACGCCGATCCTTCCTGGCAAAAGCTCCTGGTTCCCGGATCTCGGCCCGGACTTAAGCCATCGCGGGCTTTGCTTGCGGCTTCGGCTGCCGCCACAGTGCCAGCACGATCAGCGAGGCGAAGACACAGAGTGCTCCGGCGACGAAGAAGGCGGGCAGATAGCTCTGCAGCAGCGTCCGCGACAGGCCCGCGCCGAAAGCTGCCGTTCCGGCGCCGAGCTGGTGGCCGGCAAAGATCCAGCCGAACACCAGATTGGCGCGTTCGGGGCCGAATTTCTGCGCGGTCAGCCGCACCGTCGGCGGCACGGTGGCGATCCAGTCGAGGCCGTAGAACATCGCGAAGATCGACAGGCCATAGAAGGAGAAGTCGCTGAAGGGCAGAAAGATCAGCGAGAGCCCACGCAGGCCGTAATACCAGAACAGCAGGTAGCGGTTGTCATAGCGATCCGACAGCCAGCCCGACATGATGGTGCCGAAGAAGTCGAAGATGCCCATCGCCGCCAAAAGGCTCGCCGCCTGAACCTGCGGGATGCCGAAATCGAGGCACATTGGGATCAGGTGCACCTGCACGAGGCCATTGGTTGAGGCGCCGCAGACGAAGAAGGTCGCAAACAGGATCCAGAACGCGCTCGACGTCGAGGCGTCCCGCAGCGTGCCCAGCGCGACTGATGTGATCGAGCCGTGATTGACAGGCGGTGCGGGCAGGGGCTTGGTGCCCTCGTCGCCGAAGGGACGCAGGCCCAGATCGCTGGGGCGGTCGCGCATGATGAGCAATACCGCCGTCGCAGAAACGCCGAGCATGATGCAGACAAAGCCGAGCGCCAGCCGCCAGCCGAAGCGTTCGGTCAGGCTCGCCAGCAGCGGCAGGAAGACGAGCTGGCCGGTGGCCACGCTCGCGGTCATGACGCCGATGACGAGGCCGCGTCTTGCCGCGAACCAGCGCGTCGCGATGGTGGCGCCCAGCACCAGCGCGGTCATGCCGGTGCCGATCCCGATCACCACGCCCCAAAGGGCAACCAGCTGCCAGACCTGTGTCATGCCCAGCGACAGCACCAGCGCTGAGACGACGATGAGCTGCGCGGCCAGCGTGACGTTGCGCAGGCCGTAGCGGTTCAGGAGGGCCGCGGCGAACGGCGCCATCAGTCCGAACAGGATGAAACGGATCGAGAGCGCTGAGGAGATTTCGGCCGTGCTCCAGCCGAACTCCTTCTGAAGCGGGACGATGAACACGCCGGGCGCGCCGACCGTGCCGGCGCTGATCAAGGCGGCGAAGAAGGTCACGCCGACCATCACCCAGCCGTAATGGATGTTGCGACGGCCGAGCGCGGCCGAGAGCCAGTTCGAGATCATTGCCCCTCAAGCAAGTTGGCGGGCTCCGGGAGACCCGCGTCATGGTTACAACGTGGCACGGAAATGGGAAGTCTGAAATGACAGACTTCCCTCATTTTCAGACGTCATCGCTCTCAGTGCGCAAGCCGTTCCACGGCGATGGCCGTGGCTTCGCCGCCACCGATGCAGAGCGCCGCGACGCCCCGCTTGAGATTGTTAGCCTCGAGCGCGTGCAGCAGCGTCACGATCAGCCGGGCGCCGGTCGCCCCGATGGGATGGCCGAGCGCGCAAGCGCCGCCATTGATGTTGAGCTTCTCGCGGGGAATCCCCAGATCGCGCTGCGCCGCCATCGCGACCACCGCAAAGGCTTCGTTGATCTCGAACAGATCGACATCGCCCGCACTCCAGCCGACCTTGTCCAGCAGCTTGCGGATCGCGGGGATCGGCGCCGTCGTGAACCATTGCGGTTCCTGACTGTGGGTGGCGTGGCCCTTGATCTCGGCAAGAGCAGGAAGGCCGTTGCGATCGGCGAGCGAACGTTTCGTCAGCACGAGTGCCGCGGCGCCGTCGGCATTGGCGGAGGAGGCGGCCGGCGTGATGGTGCCGTTGGCGCGGAACGCCGGCTTCAGCCCTGGGATTTTGGCCGGATCGACCTTCAGCGGGTGCTCGTCATTGGCGATGATGCGCGGCCCGGCTTTCTCGGTCAGCGTGATCGGGGCGATCTCGGCCTTGAAGGCGCCGCCTTCGACCGCCTTGCGGGCGCGGCTCAGCGTTTCCATCGCGTAGGCATCCTGGTCCTTGCGGGTGAACTGGTAGGCCTCCGCGGTGGCCTCGCCGAAATCGCCCATGGAGCGCCCGGTCTCGTAGGCGTCCTCCAATCCGTCCATCATCATGTGGTCGATGATGCGGTCATGGCCAGCGCGATAGCCGCCGCGGGCCTTCGCCAGCAGATACGGCGCATTGCTCATGCTCTCCATACCGCCGGACACGACGATCTCGGCCGAGCCCGCCCGGATGATGTCGTGGGCCAGCATGGTCGCTTTCATGCCGGACCCGCAGACCTTGTTGACCGTGGTGGCGCCGGTGGCGTCGGGCAGTCCCGCGGCGCGGGCGGCCTGGCGTGCGGGCGCTTGGCCCTGGCCGGCCGGCAACACGCACCCCATGAAGACCTCGTCGACCTTTTCGGGTGCGAGTCTTGCGCGCTCCAGCGCCGCATTGATCACGTGCGAGCCCAGCTTGTGCGCGGGAAGCGGCGAGATCTCGCCCAGGAAGCGGCCGAGCGGGGTACGGGCGGCGGAGACGATGACGACGGGATCGGTGGCTTCGGCCATGATGGGGCTCCCTAGGCGTAAATAAGATTACGATCATCATATGATGCGGCGCAAAAATTGCAACCGCGGCAAGGATGAGAAAATGTCGTGGGTCGGACGAGGTTTGTTGACGAGCTTCGAACTTTCGGTGTCGTCCCGAAGGCCGGGAACGACACCGGGGGCAGCCTATCGTTTCCGGTTCACGAACGCGGCCATCAGCCGCGTCGGCTCGTCGGTCAAAAACGACTCGCCGAACACTTTCACGCTGAGATTGACCGACTCCGTCAGCGGCAGTTCCTCCCATTGGCGCAGCAGAGCCTTCTGCGAGCGCAACGCTTCGGGGCCGCACGCGAGCAACGCCGTCACGACGTGCTCGACCTCGGAATCCAGCTCGCCGGGCGCGGCGACCCTGTCGACCAGGCCCCAGGCCAGCGCCGTCGATGCGTCGATATTTTCGGCCGTCATCACCAGCCAGCGTGCGCGGGCCCAGCCGATCAGGCGCGGCAGCAGCGCGGCGTGGATCACCGAGGGGATACCCACGCGCACCTCCGGCATGCCGAAATGCGCGTCCGGCGCGGCGATGCGGAAATCGCAGGCGGCCGCCACCTCCAGCCCGCCGCCGAGGCACCAGCCCGGCATGCGCGCGATCATCGGAGCGGGGAACCGGCGCACGGCCTCGCAGAGATCGCGCAGGCGGCTGATGAAAGCCTCGGCAGACTTTTGGTCGAGCTTCGCCATCTCCTTGATGTCGGCGCCGCCGATCATGCTCTTCTCGCTCTGGCCGCGCAGCACTACGACGCGGATGCTGCGGTCGCCGGCGAGTTGCTGCAGGCCTTCGCGGAGAGCGTCGGTCACGGGCGAACTCAGGATATTCAGCGAGCCGGCATTGCAGATCGTAACATGAACGACGCCGCGCGCGTCACGCGTCACGCCGCAGTGGTTGTTGAGCATTTCCATCGGGCATCTCGAAGGTTTCGTGGACGGGCGCGAGGCGCGCCGGTCAAGATCATTTCCGGGTCGAAACGCGCCGCTTGTCAAGCGGTCGGGCGGAGTTGCCAGTGGCAAGTCCGCAGCATAGTATGATGTTTATCATTTAAAGAGGCTGCACATGACCGAACCCGACCAGCTCGATTTGTTTTCACCCGCACAGCGGCGTGAGCGCGTCGTGGACTGGCAGGTCCCGGCGCCGGTAGCGAAGGTGGCGATGGGCCTGTCGGGCATGGACGCCATGCTGGGCATCCGCGACGGCCGCCTGCCGCCGCCGCCTTTTGCCAAGCTGATCGGTTTTGTCATGGCCGTGGTCGAGTCTGGCAGGATCGTCATGGAGCTCGAGCCGCGCCAGGACCTCGAAAACACGATTGGGCTTTTGCACGGGGCGACGGCCGCCGCAATGATCGATACGGCCATGGGGTGCGCCATTTCGACCCGGCTTGAGGCCGGGCAGTCGTCGGTGACGCTCGACCTCAAGATGACTTTCCTGCGTCCGCTCTCGGTCCGGTCCGGGCTGATCTCGGCCGAAGGCAAGATCGTCAAACTGGGGCGCCAGACCAGCTACACCGAAGGCTTCGTGCGCGACGGTAAGGGAGCACTCGCGGTCCATGCAACTGCAACTTTTTCCATGATCGGTAACATCTTTACCGGGAATTAATGCGCCGCCGGACCGATATCCGTGCTATGAGATGACCTTCGACATTCAATGAGAGCTGCATGCGCTATTCTCGGGAACACAAGCAGGAAACCCACGACCGGATCGTGCGGAAGGCCTCCGTGCGGCTGCGCGAAAAGGGCGCCCACGGCATCGGCGTTGCCGACCTCATGAAGGAGGCGGGGCTGACCCATGGCGGCTTCTATGCGCATTTCGATTCGCGCGAGGCGCTGGTGATCGAGGCCTTTGCCTACGCCATGGACCGCTCGATGGAGCATTGGCGCAAGCAGTCGGGTCAAGTCGCGCCCGAGAAGCAGCTAGCGCAGATCGTCGAGACCTATCTTTCGGTGCTGC
>NZ_JAANIH010000217.1 GCF_014529705.1 Bradyrhizobium campsiandrae
AAGTTCGGCACTTGATATGATTGGAATTCAAGAAGCTTATTTAAAAACAAATCGACTAGGAATTCCGCTTGTTTTTATGGCGGATGTCATACACGGGTATAAAACGGTATTTCCAATCCCACTTGCACTTGGTTGTTCTTTTGACCGGGAAACGGTGCGCGTGATGGCGGAAGTTTCGGCGCTTGAAGCAACAGCAGACGGTCATCATGTTACTTTTTCGCCAATGCTTGATTTAGTTAGGGACCCAAGATGGGGTCGTGTAATGGAATCAACTGGTGTAGATCCATTTTTAAATAGTGAACTTGGAAAAGCACTGGTTGACGGCTATCAAGGTGATGCGAGTAAATTAGAAGGAAATTTGGAGCGGATGGCTGCATGCGTGAAACATTTTGCGGCATCCGGGGCGGCGGAGGCTGGTCTGGAATATAATAG
>NZ_JAANIH010000218.1 GCF_014529705.1 Bradyrhizobium campsiandrae
CTGTTTCTTCAAGAGCACTTCGTTGCGCTTCAGCGCTGGCATCACACGATAAAATTGCATTACCACCAAGTGCCACGACTATTTTTTGATTCATGATGTTCACTCCTTATCCTCTTGGCAGCTGATGAGTAATACAGTGAATATTTCCGCCGCCAAGTAAAGTTTCTCTTGCTTTTACACCAACCACTTCACTGTTTGGATAAAGTTGTTGTAATTTTTCGCGAGCAAGTTCATCATTTGGATCCCCAAATAGCGGAAAAATCACTCCACCATTGGCTGTGTAGTAATTAATATAACTTGCTGCGAGTCGGTCGCCTTCTTCCCGTGGTAGCGTTCCTTCCACAGCATCCGCACCTTTACTTTCTTCATCGGTAATTAAAATTGGCTTAGGTACATTTCTTTTGTGCACTTCTCATTTACGACCTTTTGCAT
>NZ_JAANIH010000219.1 GCF_014529705.1 Bradyrhizobium campsiandrae
ACATATTTCCGTCTATTGCATTTTATTTCACTATCGCAGTAATTTCTTATGAATACAGCAAGCAACAAATGTACATGATATCTTCTGCAACATAAGCGTCATGATATTTTCATTTCCCGCGTCATCATTGCGGTCGCGCGTCGCGAAATGATTGTCTTGACGGTGAAATCGATAGAATCAAACTTACCCGGACATTTACTTTTGGTGACCCAGATGAACACGCGTGTTCTGCTGCCGTCGCAGTTCACCGGTTGAAATGATCCATCGCCGGCAATGCGGGACGTCGGCGTAAACCTCCGTTTCACCGCCCAATTGCAGCGCTATACTGCATCGTGATGAATTGCTCTTGAACATTTGTTTTTTGGCGGCAAAGATTGCGCCGGAAGCATGAAAGACCGCGACATGGCACAGCAAGGAATACCCACGTCATCC
>NZ_JAANIH010000220.1 GCF_014529705.1 Bradyrhizobium campsiandrae
GGGGAAACAGCTCGGACCACCAGTTAAGGACCCCAAATATGTGTTAAGGGGGGACGAATGACGCGTTGCTGAGACAACCAGGATGTTGGCTTAGAAGCAGCCACCATTGAAAGAGTGCGTAATAGCTCACTGGTCG
Source organism: Bradyrhizobium campsiandrae (assembly GCF_014529705.1). Lineage (GTDB taxonomy): Bacteria > Pseudomonadota > Alphaproteobacteria > Rhizobiales > Xanthobacteraceae > Bradyrhizobium > Bradyrhizobium campsiandrae. Next base: position 137 of record NZ_JAANIH010000220.1, read on the forward strand.
AGTGACCCCGCGCCGAAAATGTACCGGGGCTAAACATATTACCGAAACTGTGGATGAACCTCTTTAGAGGTTCGTGGTAGGAGAGCGTTCTAAGGGCGGTGAAGTCAGACCGGAAGGACTGGTGGAGCGCTTAGAAGTGAGAATGCCGGTATGAGTAGCGAAAGAAGGGTGAGAATCCCTTCCACCGAATATCTAAGGTTTCCTGAGGAAGGCTCGTCCGCTCAGGGTTAGTCGTGACCTAAGCTGAGGCCGATAGGCGTAGGCGATGGACAACAGGTAGAGATTCCTGTACCAG
>NZ_JAANIH010000221.1 GCF_014529705.1 Bradyrhizobium campsiandrae
GTTGTAGTACATGATGGCCTCCTTTGTTGAGTATGATATCATACTCAAATTATAACATAGAAAAGCACATCAATGCAAGCAAAGATGTGCTAAAAATACAGTATTTTTGCGGGTTTAGGGCACTTTCTCAAAGGACTTGAGTTTGATTGCTCTGGGAAGTTAGCAATAATTTAAGTTGAATACTTTTAATGTGTATTGGCAGTGGTACAAGTGACATACGAAAGAAGAAGTGCGGAAAAAGCAATTGTTATAGCGCTAAGAGAAATGGGTGGCAGCGGCAGTCGAAAAGAAAGTAGAAGACTGATCGCTGACAACGGGTATGATGGCTGTACCCAGGAAGATGTTTATGGCATGGTTATCAATGCTAAAAGTGGTAAGGAATACTGTCCGTTCATGTTTGACTTCAATTTTGGCTTTAAAAATTTATATGC
>NZ_JAANIH010000222.1 GCF_014529705.1 Bradyrhizobium campsiandrae
GTTCTGCTGGCCGTCAGTGGTCAGGACGTTGGATAGTTCGTCGCCATCCTTCAAGGTCAAGGCGATCAAACCGTTGGTCCGGATATTTTCAAATTCCCGGATCTTGGTCCGCTTGACCGTCCCCAGCTTGGTGATGAAAAAGGCGTAGTCGTCGTCATGCCCTTGCGGCAGGTTGACCACGGTCTGGATGTGCTCGCCCTTGTCCAGCTGCAGGAGGTTGACGATTGGCAGGCCCTTGGCGCTTCTGCCGTATTCTGAAAAAAAAAATCATCAAGCACACGGCGACAGCTCAGTCGTTTCACACCGTACCGCCAACTCCCGCGTCCTACACCTGCCGATGCGCCTCGTCGCAGGTGACAACGTGCGCTCTACCCATCTGCCGCTCCGCCTCTTGCCCGCTACCC
>NZ_JAANIH010000223.1 GCF_014529705.1 Bradyrhizobium campsiandrae
AGGCCATGGCCTCATTCGACAGCAAACACCTGAGTGTTGTGGTGTCTGGCGGAAACGACATTACACCCGTGGTCTGGACCTCATTGTAAGCAACGACGGCAGGTCGGTGTTCTCCGGCGGTCTTGACGGAAAGATCGCTGTCTACAGACAGACTGTACAGCAGAATGGCCGCAAGAGCTGGGCAAAGGGCAGTCACAGACGTGTACACCATGGCGAAGTAAAGGCCATGGCCTCATTCGACAGCAAACACCTGAGTGTTGTGGCTGTCTCTTGTACCCACCTTACGCCGCCGGACAAGAGGTTAGTGTAGGCCTCGACGGCAGCTGGGGTTTCTCAGGCGGTCTTCCCGGAATGATCGCGGTCTACAGACAGTCAGGACCGCGGACTGGCCGCATGAGCTCTGCAACGGGCAGACAATTACGAGTACGC
>NZ_JAANIH010000224.1 GCF_014529705.1 Bradyrhizobium campsiandrae
CTGCAGGGATATGTCAACTGCATGGCCGGACCAGACTTCCCGGAGTTCATGCGTTTCCAACCGGGAGCCGGAACATCCATGGGCTTTGACGACATGAAGGTCGTTGAGGCTGCGAAATTCGTCCGAGGGGTCTTGGATGGGCAGCAATATGGCCCATCTGTCGCCGATGGTTGGGCCTCAGCGGCGGTCAACGATGCGATCGTTGCCTCCTGCGGGGACCATGCCTGGCATGACGTGAAGCCGGTTTCGGGGAGAACCACGTTCGATAAGTGACCGCGTCATCGCGTGTCTGTGACCAGGCCTGGCGGCACAACCAGGTCGCCGGTGGGAACTTCCGCCGGATGGACTGGGGCGGGAGCTGCCCCTGACTTGAAAGGGCGACATGAGTACACCTCCACGCATTAGAGAAGACATCAGCCGGATGGTTA
>NZ_JAANIH010000225.1 GCF_014529705.1 Bradyrhizobium campsiandrae
ATCATGCACCACGGCGTCATCTGGTGAGAGATGGCGCCGTAGTGTATGTCGTCAGGTCGCTCAGGCCATAGCCTTCTCGAGCAACTCCTGCTCTTCACGGATGTGGACGCTATGCTGTCCCACCGAAGGAGCTGAAGACGGTGGGCGGGTGATGCCGACTAACCCATCAAAGAATCCTGGCAGCTTCTCCGACATGGCCTGGGGCAGGTGGGTCAGCATGTAGTTCCAGGCGCCCGGGTTCTCTGGCTCTTCTTGGACCCAGCGCACATCCGTGACGTTGGTGTACGGCGCGAGAACCTCAGCCAACTCGTCGACTGGTAGCGGGTAGAGACGCTCCATCGGGATGATGGCGAGCTGTCCGTCAAGACTGGCGGCCTTACGTTGCTTGACCAGCTCCCACCGCACCTTGCCAGAGCACAAGATAATCC
>NZ_JAANIH010000022.1 GCF_014529705.1 Bradyrhizobium campsiandrae
ACAGCAGCGACAGCGCGTCGATTTCGAGCGGCAGCTTGTTGATCAGCGCCATCCTGCCCTCGGCCTCCGCCCTGGTCGCGGCGCAGACCGGCGTCGTCAGATTGCAGAGGAACATCTCATCAGGATCGGGCGGAAGCGCAAGCGGCAGGCTTCGATGGTCGCTTCGACCAGCGGCTTGCCTTCCTTGCGCAGATCCTTGGCGAACTCGATGATCAGGATCGCGTCCTTGGCGGCAAGGCCGATGATGGTGATCAGGCCGACCGTGAAATAGACGTCGTTGGGCAGGCCGCGCAGCATCGCCGCGACCACGGCACCGACGATGCCGAGCGGCACGGTGAGCAGCACCGCGAGCGGAATGGTCCAGCTCTCGTAGAGTGCGGCGAGACACAGGAACACCACGAACACGGACAGCGCGAGCAGGAACGGCGCCTGCGAGCCCGACAGCTTTTCCTGCAGCGACTGGCCGGTCCATTCGTAGCCGAAGCCGCGCGGCAGCTTGCCGGCCAGCTTCTCCATCTCGGCGATGGCATCGCCCGAGGTGAAGCCGGGCTTGGCCTCGCCGGAGATGCGCACGGCCGGATAATAGTTGAAGCCGGCGATCTGGGTCGGGCCGCGCGACCATTCGACCGTCGCGAAGGAGGAGAACGGCACCAGCTTTCCGTAGGCGTTCTTGACGTTGTAGTTGAGGATGTCCTCGGTCTTCATGCGATCGCGGCTGTCGGCCTGCACCACGACGCGCTGCATGCGGCCGCGATTCGGGAAGTCGTTGATGTAGTTCGAGCCGAGATTGGTCGAGATCGTGTTGTTGATGTCCTCGAAGGTGACGCCGAAGGCGCCGGCCTTCTCGCGGTCGATCACGAGATTGACGACGCCGGCCTCGGGCAGGCCTTCGATATAGACCTTTTGCAGCACCGGGCTGGCATTGGCGTCCGCGATCAGCTGGTCGGCGGCGCGCATCAGGGCCGGATAGCCCTTCTGGCCGCGGTCCTGCAGGCGGAACGAGAAGCCGGAGGAGTTGCCGAGATTGTCGATCGGCGGCGGCTGCAACGCGGAGATTTTTGCGTCGCGGATCGATGATCCGAGGTCGCGGTTGATGCCGTCAACGATCGCCGCGGCGGACTCCTTCGGTCCGCGCTCCGACCAATCCTTCAAGGTGATGAAGGCCTGCGCCGTGTTCATGCCCTGGCCGGAGAAGCTGAAGCCGGTGAGGAAGGTGACGTTGTCCACGCCCGGCCGCTGCGCCAGATATTTTTCCACCTTCTCGATCACCGCCTCGGTGCGGCCGTAGGACGAATCCGATGGCGTCTGCACGTCGGTCGTCACAAAGCCCTGGTCGTCTACGGGTAGGAAGCCGCCGGGCAGGCTGACGAAGGCGAAGGACAGGCCGACCAGCAGCGCGGCGTAGACCAGCATCAGGCGGCCGGTGCGCTTCAGCGAGAAGCCGACGGTGCGGGAATAGCCGTCCTTGCCGCCTTCGAGCATACGGTTGAACCAGCCGAACACGCCGCGCCTGGCGTGGCCGTGGCCGGCCGCGACGGGCTTGAGCAGCGTCGCGCACAGCGCCGGCGTCAGCGACAGCGCCAGGAACGCCGAGAAGCCGATCGCCGCGACCATGGTGACCGAGAACTGGCGATAGATGATGCCGACCGAGCCCGGGAAGAACGCCATCGGCACGAACACCGCCATCAGCACCAGCGTGATGCCGATGATGGCGCTTGATATCTGCGACATCGCCTTGCGCGTCGCCTCCTTCGGCGGCAGGCCTTCCTCGGCCATGATGCGTTCGACGTTCTCGACCACGACGATGGCGTCGTCGACGAGGATGCCGACCGCCAGCACCATGCCGAACATGCTGAGCATGTTGATGGAGTAGCCGGCGAGCAGCAGCGTGGTGCAGGCGCCCAACAGCGCCACCGGCACCACGATGGTCGGGATGATGGTGTAGCGGATGTTCTGCAGAAACAGGAACATCACCACGAACACCAGCACCACCGCCTCGAGCAGCGTCGTCAGCACCTTCTTGATCGAGGCCTCGACCACGGGCGTGATGTTGTAGGGGATTTCATAGGAGATGTTGGCCGGGAAGAAGCGCGACAGCTCCTTCATCTTCTCTTCCACCGCGCTCGCGGTCGCCAGCGCATTGCCGGTCGGCGACATCAGCACGGAGAGGCCCGCGGTCGGCTTGCCGTTCAGGCGGGTGTTGAACTGATAGCTGAGACCGCCGACCTCGATGCGCGCGACGTCGCGTAAGCGCACGGTCGAGCCGTCGGCATTGGCGCGCAGGATGATGGCGCCGAATTCCTCCGGCGAGGACAGCTGGCCCTTGACCAGCACCAGCGCCGACGTCCGCTGGGTCGCGGTCGACGGCTCGGCGCCGATGCTGCCCGAGGCGACCTGGGCGTTCTGCGCCGCGATCGCCTTGTTGACGTCATCAGCGGTCAAGCCATAGCCGACCAGCTTCGCCGGATCGACCCAGACGCGCAGGCTGCGTTCGGTCGAATAGAGCGTGGCGCGGCCGACGCCGGGAATGCGCCTGATCTCACCGAGCACGTTGCGGATCATGAAGTCGCCGAGGCCGACTTCGTCCAGGCTGCCGTCGGTCGAGTTCAGCGTGATGATCTGCAGCACCGCGCTGGAGGCTTCCTCGATCAGAATGCCCTGCTGGATCACCGCGCGCGGCAGGCGCGCCTCGACGCGCTTGATGCGGTTCTGCACCTCGACCGAGGCCGCGCTGGTGTCGGTGCCCGGCTGGAAATTGGCAATGATCTCGACCTGGCCGAGCGAGTCGCTGGTCGATTCGAAATTGAGGATGCCGGAGGCGCCGTTGAGCTCCTCCTCGATCAGCCGCGTGACGCTGTTGTAGAGATTCTCCGGCGAGGCGCCGGGGTAGCTCGTCGAGATCGAGATCGAGGGCGGCGCGATGATCGGATATTGCGCGACCGGGAGCAGCGGGATCGAGATCGCGCCGATCAGACAGATGAACAGCGCGACGACCCAGGCGAAGATCGGCCTGTCGATGAAGAAGCTCGGCATGATCGATTACCGCGTGACCTTGAGCGCGTGCCTGTCGTCCGCGCTCGCCTCGGCCTCGGACCAGGATTGCGGCTTGACCTTGTCGCCGGCCGCGAACTTCTGGAAGCCTTCGACCACGACCTTGTCGCCGGCCTTGAGGCCCTCGGTGACGAACCAGATCCCATCCTGCACCGAGCCGGTGCGTACAGGCTGCACCGCGATACGGTTGTCGTCCTTGACGACAAACACCTCGCTGCCGCCGCCGCCATTGCGCTGGACCGCCTGCTGCGGCACCGCGATGGCATCGGAATCGAGGCCCTGGTCGAGGCGGACGCGCACATACATGCCCGGCAGCAGCTCGCGCCTGGGATTGCGAAACTCGCCGCGCAAGGTCACCTGGCCGGTATGGGCATCGACCTTGGCGTCGGAGAACAGCAGCTTGCCGTCGAGCCCATAGAGGGTGTTGTCGTCGAGCACGAGCCGCACCTTGACGGCATCGGCCTCGATGCGATCGAGATCGCCGCTTTCGAAGGCGCGGCGGAGCTGATTGAGTTCCGTCACCGACTGGGTGAAGTCGGCATAGACGGGATCGAGCTGCTGCACGGTGGCAAGATTGGTCTCGTTCTGCACCACCAGCGCGCCCTCGCTGACGAGGGCCGCGCCGACCACGCCGTCGATCGGCGCGCGCACGGTCGCGTAATCCAGATTGAGCTTGGCCCGCGCGAGCTCGGCTTTGCGGCCTTCGACCTCGGCCTTGGCTTGCAGCTCGGCGGCGATGGTCTTTTCGTTCTCGGCTTCGGGCGCGGCGCGCTGGCTGGTCAGCGTCGCGATGCGGCGCGCCTGCTGCTGCGCCTGCATCAGGGCGGCATCAGCCTTGGCGAGCGCGGCCTCATTGGCCATCACCTCGACCTCGAACGGACGCGGATCGATGCGATAGAGCGGATCGCCCGCCTTCACCTCGCTGCCCTGGCGGAACAGCCGCTCGACCACGATTCCCGAGACGCGCGGGCGCACCTCGGCGACGCGCGTCGGCGAGATCCGGCCGGGCAGCTCGCGCACCACGGCGCGCGGCTGCGGCTTCACGGTGACGATGCTGACGTCGGGTTCGGAAGGTTGGGCGGCGGAGACGGCGGAGGAAGATTCATCGCAAGCAACAAGCAGCGGCGCAAAGGCCGCGAGCATCATTGCAACGCATGCCGATCGCGCGCGAAGTCCTGACATGAAGTGGGGTGCCCCAAAATTGTTGAAACAGATCACGCATCGCGCAACGCCCGTCCTGGACAATTTCTGCGCGGCTGATGCGATCAAAATAGAATGCAGCTGCTGCGACGCAACGCATGCGGCGGGCGGCTCAATGTCACATCAGCTATCGCGCTGAGTTTTGGATGCTTTTCTGGACTCACCCGATTGTGAGTCGGGTTCCATCGTCACACACTGCGACAGAACATCGCAATCGGTCAGCGTCCGTGGAGCTTTTGATCCGTCGCCCTTCGAGGCCGCTGAAGGAGCGACCACCGTCGGGGTGACGGTGTGCAAGTCGGCGAAGCCGCGAACCCGCAAGCTGCTGAGGCTGATCAATCGGCCGCCTTCATCCGGTAGTGGCTGACGCCCCACTCGGTGCCATCGGCGTAGCCGAACAGGCCGGCGGTGGCGAGGAAGAACCAGCGCCAACGCCGCATCCACAACGCCGTTTCCTCGCCATAGACGTTGCGCAAGCAGGCCTCGATCGCGTCGCGATGGGCGTCGAAATTGGCGAGCCAGTCCATCGCCGTGCGCTGGTAATGCGTGCCGCTCCAGCGCCATTCCTTCTCGATCTCGAAGATGTCGTCATATTGCCTGACGAGCTGATGGCTCGGCATCACGCCGCCGGTGAAGAAATGCTGCGCGATCCAGTCTTCGCGATTGGCGCGGTCGAACAGATAGGAGCCCGCGCGGTGGGTGAAGATGTGCATGAAAAAGCGCCCGTCCGGTGCGAGCCATGAGCGCACGCGCGTCATCAGCTTGCGCCAGTTCATCATGTGCTCGAACATCTCGACCGAGACGATGCGATCGAACTGGCCTTCCGGCGCGAACACGTTCATGTCTGCCGTGACGACGCGCAAATTCAGCAGGCCGCGCTGCCGGGCGATGTCCTCGATATAGGCGCGCTGCGACTGCGAGTTCGACACGGCGGTGATCTTGGCATGCGGAAATTGCCGCGCCATCCGGAGCGACAGCGATCCCCAGCCGCAGCCGAGCTCGAGGATGGTCTGGCCGTCGGCGAGGCCGGCGTGCTCGACGGTCTGGCGCAGCGCCTCCTCCTCCGCCTCCTGCAGAGTCGTTGCACCGTTGCTGTAGAAGCAGGAGGAGTATTTGCAGGTGGGGCCGAGCACCTGCGCGAAGAAGCTTTGCGGCACCTCGTAGTGCTGGGTGTTGGCGGCGTCGGTATGCTCGGCGATCGGCCGCAGCATCATCTTGCCCGCGAAGGCCGCATCGTCCGACGCGCCGTGCGCGGCGAGGCGCGTTGCGGTGCGCGAGCACAGGCGCTGGATGGCGGCGCGCACGATCAGGTCCGGCAGCGGCACGCGTTCGGCAGTCCCGATGATCGTGGACACGACGCTCATGCGGCCATTCCCTCTCGCGGTGGCAACGGAAAGAACATGCTGGTTCGGGATTGATAGACGCGGTAACGCTCGCCGCGCGATCGCAGCATCTGCGCTTCCAGAGGCGGGATCCCGGTGACGTGGACCAGGATCCAGTACATGAAGACGGGAGCCAGTAGGCTGGCCCAACCCCAGGGGTAGCCGGCCGAGAGGCCAATCACGGGATAGGCGAGCCAGCCGAGCCATTCGAAGAAATAGTTTGGGTGACGCGACCAGCGCCAGAGGCCCACATCGCAGACCTTGCCGCGGTTGGCGGGGTCGTGCCGGAAGCAGCGCAGCTGCGCATCCGCCAGTGCCTCGCCGGCGATCCCGATCAGCAGGATCGCGGCGCCGACGACGTCCTGAACGCGCAGGGCGGGCAGCGGGACATGCGCGGCGACGAAGATGGCAAACACCAGCGGTACCGAGCCCAGTGCCTGGTTCTGCAGGAAGACGAACATCCGCCTGGGCGCATTGAGCCCCCAATCCGCGGCGAAGGCGGCATAGCGGGGGTCGTCGGTAATCCCGATGGTGCGAATCGCGATATGCGTCCCCAGCCGGAGCGACCAGATCGCGACGAGGCCGGCGACCAGCCATTGCCTGGCACCGGACCCCTCTCCCGCGATTGGCCACAGCGCGCTGCACGCTCCGACCAGCCCGACCGAGAAGGTCCAGATCGTGTCGACCCAGCCGGAATTGCCGGTCCGCTGCTGCACCACCCAGGCGAACGCCATCAGGGCCGCGAGCGAGAGCGCGATGGAAGCCAATCCCCAAAGAAACGTCGCCATGCAAAAAATCCGACTTAAGCCTGTGGAATGCCGAAGTTTTGCAAAATACGCAGGTATCAAAGCGCGGTTTCAGCCTGGGGTTCCCACCGCCGTCCCGAAATCCGCACATCCGGCGCTTTTTTTGGGCGAGCGCTGTGCCATAGTGCGGAGGCAAGCAAGCTTTCGTAACGGATGACACTGGCCATGCCGTCTGGCGCCTCGCCCCGCTCCACCATCGACATCGAGTACACGAAACTGTCCTCGCCCAGCGTCTTCCTGGTGCGGATGCTGGTCTTCCTAGTGCTGTGCGCCCTGGTTGGCGTGGTGCTCTACAAGCAGATCGTCCAGGCCTTCTTCGCCAATCCGGGGCTCAACGCCCTGATCGGGGCAGTGCTGTTCATCGGCATCGTGCTGGCCTTCCGTCAGGTCATCCGGCTCTACCCCGAAGTCTCCTGGGTCAACAATTTCCGGATCGCCGATCCCGGCCTGGCGCCGGCGCGGCACCCCAAGCTGCTGGCGCCGATGGCGGCGATCCTCGGCGGCGAGCGCTCGGGGCGGATGAGCATCACGCAGACGACGATGCGGCACCTGCTCGATTCGATCGCAACGCGCCTCGACGAGGCCCGCGACATCTCCCGCTACATGACCGGCCTCCTGGTCTTCCTCGGCCTGCTCGGCACGTTCTGGGGCCTGATTGAGACGGTCGGCTCGGTCGGCAAGGTGATCGACGGTCTCAAGGTCGGCGGCGATGCCGGGGCCCTGTTCGACACGTTGAAGGAGGGCCTGGCCGCCCCGCTCGGCGGCATGGGCATCTCGTTTTCCTCATCGCTGTTCGGCCTCGCCGGCTCGCTGATCCTCGGCTTCCTCGACCTGCAATCGAGCCAGGCGCAGAACCGCTTCTACACCGACCTCGAAGACTGGCTCGCCACCACCGTGCGCGAATACGGCAGCGGCGAGGTCGCCGCAGTCGCGAGCAGTGGCGGCGGCGTCGCCAGCGGCGAGCTCCAGGCCGCGGTCGAGCGCCTGCGCTCCGTGCTGGAAGAAGGCAGCGCCAGCCGCGGCACCACGGCGGCGATGGCAAGCCTTGCCGAAGCGATCCAGGCGCTGGTCTCGCACATGCGGACCGAGCAGCAGATGATCCGCGAATGGGCCGACGGCCAGGGCGAGCAGAACCGCGAGATCCGTCGCCTCCTGGAGCGCATCGCACGCCAGCCCGAGAAGAGTTAAGCGAACGGGACCGGCCATGCTGGATCACGTCACCATCGGCATCACCGACATCGAGAGATCGAAGGCGTTCTACGACCAGGCCCTTCGCCCCCTGGGGATCGCACGCCTCTATGCCGAAGGCGAGCGCTTCGCCGGCTATGGCGTCCGCCCGAAAGCCTTCTTCTGGATCGGCCTGCGCGAGCCGGCCCAGACGGGCGCGCACATCGCCTTCACGGCACCCGACCGGGCGGCGGTCGAACGCTTTTACGATGAAGCGATCGCCGCGGGCGGCAAGGACAACGGACCTCCCGGGTTGCGTCCGCATTACCACGCCAACTACTACGGCGCGTTCGTGCTCGATCCGGACGGCCACAACATCGAAGCCGTCTGCCACCTGCCGCAAAGCTAGCGCAGACAACGCAAAGGCACTCCAATGGCTCTTGCCCGTACCCGCCGCAGCGAAGGCGCCTTCAACTACTGGCCCGGATTCGTCGACGCGCTGTCGACGCTGGTGCTGTCGATCGTGTTCCTGCTCTCGGTGTTCCTGGTCGTGCAGTTCTTCCTGTCGCAGGAGGTGACCGGCAAGGACAAGGCGCTGGAGCAGCTCAACGCCAGGATCGCCCAGCTCACCGAGCTGTTGTCGCTGGAGAAGCTCGGCAAGCTCTCGCTTGACGACCAGGTCTCGCAGCTCAAGGCCGGCCTGGCCTCGGCCGAGAGCGAGCGCGACCGCATGAAGGGCCTCTATGAGGGTCTCGCCAATGCCGGTAACGACGCGCAGGGCAAGACCGCCGAGCTCGGCAAGGCGTTGGATTCCGAGAAGGCGGTCTCGGCGCGGGCGCTGGCGCAGATCGAGGTGCTGAACCAGCAGATCAGCGCGCTGCGCCGGCAACTGGCCGCGCTGGAAGAGGCGCTGGACGCCAGCGAGAAGCGCGACAAGGAATCGCAGAACCGCATTGCCGATCTCGGCTCCCGCCTGAACGTCGCGCTGGCGCAGCGGGTGCAGGAATTGTCGCGCTACCGCTCCGAGTTCTTCGGGCGCCTGCGCGCCATTCTCGGCAACCGTCCTGATATCCGCGTGGTCGGCGACCGCTTCGTGTTCCAGTCCGAAGTGTTCTTCGACACCGGCCAGGCAACGCTGCTGCCCGAGGGCCGCGCCGAGCTCGACACCGTCGCGGCCGCGCTGATCGAGCTCGACAAGAAGATCCCGAACGAGATCGCCTGGGTGCTGCGCGTCGACGGCCACACCGACGTGCGGCCGGTCAACGGCCCGAACTTCAAGTCGAATTGGGATCTGTCTGCGGCGCGCGCGATCTCGGTGGTGCAATATCTTGTTACGCTCGGCGTGCCGGCGCAGCGCCTGGTCGCCGCCGGCTTCGCCGAATTCCAGCCGCTCGACACCGGCAACACCGAAGATGCCTACAAGCGCAATCGCCGTATCGAGCTGAAGTTGACGGAACGGTAGTGAGCACGCTCCGCCTCCGCCCCTACGAGGCCGCCGACGAAGCGGCGGCGATCGACCTGTGGCATTGCACCTGGCAGCGGGCCTATCCGCAGATCGACTTCGCCGCGCGCCTGGACTGGTGGCGCGAGCGCTGGCGCAAGGACCTAGTGCCGAAGGCCCAGATCGTGGTCTCGGAACAAGACGGCACACTCACCGGCTTCGTCACCATCGACGCCGACGGCTATCTCGATCAACTCGTGGTCGATCCCCATCATTGGGGTTCGGACGCGGCAAGGCTGCTGGTGGACGAAGCCAAGCGCCTGTCCCCGTCAGGCGTGACGCTGCTCGTCAACAAGGACAACGCCCGCGCCATCCGCTTCTATGAGCGCAATGGCTTTGCCCCAGCCGGCGACGACGTGAACCCCACCTCGGGACGGCCGGTGCTGAAGATGGCGTGGCGGCCGTGACGTCCGTCACGGAAAATCCCGACAGGCCTGCTAAGGGTAGCCCACCGGACGCAGCAATGGTGGGAGACGATCGATGCGGTTGAGCGATTTGGCCAAGGGGTCCTCGGTGTTTCTGGCCGTCATCGTCGCCGGCTACGTGTCGACTGTCTATGTCGACCAGCATCTGGTGCCGCCGACCAAGACGGCGAGTGCGCCCGCGCCGACGAGCACTTCCGATCCAACCGGCAGCCCCCCTCCGAGCGGTGGGGCAGCCTGCATCGGCGAGGGCGGCAGCTGGAAGAACTGGCCGTTTCCAAACGTGCCGATGGGCTCGCCGAAGTGCCCGTGATGTCCGCTCGTCGGGGTTCCCAAGCTCGCTATTTCTTCGGCGCCGAACCGTCCTTGAGCGAAGCGTTGTAATCGGCCTGCGAGCTGTTCATGTTGGAGCTGTTGCTGTCACGCGCTGCCCCAACCGTGTTGGCCTCCCCTGGTGCGTGTGAAGCCGTGCCGGGCTTGTCCTGGTTTGCGACGTAGCCGGACTCACCGGAATTACGGGTCTTGATGCCCTTGTCGGCGTCAGTTTGCACGTTCTGATTCACCCCGGCCTGAGGGGTCGGGCCGGTTTGCTGAGCGGCAACAGGTGTCGCGATGAGCGGAAGCACGGCAAGTAGTGCGGCGACATGCGATCGCATCGGCTATCCTCCATTGAGCCCCTGCCCAATGCGACAACGTTCGCGTCTTCGAACATTTCCGTGACGATCGCCAAAAACTTGCGACCGCAACGCTGACACAGTTCAGATGGCCGGAAGCGCCCTCACGCCCCCTCGAACTGCAACCTCGCGAGCCGCGCGTAAAGTCCGTTCGCTGCGACGAGCTCGGCATGGGTGCCCTGCTCGACGATCCTGCCCTGGTCCATCACCAGGATGCGGTCGCAGGACAACACGGTGGCGAGACGATGCGCGATCACCAGCGTGGTGCGGTGGCGCATCAGTTCCTCCAGCGCGGTCTGCACCAGGGTCTCGCTTTCGGCATCGAGCGCGGAGGTGGCTTCATCGAGCAGCAGCAGCGGCGCATCGCGCAGGATCGCGCGGGCGATCGCGATGCGCTGGCGCTGGCCGCCCGACAGCGTCACGCCGCGCTCGCCGAGCGGGGTCTCGAAACCTTCGGGCAGGCGGCGGATGAACTCGGCGGCGTGCGCGAGCTCGGCGGCACGCTCGACCTCGGCATCATCAGCATCGGGCCGGCCAAAGCGGATGTTCTCACGCGCGCTTGCGGCGAACACGTTGGATTCCTGCGGCACCAGCGCGATGCGGGAGCGGAAGTCGCAGGGATCCGCCGATTTCACCGGCACGCCGTCGAGCGAGATCGCGCCGCCCTTGGGATCATAGAACCGCAGCAGCAGATGGAAGATCGTGCTCTTGCCGGCGCCGGAGGGACCGACGATCGCAACCTTCTCGCCGGGGCGCACCGTGAACGATACCGCGTCGAGCACCTTGACATCGGGCCGCGCAGGATAGGCGAAACTGACGTGGTCGAAGCCGACCTCGCCGCGTCCCGGCACCGGCAGCGCGCGCGGCGATGCGGGCGGTGCGATCTCCGGCTTGACGTGCAGGATCTCGAACAGGCGTTCGGCCGCGCCCGACGCCGCCGACACCTCGCCCCAGACCTCGCTGAGCTGGCCGAGGCCGGCGGCCGCAAAGGCCGCATAGAGCACGAACTGGCCGAGCCGGCCCGGCGTGATGGTGCCTGTCAGCACGTCGTGAGAGCCGATCCAGAGGATCCCGACCACGCTTGCGAACACGATGAAGATGACGATGGCGGTGAGAACGGCGCGGGCTTGCGTCGACGTGCGCGCGGCCTCATAGGCCTGTTCGACCTCGCCACCAAAACGCTTCGCAGCCAGTCCCTCGCTGGTATAGGCCTGCACGGTACGGATCGCGCCGACCAGCTCGCCGGCATAGGCGGAGGCATCGGCCAGCGTGTCCTGCGCATTGCGCGACAGGCGCCGCACCCAGCGACCGAAGGCGACCAGCGGCAGCACGATCAGGGGGATCGCCAGCAGCACGAAGCCCGAAAGCCGTGGGCTCGTAATCACCATCATGGCTGCCGCGCCGAAGAACATCATCAGATTGCGCAGCGCGATCGACACGGACGCACCGACCGCGGACTTGATCTGCGTGGTGTCGGCAGTGAGGCGCGACACCAGTTCGCCGCTGCGTGCGGAATCGAAGAAGGACGGCGACAGCGAGAGCAGATGCGCAAACACGTCGCGCCGGAGATCGGCGACAATGCGCTCGCCGATCGTCATCACGAGGTAATAGCGCGAGGCGCTCGCCAGCGCGAGCACGGCGACGACGGCGATCATCACCGAGAAATAGCTGTTGATCAGCGCGATGCCCTCGGGGGTGAGGCCGAAATCGATCATCCGTCGCACCGCGACCGGCACCAGCAGCGTGGTCAGCGCCGCGACCGTCAGTGCGACGAAGGCAAGCGCGGCGCGGCCACGATAGCGGCTGACATAGGGCGCAAGCGCCATCAGCGGGCGCAGCTTCGCCCGGCCCTTGGCGGGCTGCTCGATCAGTTCGGCTTCGAGCGAGGCGGCCTCGGCGGGAGCGGTTTGGCCCTCGTCGGGATACTGGTCGTCAAGCCGTTCCACTGCGCTCATGAGATCGGACCCAGGAAGTGAGATCAGCTCCACATAGGCCGGTGCAAGGGTAGTGGCAAATCCGGTAAGTCCCTTAGGGGACGGCCCGGTTCACCTGTCCGCACAATGGCTTGTTTCAAAGGGAGCAGCTTGTCTTGAAGGGGTCTCTGGGGTATAGACCCCGCCAAATCCGTCATTCAATAGTCACTCAAGCCGGGCGCGGGCGCCCTAGGAATTGCCATGAAAGCCGAAATTCATCCGGATTATCATACGATTAAGGTCGTGATGACCGACGGAACCGAGTACCTGACCCGCTCCACCTGGGGCAAGGAAGGCGACACGCTGAACCTCGACATCGACCCGAAATCGCATCCGGCCTGGACCGGCGGCAGCGCTCAGATCATGGACCGCGGCGGCCGCGTCTCGCGCTTCCAGAAGAAGTTTTCGGGCTTTCTCAAAAAGGATTGATCTGGCCGAAAAGGCTGGAGACGAAAAACGCCCCCGGAGCTCCCGGGGGCGTTTTTGTTTGTTGGGTTGCGCGATCCGTTCCGCTGCCAGACCCCTCATCCTGAGGCGCGATTGGCGCGATGCGAAGCATCGCGCTGGGAGCCTCGAAGGATGAACGGCCGAGATGCAGCCGGGCCGTCGCCCTTCGAGGGCCGCTGAAGAAGCGGCCACCTCAGGATGACGGTTCGACGACCGAGACTGTTGATCGCCCCTACCGCTCGAACGCGGCCTTCAGCGCGTTGAGATGCGGCACCAGCGGATTGCCGATCGGGATGTGATCGACCGGCGGGGTGTGGATGGTGGTGTCGAGACGGCGTACGCGGGTCTGCAGGCTCATCGAGCGATGGATCAGGTCCTGGAGCTGCGCCGGCAGCTTCTCGATGGTGTCGGCGGGGCCGGGATCGGCGGCGGTCAGCTTGACCTTGGTCTTTTCGCGGTTGGCCTGGACCAGCGTCATCTCGCCTTCCTTCACCGCTCGGTGCAGCAACAACCACGAGGCAAGCTGCATCAGGCGCGTGGTGAGGCGCATGCTCTCGGTCGCATAGGTGAGGCTGACGGCACGGTCGAGCGCCTTGGCCTCGACGCGGCCGGCACCGTCCAGATAGGCGGCGGTCTCTTCGACCAGATCCATGCCTTCGCGGAACAGGGCGCTGAAGGCCGCAGAATTGGTGAACCGCTCGCTGAGTTGAACGAGAGCGCCGTCGGCCTGCAAACGTTCCATGGTTAACGCCCCTTACGCAACTGTTTACCCGTCCGGCTTTGGCGCCGGCTTATGATGAACAAATCATTGCGCGGGGGAAGCGCGGAGTCCAGCGACAAGCGCGGATATGGTTTCCGCGCGTCATTCCCAGGAATTCAACCGGAACGGGACGAGCTTGGAGGTAAAAAAAGAGCCGCCGGAGACCGGCGGCTTTGAAAGTTGATAACAGGGAGGCGTCAAACAGAGTGGACAGGAGCCACTCGGTGTCCAAACGAGGACAGCTCCAGTCATAAACTCGAAAGCTTAATGGGGCGTAAACGAACGATTATTTTGAGGGTTCGTTAGCCATGTCGGTCAATGGCCGAGCGGGATGTACCCTCATTGTCGCCCCGGCGAAGGCCGGGGCCCATAAGCACGGAAAGCATGATCGCGTGAGCAGGTAACTCCGAGTCATCGCCAAACGACGTACACGGAGTATGGGTCCGGGCCTTCGCCGGGACGACAGCTGTCGGTGTGGCGGCTTCTACGACTTGAAAAAACTGTTCGCCGCATCGCGTGAGGCGCGCTTCTTGGTAGCGGCTTCTTCCAGGCGGACGATCTCGGTGTTGAGCAGGGTGACGCGCTCGGTCAATTCCTCGACCGACAACAGTGAGAGATCCTGTCCGATCTCATGCGTGATCTTCTTACGCGGGCGGTCGTCATCTTCCATCGGCATCGTGGTTTCCTCCGTCCGCGGACCGGACCACACGGTTGAGGTGGTTGCCAGCCCGGGCCGCGCTGGCTAATCAAGGCCTCGTTGCCCCCCCGCACCTTTGCTCAAGGACACATCATGGACAAGCTGCCCGCGCAAATGACCGTGGTCGCCATCTCCAAACCCGGCGGACCCGAGGTGCTGGTGCCGGAACAGCGTCCCGTTCCGCAGCCCGGTCCTGACGAGATCCTGGTCAGGGTGCAGGCCGCCGGCGTCAACCGGCCCGACGTGGCGCAGCGCTCCGGCGCCTATCCGCCGCCGCCCGGTGCCAGCGACCTGCCGGGCCTGGAAATCGCCGGCGAGGTGGTCGCCGTCGGCAACAACGCCAGGAAGCATAGGAACGGCAACATCGTGATGTCGCTCGTCGCCGGCGGCGGCTATGCGCAATATTGCATCGCGCAAGATGCCCAGGCGATGAGCGTGCCGCCCGCGCTGTCGATCAAGGAGGCCGGTGCGCTGCCGGAAACCTTGATGACGGTCTGGCACAATGTGTTCGAGCGCGGCGGCCTCAAGGCCGGGGAGACGCTGCTGATCCATGGCGGCTCGTCCGGCATCGGCACCATGGCAATCCAGCTTGCAAAAGCGTTCGGCGCAAAAGTGTTCGTCACCGTCGGCTCGCAGGACAAGATCGATGCCTGCCTCAAGTTAGGTGCCGACCGCGCCATCAACTACAAGAACGAAGACTTCGTCGCCGTGGTCAAGGAAGAGACGGGCAAGGTCGGCGTCAACCTGATCCTCGACATGGTCGCCGGCGAATATGTCGACCGCAACTATGACGCCGCCGCCGTCGACGGCCGCATCGTGCAGATCGCGACCCTCAACGGCCCCAAGATCACCGCCAACATTGCCAAGGTGATGGTCAAGCGCCTGACGCATACCGGCTCGACCTTGCGCCCCCGTAGTAATGCGGACAAGGCTGCAATGGTCGCGGCAATCGAGGCGAAAGTGATGCCGCTTTTGCGCGACGGCCGGATCAAGCCGGTGATGGACAGCTCTTTCCCGCTGGAAAAGGCATCCGAAGCCCACCGGCGCATGGAGACCTCCGCACATATTGGCAAAATTGTGTTGGAGGTCTAGGCCGCTGGCCCACCGGACGCGCCGGAAACCCTTTGATTTTCCTCGCTTTCGTGGCATCTATCGCGAAATGCCGAACAACTTCCGTCCGGTCTGAAATCGCCTTTACGTGCCAGTCTTACGCTCGCTCTTGCACTCAGAGTTTGCGTCGAACGCGGAGAACTGACCTTGCGTCTGATCAGGTGCCTCGCGTCCATCGCGCTGGGCCTCATGATTCTTGTCGCCGCGTCGCCAGCACGCGCGCTTGACGCTGTCAGCGTCCGCAGCGACGCGCCCGCGATCGACCTCACCGCCGTGCTCGAGCACCAGCGCAGCGACACCGACCGCATCCAGGTCTCCACCGCGCCCGGAACCGACGGCATCGTCCGCCGCATCGAGGTGCGCGCCCGTGAGGGTGGTCAGAACTGGGTGGTATTTGCGCTCGCCAACAACACCGACGACCAGCTCGACCGCCTGATCGTCGCGCCGCATTACCGCATCGTGTCCTCGGGCCTGTTGTGGCCCGACCTCGGGCTGTCACGCATCGCGACCATCACGCCCTCCACCGGCGACCGGCCCGAGCGGCAAGAAAGCCCGACGGCCGACGTGTTCCGTGTCACGCTCGACCCCGGCGCCGTCGTCACCTTCGTGGCGGAACTGCGCACCGATAAGCTGCCGCAGCTCTATCTGTGGGAGCCGGAGGCCTACAAGGACAAGGTCAACTCGTTCACGCTGTACCAGGGCATCGTGATCGGCATCTCCGGACTTCTGGCGCTCGTTCTCACCATCCTGTTCGTGGTGAAGGGCAGCATCATGTTCCCGGCGGCGGCGGCGCTGGCCTGGGCGGTGCTGGTCTATATCGGCGTCGATTTCGGCTTCTGGGGCAAGGTGCTCGACATGTCGAACAACGCCGAGCGCATCTGGCGCGCGGCGGGTGAAGCGATCCTGGCGGCGACGCTGCTGGTGTTCCTGTTCGCCTATCTCAATCTCAGTCGATGGCACGTGCGCTACTCGCACATCACCGTGGGCTGGCTCGCCTTCCTGGGCTCGCTGGTCGCGCTCGCGCTGTTCGACCCGGCCGTCGCCTCCGGCATTGCACGCATCTCGCTGGTGCTGATCGCCTTCGCCGGCTTCGCCCTGATCGTCTATCTCTCAACCCATGGCTTCGACCGCGCGGTGCTGCTGATCCCGACCTGGTTCCTCCTGGTCGTCTGGGTCGTGGCCGCCGGCATGACCGTCGCCGGCTCCGTCACCAACGATATCGTCGGCCCTGCTTTGCTCGGCGGCCTCGTGCTGATCGTGATGCTGATCGGGTTCACCGTCATGCAGCACGCCTTTGCCGGCGGCGGCGCCACCACCGGCGTCGTCTCCGACATCGAACGCCGCGCGCTGGCCCTGGCCGGCTCCGGCGACCTGATCTGGGACTGGGACGTTTCCGCCGACAAGGTTTTTACGAGCCCCGAGACCGAGGCCCTGCTCGGCCTCAAGCGCGGCACGCTGGAAGGCCCGGCCGCCTCGTGGTTAGAGGTGCTGCATCCCCTCGACCAGGACCGCTTCCGAGCCGCGCTCGACAGCGTGCTCGACCAGCGCCGCGGCCGCCTCGTCCAGGATTTCCGCCTGCGCACCCCCGACGGTCATTTCATGTGGTTCGCGTTGAAGGCGCGGCCTGTGGTCGGCTCGGACGGCGAGGTCTCGCGCGTGGTCGGCACCCTCACTGACGTCACTGACCTGCGCAACGCGGAAGAGCGCCTGCTGCACGATTCCGTGCATGACAATCTCACCGGCCTGCCCAACCGCAAGCTGTTCATGGACCGGTTGGGTGCCGTCGCGCATTTTGCCAAATCGATGCCGACGCTGCGCCCGACGCTGATGGTGATCGACCTCGACCGCTTCAAGCAGGTCAACGATTCCGTCGGCATCGCGGTCGGCGATTCCATTCTGCTGACCTTGGCCCGACGCCTCACCCGCATCCTGAAGCCGCAGGACACGCTGGCGCGGCTCGCCGGCGACCAGTTCGGCCTGATCCTGCTCTCGGAGCAGGACCCGGCACGGATCACCAACTTCGCCGAGACCATCCGCAAGACCATCCGCGCGCCGATCGCCTTCAACGACCGCGAGATCTTCCTGACGGCTTCGATCGGCATGGCGCTGTCCGATCCGCAGACGCAACTGACGGACGAGATCATCAAGGACGCCGAGCTGGCGATGTATCACTCCAAGCGCATCGGCGGCGACCGCATCGACGTCTACAAGCCGGCGATGCGCGCGCGGAAGACCGACCGCCTGACGCTGGAGAGCGAGCTGCGCCGTGCCATCGAGCGGCAGGAGCTCACCATCCTGTACCAGCCGATCGTCCGGCTGGAGGATCGTTCGGTCGCCGGCTTCGAGGCGCTGGCGCGCTGGGATCACCCGAAGCTCGGCCGGATGGCGCCCTCGGAATTCATCACGATTGCGGAAGAGACCGGCCTGATCGTCGACCTCGGCATGTTCGTGCTCGACCAGACCGCCAAGCAGCTCTCGATCTGGCAACGGGCGATGCGCTCGCGCGAGCCGATCTTCGCATCCGTCAACGTCTCCTCCCGGCAATTGCTGCGCCATGATCTGATCCACGACATCAGAACCGTGCTGTCACGCTCCTCGGTGGCGCGCGGCACGCTGAAGCTGGAACTGACGGAATCGCTGGTGATGGAGAATCCGGAGCACGCGGCGCAAATGCTGACGCGGATTCGCGAGCTCGGCACAGGTCTCTCGCTCGACGATTTCGGCACCGGCCATTCCTCGCTCGCCTATCTGCAGCGCTTCCCGTTCGACACCATCAAGATCGACCAGTCCTTCGTCCGCACCACCAATCGCGGCACGCGGCCGGTGATCCTCAAATCGATCATCGCGCTCGCGCACGATCTCGGCATGGACGTGGTGGCGGAAGGCGCCGAGACCGATTCCGACGCGGTGGAGCTCTATCAATTGGGCTGCGAATACGCGCAGGGCTTTGCCTTCGGCGAGCCGATGGACGCCGATGCGGCGATGCGGCTGCTCACGGAAGTGCGGCTGGAAGCGGCGAGCTGATGCTCGCAACACCTGAGGTGCTGTAGGGTGGGCAAAGGCGCATTTGCGCCGTGCCGACCATCCGCAAGTGGTGGGCACGCTTGCGCTTTGCCCACCCTACGAGACTTCTCCCACAAGGGGAGAAGGGAAGAACGGATCGCCGCTTTATCCCGGCCTTCGCCCATCCTTCTTCCGCTTCGTGAACCGCACGCTCTGCCCGTCGGGCATCCGTGTCGCCACGAACCCCGCGGCGAGGCAGGCCTCGCGTTGCGGCATCTGGATGTCGGGGCTGCGCAGGCTGTCCCACCATGAGGCACGGTTGGCCGCACGCGGCAGGGCCGCGCCGATGATCTCCTCGATCTGCTCAAAGCTCAGCACGAATTCCATCTGCTTCTGCCGCATCAAGTAATCGCGTAGCGCGTCGTAGTCGTTCACCGCCGTCCTCACCTCTTGTCCGCGGCCTGATCTGCCCGAAAGCGACACCGGCGGAAACCAAATCTTAACTCATTGCCGCAGCGCCGTCGCGATTTAAACACTATGCAAGCTTTCGGGCGCATCCACTGATATCGGGAGCAAGCGATGTCTGGATGGCGCGAAGTCACGGCCCGCCGGCCGTGGCGCATTTCGGCGAAGTTGCTGATCATCTCGTCCGTCGTGACGGTGATCGGCTTTTCCGCCATTTGCGTCAACGTCATGCTGGACATGCGCCGCGGCGAGGAGGCCCTCGCCCGTCAGACGCTGGAGAACCTCGCCACCTCCATCGACGCCGACATCAGCCGCAATATCGAGATCTACGATTTGTCGCTGAAGGCGGTC
Source organism: Bradyrhizobium campsiandrae (assembly GCF_014529705.1). Lineage (GTDB taxonomy): Bacteria > Pseudomonadota > Alphaproteobacteria > Rhizobiales > Xanthobacteraceae > Bradyrhizobium > Bradyrhizobium campsiandrae. Next base: position 19,010 of record NZ_JAANIH010000022.1, read on the forward strand.
GCCAACAACATGCTGCTGCCCGAGATCGCCACGGTCTCGAAGCCGGTCCGTCAGCTCATCCTGTTCGACCACGCGACCACGGCGCGGCATTTCGGCGCCATCCAGGTGTTCGATGCCGACGGCAAGCTCACCATCGATGCCTCCACGCTCGACCCGCAGGCGGAGAGCCGCGCCGACGAGGACTATTTCCGGATCCACCGCGACAATCCCGACGTCGGCCTTTACATCAGCCGGCCGATGCTGTTCCGCGGCGCCTATTCGATCGTGCTGAGCCGGCGCATCAGCGATACCGACGGCGGCTTCCTGGGCGTGGTCGCGGGCTCGGTCCGCTTCAGCTATTTCCACGAGCTGTTCGAGCGGCTCAGCCTCGACCCCGAGGACACCATCACGGTGCTCAAGCGCGACCGCACCATCATGATGCGGCGGCCGTTCGACCTCGACATCATCGGCAAGAACCTCGGAACGCAGCAGCAGTGGAAGCCCGACAATCTCAGGGCCGGGGGATCCTACGCCGGAAAGGGACCGGTCGACGTCACGCCGCGGCTTTACGTGCGCAGCAGCGGCACGGGTCCGCTGTTCGTCGTGGCGGGCAAGCCGCTCGGTGCCGTGTTCGAACTCTGGCAGAAGGAAGCCTATCGCATCGGCGCGGTGGTGCTGGCGCTGATCGTGTTCGTGCTGGCATCGACGCTGGTGCTCGCCCGCGAGATCGGCCGCCGTGCCGACGCCGAAAGCAGGCTGGAGGAAATGGCGACGACGGACGCGCTGACCGGCTTGCGCAACCGCCGCAAGTTCGATTCCGTCATCGACATCGAATGGCGGCGCGCGATGCGTCAGAGGACGCAGATCGCGCTTCTGATGATCGATGCCGACCATTTCAAGGCCTATAACGACACGTTCGGTCACCAGGCCGGCGACGAGGTGCTGGTCGGCATCGCCATCTGCATCTCGGATTCGGTCCGGCGCGCCGGCGACTGCGCCGCGCGCTATGGCGGCGAGGAATTCGCCGTGCTGCTGCCGAACACCTCGGCCGCCGACGCCTACAAGGTCGCCGAGACGATCCGTGCCAAGGTGCAGGGCTGGTCCGGCGGCGCGACGGGATCGACCGTGTCCTGCGGCATCGCCAGCCTCGCGCCCACCGCCGGCATGGATTGGCCTATTCTGGTCGCCGCCGCTGACAAGGCGCTCTATGCCGCGAAAGCCGGCGGCCGCAACCAGTCGGTGGTCGCGAGCCTGCCGCAGCTGTCGCTGGTGGCGTGAGGCCTACTGCCCCAGATACTTCTTCATCTCCGCGATCAGGCCCTCGCGCAGCTCGGGCCGCCTCAGCGCATAGGCGATGTTGGCGCGGAGGAAGCCGGGCTTGGAGCCGCAATCGTGGCGCTCGCCCTCGAACTCGACGCCGTAGAACTTCTGCGATCTGGCAAGACCGATCATGGCGTCGGTGAGCTGGATCTCGCCACCGGCGCCGCGCTCCTGGGTCTGAAGGATCTTGAAGATCTCCGGCTGGAGAATGTAGCGGCCGGTGATCGAGAGGTTGGAGGGCGCAGTGCCCTTGGCCGGCTTCTCGACCATGCCGTCGACCTCGAACATCTTGCCGTTGCGTTTTCCGACGCCGCAGATGCCGTATTGATGGGTGAGATCGTCGGGAACGGGCTCGACCGCGATCAGATTGGATTTCTCGCCGAGCGCTGCAGCCATGTCGATCATCTGCTTCAGGCAGCCGGGCGTGTTGAGCACGAGCTCGTCGGGCAGCACCACCGCGAACGGCTCGTTGCCGACGATGTCGCGCGCACACCAGACCGCGTGACCGAGGCCGAGCGGCGCCTGCTGGCGGGTGAAGCTGACGGCACCGGCCTCCGGCTGGTACTGCGCCAGGATCTCCAGTTCGGCCTTCTTGCCGCGCTGGCTGAGCGTGGTGTCGAGTTCGAACATCCGGTCGAAATGATCTTCGATGACGTTTTTGTTGCGGCCGGTGACGAAGATGAAGTGCTCGATGCCGGCTTCCCGCGCTTCGTCATAGACGTACTGGATCAGCGGCTTGTCGACGATGGTGAGCATTTCCTTCGGCATCGCCTTGGTGGCGGGCAAGACGCGGGTGCCGAGGCCGGCGACGGGGAATACGGCTTTGCGGATTTTCATGTGATTGATCGAATACCTTGGGGGCACGTGAAAGGAGCAATGGCGTCTTGCTAGCCGTTTTGCAGCCGGTAACAAAGGCGGATGTTGGGCTCCGTTTCAGAGAATTTGCGAAAAAGGTGACCAGCAAAAATTCACCTTTGTTAAGATATTGGCAACCGTAACGAGGCCTCCTGATGGCGGATTTTCGGCCGGCGGGTGCGGATATGGGACGATTGGTGACAGCGGTAACTTCATCCTTGACCGGCGCAACAATGCTTGCGGCCTGCCTGCTGTTCCCTGCCTCGGCACAAGCCCAGGGACAACAAGGGCAAAACGGCCTGTCGAACTTGTTCGGCGGTATTTTCTCAGGCGCGAGCCCGGCGCCTTCGCAACCTGCACCCGGCCCCGGCGGCGCCCAACCGTGGTCGGGCGAGGATGGCGCTTCCGGCCATCCGCTGATGACGGCGGCTGCGATCCGCGAGGCGGCCGGCAATTTCGAGAATTGCGTAGCTGGCATGTGGCCTGATGCCGCACGGCGCGGCATCTCGCAGGACAATTTTCAGCGCTTCACCGCGGGCCTCACGCCCGATCTGCGCATCATGGATCTGATGGATTCGCAGCCCGAATTCACCAAATCGATCTGGGACTATCTCGACATCCTCGTGAACGACAACCGTCTTGCCAAGGGCAAGGAAGTCCTCGCCACCTACAAGGCGCAGTTCGACGCGACCGAAAAAGCCTATGGCGTCGATCGCTACATCGTCGCCGCGATCTGGGGCATCGAGTCCAACTATTCGACCCAGATGGGCGACCGCAGCGTGCTGCAATCGACCGCGACGCTCGCCTGCATCGGCCGCCGCCAGGCCTATTTCAGGGATGAGTTCCTCTCCGCGCTGGAGATCCTCAACCGCGGCGATCTCAGGCCGGAGCAGATGCGCGGCTCCTGGGCCGGCGCGTTCGGGCCGACGCAGTTCATGCCGACCGCGTTCAAGCGTTTTGCCGTGGACGGCGATGGCGACGGCAGGCGGGACGTCGTCGACAATCCCACCGACCTGATCGCCTCCACCGCCAACAATCTGAAAAAGGACGGCTGGCAGAGTGGCCAGACCTGGGGCTTTGAGGTCGTGGTGCCGCAGGGCTTCAACTACATGCTGGCCGACCGCGCCAAGATGATGACGATCGCGCAGTGGGAGAAGCTCGGGCTGAAGCGGGCGACGGGCCAGCCCTTCCCGCATCCGGCGGAAAAAGCCTATCTGCTCGCGCCGGCCGGCGCGCAGGGACCAGGCTTCCTGATGCTGCAGAACTTCCGGGTCATCATGAAATATAACCCGGCCGAGGCCTATGCCCTGGCGATCGGCCATTTCGCCGACCGGCTGCGCGGGGGGCAGCCCTTCGTGCAGCCCTGGCCACGGCAGGAGCGCGAATTGTCGCGGAGCGAGCGGCTCGAGCTCCAGCAGCTTCTGGCCCAGCGCGGCTTCTACAAGGGGACCCCGGACGGCCAATTCGGCGGCCAGACCCGGGACGCGCTGCGCAGCTTCCAGGCCTCGAGCGGGCTGCCAGCGGACGGATTTGCCACCTCCGACGTGCTGGACCGGCTGCGCGGGCGGTAAAAACGGCCCGAAACTAACCCTGAAGCCGGATTCCGGCCGATCGGCGGTGCATGGCCGAAGAATCTGCAAGAGAAATTGCCCGTTTGGCGCCCGATTCCGTTATTATACCGAGCCAACTCCAGACCCCGTTGCGCGCCCGAGATCGCATGTCGAAGCCAAAATCCTTGTTCAAGGCGCTGACCGAGACCGGCCCGCTGATCGCGCTGGGGACGGCGCTCGCGATCCTGGTCTTTGTCGCCGGGTCCGCCTCGGCGCAGGGGTTCTTCAACTTCCCCGGTTTCGGCGGCCCGCCGCAGCGCCAGGCTCCGCCACGGCAGGGCGGAGGCGGAGGCTGGTTCGGCGGCGATTTCTTCGCGCCATTCCAGCAACAGCAGCCGCAGGCCCCACGCCAGGATTTTTCGCGCGCGCCGGCGCCAGCCAAGCGCGACACCATACCCGACAAGAATGTGCTGGTGATCGGCGACGCCATGGCCGACTGGCTCGCCTATGGCCTCGAGGACGCCTACACCGAGCAGCCCGACATGGGCGTGATCCGCAAGCACAAGACGACGTCCGGCCTGATCAAGTACCAGCCGAAGGGAGAGCCTTCCGATTGGGCCGCGGCCGCGAAGGGTATTCTGGAGACCGAGAAGCCCGACGTCATCGTCGTCATGCTCGGCCTCAACGACCGCATCGCGATCCGCGAGCCGGTCACCGAGAAGCCGGCAGACAAGGATAAGGACAAAGACAAGAAGAACGACAAGGGCGCGCGCGCCAAGCCGCAAGGCAAGGGTGACGCCAAGCCCGACACGGCTGCCAAGCCGGACGACAAGCCCGTCGATACCGACCTGCCGCAGGACGACGCCGACAACGCCGATACACCGGCCGCCGCACCTGAGAAGACCGCACGCAACCCGAACGGCCTCTACGAATTCCGCGACGACCGCTGGGTCGAGCTCTACGGCAAGAAGATTGAGGAGCTCGCCGGCATCCTCAAAGCCAAAGGCGTGCCCGTGCTCTGGGTCGGGCTGCCCGCAATCCGCGGACAGAAGGGCACCGCGGACATGCTGTTCCTGGATTCGCTCTATCGCGAAGGCGCGGCCAAGGCCGGCATCACCTATGTCGATGTCTGGGACGGCTTTGTCGACGAAGCTGGCCGCTTCCTGCAGAAGGGCCCTGACTTCGAAGGCCAGATCCGCCAGCTGCGCAGCGGCGACGGCGTCTATTTCACCAAGCCCGGCGCGCGCAAGCTCGCCCATTATGTCGAGCGCGAGATCACGCGCCTGTTGGCGGGACGCTCCGGTCCGATCGCGCTGCCGAGCGAGCCGGCGACGCCGGATACCAGCGCCGAGCCCGGCAAGCCGGCGCCGCGGCCGCTGGCTGGCCCGATCGTGCCGCTGGTCGCGGCCTCGATCTCGACCGATCAATTGCTGGGTGGACCGGGCACGCGCCCGGCGGCCGTCGATGCGCTGGCAGCAAGGACGTTGGTGAAGGGTGAGCCACTCGCCGCGCCCGCGGGCCGTGCCGATGATTATTCCTGGCCGCGCCGCGAAGTCGGCCGCGAACAGGCCAAGGGCGATACGCCGGTTGCGGCGACGACGCCTGACGGTGGTGGTGCCGCTGCACCGGGCACGCCGGGCGTAGCCGCCGCGATCGCGCCGCCGAAGCTGGCGCCGAAGAAGCCCGCGCCACCGCAGCAGCCGGCGCAGGCCACACCGTCCATGCGAGACTTCTTCGGCTTCGGCGCGCCGCAGCCGGCGCCGCGTCAACTCGCGCCCGGGCCACGCAACCCGAATCCCAATCCCGCGATCCCGCGACCGCCTGGCAATGTCGGGCGTTCGGCTGAAGTGGTTCGGTAGTTGTTGTCATTCCGGGCGCGCCGCTTGGCGCGAACCCGGAAATCCATTCAACAGCATTGATAGTCGCACGATGGATTCCGGGCTCGCGCTTCGCGCGGCCCGGAATGACCGGTTAGCCGTAGTAGCGCCAGCGCGGCGGCGGGCGACGGACGGGGCGCGACATCAGGAGCGCGAGCGCGAAACCGATGCCGCCGGCAACCAGCAGCGCGCCAAGCGGATTGTCCTGCACCTTCTGGGCAATCGCCTGCGAACCGTCGCGCAGGGTTTCGGCCGGCTTGTCATACGCGTCCTTGGCGTAGCTCGTCGCCGTGTCCGCGGCGTCACGCACGGCATCCTTGGCTTGGCCGTACAAATTCTGCACGGTGCCTGCGGCTTCCCGCGCCTTGCCCGACGCCTGCGTCTTGGCATCACCTGCGATGTCTCCAACCGCGCCTTCCGCGCGCCCGGCGAATTCCTTGGCCGATCCGACAATCCGATCCGTATCCATGATGCTCCTCCTCGGGGGTCTGCCCAAGTAACCGATCAGGAGGGGCACAGTTCCCTCGGTTCGGATGCCCGTCTCAAAGAATAAGCCCACCATCGACGACGAGTGTCTGTCCAATGATGTACGACGACAGCGGCGAGGCCAGGAACAGAGCGGCGCCCGCCATGTCGGCCGGCGTGCCCAATCGCCGCAGCGGAATGCGCGCGAGCGCGCCTTCGAGCCGCTTGGGATTGTCGGTCGTCACCTTCGTCATCTTGGTGTCGACGAGGCCGGGCGCGATGCCGTTGACGCGGATGCCATCTTCCGCCCAGGCCTCGCCCAGCGTCCGGGTCAATCCGACCGCACCGGTCTTCGAGGCGTTGTAGGCGGGATTGCCCATGGTGGAATGATAGGCCGCGGTCGAGGACACCACGATCAACGCGCCCCTGGAATCCCGCAACATGGAATGAAATCGCGTCGCGCACGCCATCAGGCTCATCAGATTGACTTCGACCACCTTGCGAAAGCCGGTCATCTCGAACTCGCCGCGTCGATAGATCACCGCGCCTTGCGCGAGCACCAGGATGTCGAGCTTCTCGAACGACGGCTTGAATGTTTCGATGGCGCTCGTCTTGCTGACGTCGAGCTGCGCGTAGGCCAGACCCGTGAGATCGGAGCCCTCCTCCGCCTGGTAGTCCGCTGCACGGGCGCGCGTGCCGCACACCGCAACGCTAGCGCCTCTCGTGCGAAAGGCTTGCGCGATGCCGTTGCCGATACCGCTGGAACCACCGACGACCAGCACCTGCCTGCTAGAGAAATCGAGCTCGTTCGCCATCGCGGCCTCCCCTTTTGTTTTGCTTGTTTGACCTGTCTGCAGATCGATGCCAGCCTTGTCCATCTCATCACAAGAAACAAGAGACACGAGGAAACGCCATGCCCGAATTCAAAGAGCTCAGCCGCTCCGTGAAGGGCCTCACCGTTCTCATCACCGGCGCGGCAAGCGGCATGGGGCGCGCCACCGCGCGCGTGTTCGCAGCCGAGGGCGCCAGCGTCGCGGTCACGGACCATGACGGGCAAGGCGCGCAGGCAGTCGCGAAAGAGATTGTGGCGAACGGCGGCGCAGCGAAGGCATGGCAGCTCGACGTCGCCGATGGCGGTGAAATCAAGCGGGCGGTCAATGATGTCGCGGTACAATTCGGCGGGCTCGACGTGGTCGTCAACAATGCCGGCATCTCCGTGCGGGTTGCGATCGACGATGAGGCCTACGAGGACGCCTGGGCCCGGGGCATCGCCGTGATGCTGACGGCGCATCCGCGCATCATCCGCGCCGCGCTGCCGCACTTGCGCAAGTCGAGGAGCCCGCGCATCGTCAACATTGCCTCCACCGAGGCGCTCGGTGCCACCGCGTTGCACAGCCCGTACTCCGCCGCGAAGGGCGGCGTCGCGAGCCTGACGCGTTCGCTCGCCGTCGAGCTCGGCCGCGAGGGCATCACCGTCAACTGCATCTGCCCGGGCCCGATCCGCACCGCCATCACCGAGCGCATCTCGGAGGAGCACAAGACCATCTACGCCAAGCGCCGCACTGCACTCGGCCGCTACGGCGACCCTGAAGAGGTCGCGCATATGACGCTGAGCCTGTGCTTGCCGGCGGCATCCTTCCTCACCGGCGCGGTGATCCCGGTCGATGGCGGGCTGATGGCGCGGAACGCGTAAGAGCCATGCAGGCGAAGCGTTGACAACCATCCATGCGGGAGTAGCTTTTTCATCGACAGAGCGGGACCAACCGCTCGCAATCCGCGGGAGAGAATGCCATGACGATCGCCATCCGGCAGCTTCAGAAGCATTTTGTCGGCGAGGTCTCCGGCCTCGACCTGCGAACGCCTCTCACGCCGGATCAGGCCCGCGACATCGAGTCCGCGATGGACAAATATGCGGTGCTCGTCTTCCATGATCAGGACATCACCGACGAGCAGCAGATGGCCTTTGCGCTGAATTTCGGTCAGCGCGAGGACGCGCGCGGCGGCACGGTCACCAAGGAAAAGGATTACCGGCTGCAGTCCGGCCTCAACGACGTCTCCAATCTCGGCAAGGACGGCAAGCCGCTCGCCAAGGACAGCCGCACTCATCTGTTCAACCTCGGCAACTGCCTCTGGCACTCCGACAGCTCGTTCCGGCCGATCCCGGCAAAATTCTCGCTGCTGTCGGCCCGCGTGGTGAACCCGAAGGGCGGCAACACCGAGTTTGCCGACATGCGCGCGGCCTATGATACGCTCGACGACGAGACCAAGGCGGAAATCGAGGACCTCGTCTGCGAGCACTCGCTGATGTATTCGCGGGGATCGCTCGGCTTCACAGAATATACCGACGAAGAAAAGCAGATGTTCAAGCCGGTGCTGCAGCGGCTGGTGCGCACCCATCCCGTGCATCGTCGCAAGTCGCTGTACCTGTCATCGCATGCCGGCAAGATCGTCGGTATGAGCATGCCGGAAGGACGGCTCTTGCTGCGGGACCTGAACGAGCACGCGACCCAGGCCGAGTTCGTCTACGTCCACAAATGGAAGCTGCATGATCTCGTGATGTGGGACAACCGCCAGACCATGCACCGCGTCCGCCGCTACGACCAGTCCCAGCCCCGCGATATGCGAAGAGCGACGGTGGCGGGGACCGAGCCGACGGTGCAGCAGCAGGCGGCCGAGTAGGTCCTGCTCACACTACCGTCGTCCCGGACAAGCGCCCTTAGGCGCGCGCCGATCCGGGACGACGGCGGTGAGTGACGCGCGACAGCACCAGCTACGCGTGCCCGGCCTCGTTCGACAGCATGCCGGGATCGATGCCGATCTTGCGCAGCGCGCGGCCGTATTTCTCGTCGACGTCGTCGCCGAAGATCAGATCGGCATCCGCGTCGCAATGCAGCCAGCCATTGCTCTGAATCTCGGTCTCGAGCTGGCCCGGGGCCCATCCGGCATAACCAAGCGCGAGAATGGCGTGTTTGGGACCGGAACCGTTCGCGATCGCGCGCAGGATGTCGACGGTGGCGGTGAGGCAGACACCGTCGTCGATCCGCAACGTCGCGTTCTCGATGTAGAAATCGCTGGAATGCAGCACGAAACCGCGCCCGGTGTCGACCGGACCGCCGCGCAGCACCTTCATGCTTTCGGCATTCTCGGGCAGCTTGATGTGCTCGCCCTTTTTGACGATGCCGAGCTGCTCCAGCAGCTCCGGAAAATCGATGCTGCCGGCCGGGTGGTTGACGATGATGCCCATCGCGCCCTCGGCCGAATGCGCGCAGAGATAGATCACCGAGCGCTCGAAGCGTTCATCGCCCATCACCGGCATGGCTATCAGGAGCCGGCCGTCGAGATAGCCGGCCGAATTGGGGAGCGCAGGGCCCGCTCTGCGGGTGCTTTCGCCCGTTCTCTTGCCTGTGGGAGCCATCGGTGAAGCACTCCGGTTTCCATTCCTATCCTGATGTCGGGCCGCGCGGCTGTCAAATCAAGGCTTGCAGAGATCTGATTCGAGTGCACCCATCACAAGCAATTCAATGGTTTGCCCCGGGGAGACCCTGTTAAAGACGTGTCATGCTGACAAGAGTTCCCCTGCATGCGGCGATTGGCGTCGCGACAACCCTGCTTGCGTCGTCGTTGGCGACGGTCGTTCATGCCGACGATGCCTCGCCGTGGCAGCGCGACGGACATTCCGCGGTGCGCCTGCTGGCGGGATCGCGCAGCGGTGCGGTGCTACTCGGCGGTATCGCCGTCCAGCTCCAGCCCGGCTGGAAGACCTATTGGCGCACGCCGGGTGATTCCGGCGTTCCGCCGCGGTTCGACTTCTCCAAGTCGGACAATGTCGAAGCGGTGACCGTGATGTGGCCGGCGCCGCAGAAATTCGACGACGGCGCCGGCGGCCATTCGATCGGCTATCACGACCAGATCGTGCTGCCCTTGCGTATCGTCGCCAAGGCCGCCGACAAGCCGGTGACGCTGCGCGCCGAGATCAACTACGCGGTCTGCGAAAAGCTCTGCATTCCCGTCGAGGCCAATCTCGAGCTCGGCTTCAACAACGTGGCCTCTACCGAAGACGGCAATTTGCGCGCGGCCCTCGACACCGTGCCGAAGCCCGCCAATGTCGGCGACCCCAATGCGCTGACCATCCGGGACGTCAAGCGCGATGGGCCCAAGAACGTGGTGGTCGATGTCGTTGCGCCCGAGAACAGCAAGGTCAATCTGTTCGTGGAAGGGCCGACGCCGGAGTGGTCGTTGCCGATTCCCGATGCGGTCGAACACAGCCCGCCCGGGGTCAAGCGTTTCTCGTTCGAGCTCGACGGATTGCCGCCGGGCGCCAAGCCGGATGGTGCTGCGCTGAAATTCACACTGGTCGGGCCGGAGAAATCGTACGAGTTCAATACGAATCTCGAGTGAGCCGAGAGCTGGCGCTCCACGCTCAGCTGTCGTCCCCCACCCAACCGAATCTTAACGAATGGTTGCTATCCCGGACACGCCGCAACATGCGGGGCGCCTGGGGATCTCGATTTGGCCGTGATGGATGCAGAACCCGCAACGACCGGATCGGCCGGGCTGATTGCGCGGCTGCGCGCCAGGCTGACCGGCGGCTCGAGCGAAGCATCGCTGACACGGCGGCTCGCCGGCACCATCTTCATCATCCGCGTCATCAGCGCGGGCCTCGCCTATTTTTCGCAGGTGCTGTTGGCGCGCTGGATGGGCACGTCCGACTACGGCATCTATGTCTATGTCTGGACCTGGGTGCTGCTGCTCGGCAGCATGATGGACTTCGGCATCTCGTCCTCCGCGCAGAAGATCATTCCGGAATATCGTACCAACGGTAACCACGCCTTGCTGCGCGGTTTTCTTTCCGGCAGCCGCTGGCTCACCTTTGCCGTCTCCGCGCTGGTGTCGCTGGCTCTCGCCGGCATCGTCAAACTGCTGTCACCGTGGATCGACCCGGCCGAACAGCTGCCGCTCTATATCGGCTGCATGACGCTGCCAGCCTTCGTCGTCGCCAACACCCAGGACGGCATTGCCCGCTCGCACGACTGGATGCAGCTCGGCCTGATGCCGCAATTCATCATTCGCCAGGCGCTGATCATCGGCATCACGGCTGCAGCCTTCCTGCTGGGCTACCATCTCGGCGCGGTCGCGGCGATGGTGGCGAGCGCAGCTGCGGTGTGGATCGCCATGACCGGGCAGATGGTGGTGCTGAACCGCAAGCTCGCCAATCATATCGCGCAAGGCCCCAAGGCTTACGATTTCGGCGGCTGGCTCGCGGTGTCGCTGCCCATCCTGCTGGTCGAAAGCTTCTACCTGCTCTTGTCCTACACCGACGTGCTGGTGCTGCAGCAATTCCGTCCCTCCGACGAGGTCGGCGTTTATTTCGCCGTCGTGAAGACGCTGGCGCTGGTGTCGTTCATCCACTACGCGATGTCGGCGACGACGGCGCATCGCTTTGCCGAATACAATGCCAGCGGCGACAAGGCGCGGCTGTCGGCCTATGTCGCGCACGCCATCGCCTGGACGTTCTGGCCGTCTCTCGCTGCGACCATCGTGCTGCTCGCGCTCGGCAAGCCGCTGCTGTGGCTGTTCGGACCGCAATTCGTCGTCGGCTACGACATCATGTTCGTCGCCGCCATTGGCCTCGTGGTGCGTGCCGCGATCGGGCCGGTCGAGCGGCTGCTCAACATGCTCGGCGAACAGAAGATCTGCGCGCTGGCCTATGCGCTCGCCTTCGTCATGAACGTCGTGCTCTGCATCGCGCTGGTGCCGCGCTTCGGCGGCCACGGCGCCGCCGCCGCGACCTCGATCTCGCTCACCTTCGAAACGGTGCTGCTGTTCTGGATCGTGCGGCAGCGCCTGGGGTTGCACGTGCTGGCGTTCGGGAAAAGCGATCTCAGATCGTAGCACAAAGCTACAATTCGTAGGGTGGGCAAAGCGAAGCGTGCCCACCACATTTTTCGATTGGAGACAGATCGTGGGCACGGCGCTCTTGCGCCTTTGCCCACCCTACGGCACCGAGGATTACTCCGCGGTCCAGCCGCCGTCGATCGAGAGATTCGTGCCGGTGATCTGCGCGGCATCGTCGCTGCACAGGAACAGCGCGAGGGCCGCGACCTGCTCGGACGTCACGAACTCCTTGGTCGGCTGGGCGTCGAGCAGCACGTCGTTGATGACCTGCTCGCGCGTGAGGTTGCGGGCCTTCATGGTATCGGGGATCTGCTTCTCGACCAGCGGCGTCCAAACATAGCCGGGGCTGATGCAGTTGCAGGTGATCTTGTGGGTCGCAACCTCCAGCGCCACGGTCTTGGTCAGGCCGGCGATGCCGTGCTTGGCCGACACGTAAGCCGATTTGAAGGGCGAGGCGACCAGCGAATGCGCCGAGGCCGTGTTGATGATGCGGCCCCAGCCCTTCTTCTTCATGCCGGGTACCGCGGCGCGGATGCCGTGGAAGGCCGAGGACAGGTTGATCGCGATGATCTGGTCCCACTTCTCGACCGGGAATTCCTCGATCGGCGAGACAAACTGGATGCCGGCATTGTTGACGAGGATGTCGACCGAACCGAAGGTCTTCTCGCCGAGCGCGATCATGCCGGCGATCTCGGCCGGCTTGGTCATGTCGGCGGGCGAATAGATCGCCTTCACGCCGAAATCGGACTCGATCTTTGCGCGCTCCTTCTCGATGTCTTCGGGAGAGCCGAAGCCGTTGATGACGACGTTGGCGCCGGCGCCGGCGAAGGCACGCGCGTAGGCGAGCCCGATGCCGCTGGTCGAGCCTGTTACGACGGCGTTCTTGCCTGACAGAGTACCCATGTTATTCGCTCCTTTTTGGCCGGGGCGCGGTGACGTCCCCGGTGAGATCGTAGGTCACCATGGTCTCGCCGGACTGCGGCTTCTCCAGCCAATCCTTGTGGCGCATCGACAGGTGCACGTCGCGCACGCCGGCTTCCCAATGCTCGACCATGGCGACATGCGAGAAATCGTAGTCCTTGGACGAGGATTCGTAGTTCTTGCTGCGGTAGATCAGGTGCACCACGGTGACCGTGCTCTCACGAGATGCCTTGGCAAGGAATTCGACGGAAGGGTCATTCTTGAGATAATCGGGCAATTTGGCAATCAGGTCCCGCACCGCCCGGCGGGCGTTGTGGATCTGCTTGTTCTTGTCGGTGTTCATTCGCGTGCGGCTAGAGAAGCGGATGTCCTTCTCGCGCTCGGTGGCCTCGAGCAGCGAATTTGGCAAATCGCCGCGGGCGGAAAACAAATCGACCTGGAAGATCAGCATGTCGCGATCGACTTCGGCATCGAGCACATAGTCAAGCGGCGTGTTGGAGGCGATGCCGCCGTCCCAATAATGCTCGCCATCGATGATGACGGACGGAAAGCCCGGCGGCAGCGCGCCCGATGCCATGATGTGCTCGGGGCCGATTTTCTTGCCGAGCTTCTTGAACTCGTAATTGTCGAAATATTTGAAATTGCCCGAGGTAACGCCGACCGCACCGACGGAGAAGCGCGTCTTGAGATCGTTGATGCGGTCGAAATCGACCAGCCGCTCCAGCGTTTTCTTCAGCGGAGAAGTGTCGTAATAGCTTTCGGCCTCGGGATGGCCCGGCGGCCACATCGGCGCGGGCGGCACGCGCGGGACGAAGAAGCCAGGGACGCCGAAGGTCGCGATCAGCGCCGCGCTGGTGGAGTTGAAGAGCTCGCGGCTGTGATCGCTCTTGCCGATGGGCTTCCACGGCACCGGCGCGGAGACCATCTCCCAGAACTCTTTCAGCCGCTTGACGCGGGTGTGGCCCTCGTTACCGGCGATGATGGCGGCGTTGACTGCGCCGATCGAGATGCCGGCGACCCATTCGGGCTCAAAGCCGTAGCCGCACAGCGCCTGAAACGCGCCGGCCTGATAGGAGCCGAGCGCACCACCGCCCTGCAGGACCAGGACGCGTTGCGCATTCGCAGGGATATTGGCGATTTCCGGGCTATGATCGGTCATGCGGGGAACAGTAGCAAAAGAGGGGCCACCGTGGCGACAGTTCACCGCGGCGTCAATGCGTCCCCGGATCAAGACTGGCTTATCGGGACTCCGTCGAGGCCAGGATCATGGTCCAGAACACCTTGTACTTGGTGCCAGGAGCATAGCTCGCCGCGATGCCCAATTTTGTGACACCGCTCTTGAGCATGTTGGCGCGGTGCGGAGGCGAGTCGCGCCAGCCGGAAAACGCTTCCGCCAGCGTGTGATAGCCGGCCGAGATGTTCTCGACCGCCACGGTCGCGGGATAGCCGCCGGCACTGAGCCGCTTGCCCAGGGGGGCGCGGACGTCATGGTCCATCTTGTTGGCGGCGGCCATGGCATTGGACTGGGATTCGGCGAGCCGCATCAGTTCAGGGTCGATCTCGACGGCGCCGAGGCCGTTGTTCTGGCGGTACTGCGAGATCATGATCGCGGCGGCTGGCGCATCGAGCTTGGCGCCCGGGACCGACATATCGGCATACATCGACGGCTGCTGGACCGGCGCTTCGTTGCCGGCGCAGCCGGCGAGAAGCAAAGTGAGAAGGATCGCGGCCGCAGCGCGCATGTTCAGGGGCCCCCAAATGAGGGGCCGTTGTTGCATACCAACCGTGGCTGAAAGGTGAATTTTGAGGAAAATCGTAGCTGGCATTCCGGCGCGATGCGAAGCATCGAACCCGGAATCTCACGCTACAATCTCGGGATTCCGGGTTCGCGCTGGCGCGCGCCCCGGAATGACGGTGCCTAGCCCGCAAATATGCGGAAGCGGCGGGGCGCGAGGCCGACGGTATCGCCAGCACGCAGTTCCCGGTCACGCGGCGCGTCGATCTCGATGGTCTGGCCGCCTGACAATGCCACCTCGGCCCGCTGCACCGGGCCGAAATTGCGGACGTGCTGCACGGCGCCCTCGAAGGCGCCGGAGCCCGGCGGGCCCACCAGCATGTCGTGTCGCCGCACGAACAGTTTTGACGCGCCAGACGCCAAGCCCTCTGCCTTGAGCGCAAGCGGCCGGTCGCCGAGCCTGACGACATCGCCCTCGACGTGGACCGGCAGCTCGATGGATTCGCCGATGAAGCCGTGGACGAAAGCGGTCGCCGGCGTCTCGTAGACATCATCGGGCGAGCCGATCTGCTCGATCCTGCCCTTGTCCATGACGACGACCCGATTGGCGACTTCCAGCGCCTCCTCCTGGTCATGGGTGACGAAGATCGAGGTCACGTTGATCTCGTGATGCAGCGAGCGCAGCCATTTGCGCAGCTCTTTCCGCACTTTCGCATCGAGCGCACCGAACGGCTCGTCGAGCAGGAGGATGCGTGGCTCGATCGCAAGCGCACGCGCCAGCGCGATGCGCTGGCGCTGGCCGCCGGAGAGCTGGCTCGGGTAGCGGTCGGCGAGCCAGTCGAGCTGAACGAGATCGAGCAGCTCCTTGACCCGGGCGCGGATCGTCGCTTCGTCCTTGCGGACCGCGCGCGGCTGCACGCGAAGTCCAAAGGCGACGTTCTCGAACACGCTCATGTGGCGGAACAACGCGTAGTGCTGGAATACGAAGCCGACATGGCGCTCGCGCGCGCCCTGTGCCAGCGCATCCTCGCCGTTGAAGGACACCTCGCCAGAGTCGGGCCAGTCGAGCCCGGCGATGATGCGCAGCAAGGTGGTCTTGCCGGAGCCGGAGGGACCGAGCAGTGCCAGTAGTTCGCCATCGTCGACCTTGAGATCGACACCGTCCAGCGCCTTGAAGCTGCCGAACTTCTTGACGAGATTTTTGACTTCAATGGTCATTGACGTCCTGTCCTTCGTCGAGATGACGTTCGAGAATGGTCTTCGCGATCAGCGTGATCAGCGCCAGCATTGCGAGCAGCGAGGCAATCGCGAACGCCGCGACGAACTGGTATTCGTTGTAGAGGATCTCGACCAGCAGCGGCATGGTGTTGGTCTCGCCGCGGATGTGGCCCGACACCACCGACACTGCACCAAACTCGCCCATCGCGCGCGCATTGCAGAGCAGGACGCCGTAGAGCACGCCCCATTTGATGTTGGGCAGCGTGACGCGGAAGAAGGTCTGCAAGCCGGACGCGCCGAGCGAGGTCGCGGCTTCTTCCTCCTGCGTGCCCTGTTCCTGCATCAAGGGGATCAGCGCGCGCGCCACGAAGGGGAACGTCACGAAGGTGGTCGCGAGCGCAATGCCGGGCACCGCGAACAGGATCTGAATGTCGTGATCCCTGAGCCAACCGCCGAAATAGCCCTGCGCGCCGAACAGCAGGACGAAAACAAGGCCCGAGATGACAGGGCTGACCGAGAACGGCAGATCGATCAGCGTGATCAGGAAGGTCTTGCCGGGAAATTCGAACTTTGCAACCGCCCAGGCGGCGACCAGGCCGAAGACCAGATTGAGGCTGACCGAGATCGCGGCGACGACCAGCGTCAGCTTGATCGCCGCCAGCGCCTCCGGCTCGGCCAGTGCGGCGAAATAAGCCAGAATGCCCTTGGAGAGGGCTTGCGCGAACACCACGACCAGCGGCAGCACCACAAAGACGGAGAGGAACGCGATCGCCAGCGTGATGATGACGAGGCGCACCGCCCTGGGCTCGGTGCGGAGATTGTTGCGCGCGGCGGCCGCATGCGCGCGTGACTTCGCGTCGGGCGAGGACAGCGAAACGTTATCGGCGATCTGCATCGTCATCGCATTCCGCCCTAGTGCATCGGAATCCGGTCCTGCGCCCAGCGCTGCAACCGGTTCACCGCGAAGATGATAACGAAGGAGACGACGAGCATGACCACCGCGATGGCGGTCGCATCGGCGTAGCGGAATTCAGAGAGGCGGATCACGATCAAGAGCGGCGCGATCTCGGAGACGTTCGGCAGGTTGCCCGCGATGAATATGATGGAGCCGTATTCGCCGACCGCGCGGGCGAAGGCGAGCGCAAGCCCAGTGAGCAGCGCCGGCGCCAGCGACGGCAGGATCACGCGGACGATGGTCTGCCAGCGGCTGGCGCCAAGACTGCCCGCGGCCTCCTCGATCTCGGGGTCAAGATCCTGCAGCACCGGCTGCACCGTGCGCACCACGAAGGGGATGCCGATGAAGATCATGGCGACGAAAATGCCGACGGGCGTGAACGCCACCTTGATGCCGAGCGCAGCAAGCGGCGCGCCGAGCCAGCCTTTCTCGGCAAACAGCGAACTCAGCGCGACGCCGGCGACGGCCGTCGGCAATGCGAACGGCACGTCGACGATGGCATCGAAGATTCGCCGGCCGGGAAAACGATAACGCACCAGCGCCCAGACGATGATGCTGCCCATCACGAGATTGACGCAGGCCGCTGCGAAGGCAAGGCCGAACGACACCCGCAAGGCATTCAAGGTTCTCCGGCTGGAGAGGATGGCCCAGAACTGCTCGGGGCTCAGCTCGAGCGACTTCAGGAACAGCCCGGCGAGCGGAATCAGGATGATGACGGACAGCCAGGTCAGCGTCAGTCCCATCGTGAGACCGAAGCCCGGCAATGTCCGGCGTCGTAAAGCGATTGCGCTCACCAGGCCCCCTGCGAAAACCCCTTCGACAGCGCCTGATCAGTTCTTGTAGATCTGATCAAAGACGCCGCCGTCGGCGAAATGCTCTTTCTGCGCCTTGGTCCAACCACCAAAAACGTCGTCGATGGTGAATAGTTCGACCTTGGCGAAGGAATTTTCATACTTTTTGGCGATCTCTGCGTCGCGCGGACGATAGAAGTTTCGCGCGGCGATCTCCTGACCCTCCTTCGTATACCAGAACTGGAGATAGGCCTCGGCAACGCTGCGGGTCCCCTTCTTCTCGACGACCTTGTCGACCACCGCGACCGGCGGCTCTGCCAGGATGGATTGGCGCGGCGCGACGATCTCGAACTTCTCCGGGCCGAATTCCTTCAGGGCGAGGTAAGCTTCGTTCTCCCACGCGAGCAGCACGTCGCCGACGCCACGCTCGACGAAAGTAACGGTCGAACCACGTGCGCCGGTGTCGAGCACCGGCACTTGCTGGTAAAGCTTGGCGATGAAATCCTTGGCCTTGTCGGCCGAACCGAACTTCTTCTCGGCGTAACCCCAGGCCGCGAGATAATTCCAGCGCGCGCCTCCAGACGTCTTCGGGTTCGGCGTGATGACGGCGACGCCCGGCTTGATCAGGTCATCCCAGTCCTTGATGCCCTTCGGATTGCCCTTGCGCACCAGGAACACGATGGTCGAAGTGTAGGGCGAGGAATTCTGCGGGAGCCGCTTCTGCCAATCCGCGGCAGTCAATCCCTTGGCCGCAATCGCGTCGATGTCGTACGCGAGCGCGAGGGTCACGACATCCGCCGGCAGGCCATCGATGACGCTCCGCGAGGACGCGCCCGAGCCGTTATGCGACTGCTTGATCTCCACGCTCTTGCCGGTTTCCTTCTGATAGGCGGTCGCGAACGCCTTGTTGAAGTCGACATAAAGCTCGCGCGTCGGATCGTACGACACGTTCAACAGATTGATATCAGCAGCGAGAGCCGCGCTTGCCACGAGTCCCGACGCGAGAAGCCCTGCAGCGAGCGGAACGATACGGCGCATCATGTCCATCTCCATTCATTTCGACGACGCCAATATCGCCGAAGGTATGCAGGCGAAACTCGTGGCGAAACACTCTCAAGTCAACGGAACCGGATTCTCTTGTTCGCAAACCCGCAGCGCGACCGTGCTACGAAGTCTTCGTCGTGTGGATGCCGCATTCTGTCTTGGCGCGGCCGCGCCAGCGACCGGCGCGCTCATCCTCGCCCTCGGCCGTTCTGCTCGTGCAAGGCATACACCCGACCGAACGAAAACCCGATGCAGCAAGCGGATGACGCGGCAATTTAGCGCGGACGAAGATCGCTTCGAGCTCCTCACGCGAGACATTGGCAAACGGGTTGAACTTCAACCGCACGCCATCGTCCTCGACGACAGGAATGTCGGCGCGCGTATTGCCCTGGAAACGTTTGCGGCCGTTGAGCCAGGCCGAGAACGGCTTGAGCGCACGCGCGAGCGGCTCGACTTTGCGGATACGGCAGCAGGCGTCGGGATCGGAGAACCAGAGGTCGCGATCCGGATCGTCGCGCGACAGCGTCTCCTCGGCCGGCTTGATCGAGCGGACGTCTTTCAAGCCAAGCGTTGAAATCAAGGTGTCGCGATAGGCCAGCGTTTCTTCGAACAGCCAGCCGGTGTCGAGGAAGATCACGGGGATCGCCGGATCGACGTCCGCCATGACCTTGAGCAGGGTGGCCGATTCCGTCCCGAAGGACGACACCAGCGCGAGCTTTTCGCGGCCAACCGCCTTCAGCGCGACCGAGATGACCTCCGCGGGAGACGCGTCGCGCAAGGCGCGATCGAGCTCCTCCGCCGAAGGCAGCACGGATGCAGACGTCGAGGAGACCCGGGGCGCGATGGCGTTCACGTACCAACACCCTCCGAATGACGCAGCTGCATGCGTCGATGCAAAGCCGTGATGCGGCCATCGCCGGTCGGCTGATAGAACACCGAATAGCGCTTTGCGGTCTGCATGAAGGCTTCCGCGTCGGCCTGCTTCTTGACCTCGAAGGAATCGAAGCCGGCGCGCAGCATAAACACGAACTGATCGCGCAGGACCTGGCCGGTCGCGCGCACTTCGCCGCGATAATTGTGACGCTCGCGCAGCAGCCGCGCCTGGCTGTAGGCGCGCCCGTCCCGGAAGGTCGGGAACACCAGCGCCACGGCGGCGACCTTGCCGAGATACGGCACGAGCTCGTCGATGTCGCGGTTGTTCGGCCAGATCACGCCGACCTTGTCGGCACGCTTGAGCAGCGCGTCGGCCTCGCCGATGAAACGCTCGGCCGGCACCAGGATGTCGCCGCTCTCGGGCAGCGGCGTGTCGACGGCAAGCTTGACGAAGCTGTCGTCGACGATTTTTCCGCCGTTAACGAGTGGCATAGACGCGCTCCTTGAAGGGTTCCACGCCGAGGCGCTTCACGGTGTCCATGAACAGCTCTTCGGGCCGCTCGCGCAACGCGAGATAGGCTTCCACGACGTCCTCGATGACGTCGGCGACTTCGTCGAACTTGACGCCGGGACCAATCAGGGTGCCAAGCGCGGCGTTCTCGTCGGCGCGGCCGCCGATGGTGATCTGATAGACCTCCTCGCCGTTCTTCTCGACGCCGAGAATGCCGATATGACCGACATGGTGATGGCCGCAGGCATTGATGCAGCCGGAGATGTTGATGTGGAGACGGCCGATCAGGCTCGCCAGCTCGTGATTGGCGAAGCGCCGCGTCAGCTCCTGCGCGATCGGAATCGAGCGCGCGTTCGCCAGCGAGCAATAGTCGAGACCCGGGCAGGCGATGATGTCGGTGATCAGATTGACGTTCGGCGTCGCGAGGCCAAGCTTGTCGAGCGCCTTCCACAGCGCCGGCAGATCGCGCTTGGCGACATGCGGCAGCGCCAGGTTCTGCTCGTGGCCGACGCGGATCTCGCCGAAGGAATAGACGTCGGCGAGATCGGCCAGCGCATCCATCTGCTCGGCCGTGGCATCGCCCGGAGGCTTGCCGATCGGCTTCAGCGAGATGGTGACGATGGAATAGCCCTGAACCTTGTGCGGAGCCACCGAGTTCTTACGCCATGCCTCGAAGTCGGGGTCAGCCGCGGCCTGGCGCAACTCGTCCGGCATGTGAGGCAGCTTCTCGTAAGCCGGATAAGTGAAGCGCGAGCGGATATCCTCGATCACCTCGTCGTCGATCTGGAGCGAGGAGTTGCGGATATGCTGCCACTCCTCCTCGACCTCGCGCGAGAACTTCTCGATGCCGAGCTCGTGCACCAGGATCTTGATGCGCGCCTTGTAGATGTTGTCGCGGCGGCCGTACTGGTTGTAGACGCGCAGGATCGCCTCGATATAGCTGAGAATATCGCGGCCATGCACGAAGTGCTTGATCGTCTTGGCGATGAACGGCGTACGGCCGAGCCCGCCGCCGACCAGCACCTCAAAACCGGTCTCGCCCTTTTCGTTCTTGATCAGCTTGAGCCCGATATCATGGATCTTGATCGCGGCACGGTCGTGATCGGACGCGGTGATCGCGATCTTGAACTTGCGCGGCAGGAAAGAGAATTCCGGATGCAGCGTGGTGTGCTGGCGGATCAGCTCCGACCAGATGCGCGGATCCTCGATCTCGCCCGGCGCGACGCCGGCCCACTGGTCCGAGGTGACGTTGCGCATGTTGTTGCCGGAGGTCTGCATCGCGTGGATGCCGACCTTGGCGAGATCTTCCAGAGCGTCCGGCAACTCGGCGAGCTTGATCCAGTTGAACTGGATGTTCTGCCGCGTCGTGAAATGGCCGTAGCCGCGGTCGTATTTGCGCGCGACATGGGCGAGCGCCCGCAACTGGTTCGTCGCCAGCGTCCCGTAGGGAATCGCGACGCGGAACATGTAGGCGTGCAATTGCAGATAGACGCCATTCTGCAGGCGCAGGATCTTGAACTCGTCCTCGGTGAGCTCGCCGGACAAGCGGCGCTTCACTTGATCACGGAACTCCGAGACGCGCTCGTTGACGAGCGTGCGGTCGATTTCGTCGTAAGCGTACATAAGCGATGCCTTAAACCTGGGCCGGCTGTCCGATGGTCACACCGGTGCGACGGATCTGTTCGCGCAGATTGCCGGGTTCGATCTTGCCGTCTGCGCCGACCTGCACCGGGGCGATATAGGCACCCACGGCGCCGACGTCATCGGCCACGGATTCCGCGAGCAACGCCTTGGCCTCGTCGGAGTTGCGCACGATAGCAGCCTCCGAGAGATCCGCGGACCAGCTCTTGGCAGCGGTGCGATATACCACGATGCCGTCCCAGGTGCGGTTGGCGGTCACCACCGAGGGTCCGGCGATTTTGATCTTCTTCTGTTCAAGCGGGGAGGTCATTCGGCTGCATCCAATAGGTCAGAGATGATTTGGTTTGGCGTTTGACGGCAAAGCGAACCGGCATGCCGGACCACGTCGCCGATGATGAGAATGGCAGGACCACCATTGGCCTGCCGCACGAGCTCGGGCAGGTCGCGCAGCGTGCCGATCGCGCCCTGCGCATCCGGCCGCGTCACGCGCGCGAACACGCCGACCGGCGTCTCCGGCGAACGGCCGGCGGCAAACAGCCCTGCGCGAACCGCAGGCGCAGCCGTCGCGCCCATGTAGACCACGACGGTCATCTTCGTATCGGTCAGCGTCGACCAGTCCACCGCCTCCGCGTCACGCGCCTTGTGCGCGGTGAGGAAGGTGATCCGGGTGGCTTCATGACGGTAAGTGAGCGGCACTTCGAAATCGGCAGCGCCGCCAAGCCCTGCGGTGATGCCGGGAACGATCGAATAGGCAACACCGGCCGTGCGCAGCGCTTCGACTTCCTCGCCGCCGCGGCCGAACACGAAGGGATCACCGCCCTTCAGACGCACGACCCGCTGGCCGGCTTGCGCGGCCTCGATCATGCGCTTGTTGATGGCGTCCTGGCCGATGCCGGGCTTGCCGACACGGCGGCCGACCGCAACACGCGTGGTGTCGCGGCGGATGCGATCGAGAATCTCAGCGGAGATCAGCTCGTCATGGAAGACGATGTCCGCATCCTGCAACGCGCGCAGCGCCTTGATGGTGAGAAGATCGGGGTCGCCGGGACCGGCACCGACCAGCGCGACGGAGCCTTGCGGCTTGTCGGCGCGTGCGAAATCGGAGGGATCGGCGATGGCCTTGAGCGCGGCGGCGGCTTCAGCCCCGCGGCCCGCGAGCACGGACGCGCCGATCGGACCGTCGATCACGCGCTCCCAGAAACGGCGGCGCAGCGGAAATTCGGCGATACGCTCGTTGATCGATTTGCGAAAGCCGCCGATGAACTCGGCGAGTTCGCCAATGCGCGCCGGCAGCAGCGCCTCGATCTTCTCGCGCACGCGACGCGCCACCACTGGCGACGTGCCGCCGGTGCCAACGGCGACCACGACATCGCCGCGATCGACGATCGCCGGGAAGATGAAGCTGGAATGCTCGAGATCGTCCATGACGTTGACCGGCAGACCAAGCGATTTCGCCCGCGCCGACATCGCCACGCCAACGTCGCCTGCGCCGGCGCAGACGACGGCGATGACGCCGGCAAGATCAGCCGTAAGCGGATCGTCGTTGGCGATCTCGATACGCGCCGCGTCCCCGGCGTTCAGACCCAGATCCTGATTGCCGTCCGTCGCATGCACGCGAATGCGCGCACCGGCAGCGGCGAGCACGCGCATTTTTGCGCGCAACAGCTCACCCGCACCGATGAGGACCACCGGGCCGGCCTTGAGATCGAGGAACACCGGCAGGAACCGCATGCGATACTCGCTTCCCCCACATCCGGGGTTGACTGGAATTATTTTCTATATATGTGTCGTTTCGAGCGCGCAAAGAGAAATTTTTTTCTTCTCTTCTTCATCGCAACTATAGAATTTTCGCCTCCAAACGCAAAGTGGCAGAGATGCATCTTCTCAAGGGCAATTCCGGCGCAGATGGGCTGGGCTTCGCAGCTTCCGTTTCCGAGCAAAAAGCGGTCGAGCAGACCGCCCCCAGCATGGATCATCTCGACCAGCTTGAGGCCCAGAGCATCTACATTTTACGCGAGGCCTTTGCCCGTCTGAAGAAGATCGCCCTGCTGTGGTCCCTCGGCAAGGACTCCAATGTCATGATCTGGCTGGCGCGGAAGGCGTTCTTCGGTCGCGTGCCGTTCCCCGCGCTTCATGTCGACACCGGCAAGAAGTTTCCGGAAATGTATCACTTCCGCGATCACTACGGGAAGGAGTGGGAGCTCGATCTGCGCGTCGAGCCCTGCCCACCGATCGATGCCGTCGACCCAACGCTGCCGCCGGCCGCCCGTTCCGCCGCGCGCAAGACCGAAGGCCTGAAGATGGCGCTGGCCAAATACGGCTTTGACGGCCTGATCGCCGGCATTCGCCGCGACGAGGAAGCCACCCGCGCCAAGGAGAGGGTGTTCTCGCCGCGCGGCCTGGAAGGCAATTGGGACGTGCGCGACCAGCCGCCGGAGTTCTGGGATCATTTCAACGCTTCGCCGCCGCAGGGCGCGCATTTGCGCATCCATCCGATCCTGCATTGGACCGAGGCCGACATCTGGGCCTACACCAAGCGCGAGAACATCCCGATCATCCCGCTCTATCTCGCCAAGGACGGCAAGCGCTATCGCTCGCTGGGCGATCAGGACATCACCAATCCCGTAAACTCGAATGCATCGACCATCGACGAGATCCTGGCTGAGCTCGAGCAGACCAAGGTGCCGGAGCGTGCCGGCCGCGCGCTCGACCACGAGACCGAGGACGCTTTCGAGCG
Source organism: Bradyrhizobium campsiandrae (assembly GCF_014529705.1). Lineage (GTDB taxonomy): Bacteria > Pseudomonadota > Alphaproteobacteria > Rhizobiales > Xanthobacteraceae > Bradyrhizobium > Bradyrhizobium campsiandrae. Next base: position 43,377 of record NZ_JAANIH010000022.1, read on the forward strand.
CCTGCGCGTCGCCGGCTATCTCTGATCAAGGACGCATCGCGGTCATGAACATGCTCGTCACCCCCACCTCGCCCGCCACGCCGAACGGCACCACGCGACCGCAGGTTCGCATCGTCATCGTCGGCCATGTCGATCACGGCAAGTCGACGCTGGTCGGCCGCCTCCTGCATGAGACAGGCAGCCTGCCCGACGGCAAGCTCGAAATGTTGAAAGCCGTCAGCGCGCGGCGCGGCATGCCGTTCGAATGGTCGTTCCTGCTCGACGCGTTGCAGACCGAGCGCGACCAGGGCATCACCATCGACACCACGCAGATCCGTTTCCGCACCAATTCGCGCGACATCGTGTTGATCGACGCGCCCGGCCATGCCGAATTTCTGCGCAATATGATCACCGGCGCCTCGCAGGCCGACGGTGCCGTGCTGATCATCGACGCGCTGGAAGGCGTGCGCGACCAGACCCGTCGTCACGGCTATCTCCTGCATCTGCTCGGCGTGAAGCAGGTTGCCGTGGTCGTCAACAAGATGGATCGCGTGAATTTCAGCGCCGATCGCTTCAAGGAGATCAGCGACGAGATTTCCGCCCATCTCAACGGGCTTGGCGTGACGCCGACGGCCGTGATTCCGATCTCCGCGCGCGACGGCGACGGCGTCGCCGAGCGCACCGACCGGATCGGCTGGTACAAGGGCCCGACCGTGGTCGAGGCGCTCGATCGGCTCGAGCCGGCGCGGCCGCTGGAAGCGCTGGCGCTGCGTCTGCCGGTGCAGGCGATCTACAAGTTCGACGACCGCCGCATCGTCGCGGGCCGCATCGAATCCGGCAGCCTCATTGCCGGCGACGAGATCGTGATCATGCCGGCCGGCAAGATCGCCAAGATCAAATCGGTCGAGAGCTGGCCTGTGACGCCGGTCACCGGCCGTCAGGGCGCCGGCCGCTCGGTCGGCATCACGCTCGACCGCGAACTGTTCATCGAGCGCGGCGACATCATCGCGCATGCGAGCACCGCCCCGCGCGAGACGCGGCGCTTACGCGCGCGCATCTTCTGGCTGCACGACAAGCCGCTCGCCAAGGGCGATCAGCTCTTGGTGCGTTGCGGACCGAAAGAAAGCCGCGCCACCGTCGTCGCCATCGAAAAGGCGGTCGACCCGGGCGAGCTCTCCAGCAGCGAGAACAAGGCGATCGGCCGCAATCATGTCGGCGAGATCGACATCTCCCTGTCCAATCCGATTGCGACCGATCCCTACACCGAGAATCCGCGCACCGGCCGCCTGGTGATCGAGGTGTCCGGGCGCATCGCCGGCGGCGGCCTCGTGCTGTCGGTGGATGCCGGCCAGCGCGCCGTGCCTGTCGATATCGTGCCGGTGGAATCGGCGCTGCGCGCCGACGAGCGCTCCGCGCGCTATCGCCACAACGGCGCCGTGGTCTGGCTCACCGGCCTGCCCGCCTCCGGCAAGTCGACGCTGGCGAAGGCGTTGGAGCGGCGTCTGTTCACCAATGGCGGCTCGCCGATCCTGCTCGACGGCGACACGCTGCGCGCAGGCCTCAACAGCGATCTCGGCTTCTCCGCCGCCGACCGCAGCGAGAACATCCGCAGGCTTGCCGAGGTCGCGACGCATCTCGCCCGCAACGGCCATATCGCCATCGTCGCCGCCGTCTCGCCTGCGCGCGAGGATCGCGCCACCGCCCGCCGCATCGCCGATACCGCATTCCGCGAGATTCACGTCGCGACGCCGGCCGAGGTGTGCGAGGAGCGCGATCCCAAGGGTCACTACAAGAAGGCCCGTGCCGGCGCGCTCGCGTCGTTCACTGGCATCGGCGACGACTACGAGGCGCCGCAGGCGGCCGAACTCGTGATCGACACGTCGACGCGGACCGTGACCGAGGCGACGGACGAGATCGAGCAGATGCTGAAATCATCAGGCGTGCTGTTCGACGAAGTCGTGGACCTCGCCGCAAATATTTGAGGCGCCAACTATCGCACCACATCATCGGTGTCGTCCTGGCGAAAGCCAGGACGACGGGGATTGAGATCTCGCCTATTGCATTAGCAACGGACGCCAAGGGCGCCTTCCGGATACCACCCTGCCCATCTTTCCTTGACATTTTGACAAACCCCTGGGGGTCTTCTCACCGCCCCGATTTTGGGGCTAATTAGGTCCCGAAAGCTGCCCCGCGTGGGCGCATTTTGCTGCGGTCGGGTCAAAAGCAGCCAAAAACAGCCATTTCCAACAAGAAAGACCATCATGAAACGCGTCGATGCCCACGGATTGAAGATCGCCCCCGTCCTTTTCGATTTCATCGCGAAGGAAGCCGCCCCGAAAACCGGGATCGCGCCGGATGCGTTCTGGGCAGGCGTAGCCGCCATCATCAAGGAGTTGGGGCCGAAGAACCGGTCGCTGCTCGCCTTCCGTGATCAGCTCCAGGCCAAGATCGACGACTGGCACCGCGCCCACAAGGGCAAGCCGTTCGACCTGGACGCCTACACCGCCTTCCTGAAGGAGATCGGCTATCTCGTCCCCGAACCCGCGACGCAGACGGTCGAGACCGCCAATGTCGACGAAGAGATCGGCAAGATCTGCGGCCCGCAACTGGTCGTGCCGCTCACCAACGCGCGCTACGCCCTGAACGCGGCGAATGCGCGCTGGGGCTCGCTCTATGACGCCTTCTACGGCACCGACGCGATCCCGCATGATCCCACGGAGAGCGGCAAGGGTTACAACAAGGCCCGCGGCGACAAGGTGATCGCCAAGGCCAAGGCCTTCCTCGATACCGCCGCGCCGCTCGCGACCGGCAGCCACACCGACGTCACCGCCTACAGCGTGGTCGCGGGCCAGCTCGCGGTGAAGCTGAAGAGCGGCAACGCCACCGCGCTGAAAAACGCCGCACAGTTCGCCGGCTTCCAGGGCGATGCGGCTGCGCCTTCGGCCGTGCTGCTGGTCAACAACGGCCTGCATATCGAAGTCACGATCAACCGCAACAGCGCGATCGGCAAGGACGATCCGGCCGGTGTCGCCGACATGGTGATGGAAGCCGCGGTCTCCACCATCCTCGACATGGAAGACTCGGTCGCCGCGGTCGATGCCGAGGACAAGGTGCTGGTCTATCGCAACACGCTCGGCCTGATGAACGGCACGCTGTCGGCTGATTTCGAGAAGGGCGGCAAGACGCTGACCCGCTCGCTCAACGCCGACCGCAGCTACAAGACGCCCGACGGCAAGGGCGAGGTCAAGCTGCACGGCCGCAGCCTGCTGTTGATGCGCAATTGCGGTCACCACATGTTCACGGACGCAGTGCTGGACGAGAGCGGCGAGGAAGTGCCGGAGGGCCTGCTCGATGCCGCCGTCTCCGGACTTCTTGCCATTCATGATTTGAAAGGCAACTCCAAGGTCAAGAACAGCCGCACCGGCTCTGCCTATATCGTCAAGCCGAAGATGCACGGCCCGGACGAGGTCTCGTTCACTTGCGAGATCTTCGACCGCGTCGAGAAGATGCTGGGCCTGCCCGAGAACACGCTCAAGGTCGGCATCATGGACGAGGAGCGGCGCACCACCGTCAACCTCAAGGCCTGCATCCAGCGCGCCTCCAAGCGCATCATGTTCATCAACACCGGCTTCCTCGACCGCACCGGCGACGAGATCCACACCTCGATGGAAGCCGGTCCCATGATCCGCAAGAACGAGATGAAGGCGCAGGCCTGGATCAAGGCTTACGAAGACTGGAACGTCGACATGGGCCTGATAGACGGTCTGCCCGGCCATGCCCAGATCGGCAAGGGCATGTGGGCTGCCCCCGACAAGATGGCGGACATGCTGGCGCAGAAGCTCGCGCATCCGCAGGCCGGCGCCACCACCGCCTGGGTCCCCTCGCCGACCGCCGCGACCTTGCACGCGCTGCACTATCACCAGGTCAACGTCATTGCGCGCCAGCAGGAGCTGACCAAGGGCGGGCCCCGCGCGAAGCTTTCCGACATCCTCACCATTCCGGTGTCGAAGTCGAACTGGGCGCCCGATGATGTCAAGCAGGAGATCGACAACAACTGCCAGGGCATTCTGGGTTATGTCGTGCGCTGGATCGACCAGGGCGTCGGCTGCTCCAAGGTGCCTGATATCCACGATGTCGGCCTGATGGAAGACCGCGCGACCTTGCGCATCTCCAGCCAGCATCTCGCCAACTGGCTGCACCAGGGCGTCATCACCGAAGCGCAGGTGATGGAATCGCTCAAGCGCATGGCCGTCGTCGTCGACAAGCAGAACGCCGGCGATGCCATCTACAAGCCGATGGCGCCCGCCTTCGACGGCGTCGCCTTCAAGGCGGCCTGCGACCTCATCTTCAGGGGACGCGAGCAGCCGAACGGCTATACCGAATACATCCTCACCGCGCGCCGCCGCGAGGCCAAGGCGCTGGGTTGAGACCGATTGTTCGAACACCAAAAGCCCCGGCGCAAGCCGGGGCTTTTTTGTTGGAGATCGGATGGCCCGCTAGAACACCGCGAGATATTTCAGCAGCGACACGATGCCGATGATGATGACGATGACGCGCGCGATCTGCTTGGCGCGGCCGTCCATCGGCAGCATGTTGATGAGATAGAGCACGAGGATGATGACGAGAAAGGTGACGAGTACGCCGACCAGCATCGCGAGGGCCCCCTTCAGGCAAATTGCTAACGAGGTCCTAACGCCCGTCTCGCGCGCCGGTTCCGCGCGCGCAACCCTTTGCAACTTCTAGTAAATGCGTAATTCTACCGGTAGGCCGCCTGCCTAAAATTTTACCCTTTTCATTTCAGATGTCGAAACCGTCCGGATTGTGCCGCGAGCGGAATGTAATTGTCGATGCTGTCGCGCCCCTGTTTTTCGATTTTGTCCGGGGTTCTCGACGCACGCTGATAGTGGGAATTGGGGGACTTCGATGCTCAATCGCCTGACCGTGTCTGCACTGCTGAAGGCAGTGATCGCGATCACGTCGATCTGCGTGGTGATCGCACTTTCGCTCACCGCCTGGGAGTCGTGGGATCGCCTCAGGACCGCGAGCCGTATCTCGCAGATCGCCGACGCCTCCGCCGATCTGTTCAAGGCGATGCACAATCTGCGCACCGATCGCTCGACCACCTCGCGGCTCCTGAACGCGACCGAGCCGATGGACACCGAGATCGAGAAATATCTCCGCGCGCTGCGTGATGCGCAGATGCCGGCAATGGCACGGGCGCTGGTGCTGCTGCCCGACATGGACTTCCCACAATCCGGCACGCTGGTGCCGGAGCTCGCGCGCCTCAACAAGCTGCTGATCGAGGAGCAGAAGGAATTTTGGGAGAACGTGGCCAAGCCAAGGGAGCAGCGCCGCGCGGGCCTGAGCAAGGAATACATGGAGACGACGCAGGGCCTGCTCGACGTGCTCGACAATCTCTCGAACACGTTGGCCGCCACCGTCAACCACCAGGACGCCGAGATCGACCAGTTGCTGTCGATCAAACAGAATGCCTGGCTGCTCCGCAACACGGCCGGAGAGGCTTCGCTGATCGTCTCGACCGGACTTGCGGCCGGCAAGATCACGCCGGAGGGCCGCTACAACTATACCCAATATGTCGGCGGCACAGCCGCGATGTGGAAGGCGCTGGAATTGTCGACCTCCGGCATGCAATTGCCGTCGGCGCTCTCGTCCGCCATGGCCGCGGCCAAGACCGCCTATTTCGAGCCGCAATATCTGGCCTTGCGTGATCGCCTCGCGGACGCGTTGGTCAAGGGCGAGAAGGCCGAGATGACGGCGAACCAGTGGAGCCCGATCACGGTCGGCCGCATGGCGAGCGCGGTCGCGGTGGCTGAAGCTGCGCTCGACTCCGCCAAGGCCCATACGCTGGAGCAGCGCTCCGCCGCACAACGCGCACTGATCACGCAGCTCGTGCTGCTGACTTTGGCCATCGGCCTCGCCGTCGGCGCGAACGTGCTGGTCAGCCGCCGCGTCATCACCCCGCTCAACACCATCCGTGACGCGATGCTCAAGGTCGCCGGCGGCGATCTCGCCGTCGATAGCGGCTATCTCGATCGCAAGGACGAGATTGGCGCGCTTGCCGGCGCGCTCGAGACCTTCAAGCAGCAGGCCAGCGAAAAGCTCAGGATTGAAGAGCAGGAGCGGGAGCGCAATGCAGGCGCTGCCGCGCGCCAGCGTGCGGTCGAGGCCTATGTCGGGGAGTTCGAGAGCGCGGTGCGCAAGACCCTTGGCGAACTCAACGATGCGTCGGGCCGGATGCGCAAGACCTCGGGCGATCTTTCTGCCGTGTCGCGCCAGACCAACGAGCGCGTCCAGGTCGCCGGCAAGGCCTCCAATGACGCCTCGATGAGCGTCGACAGCGTCGCGGCGGCTGCGGAAGAGCTCTCGGCCTCGATCAATGACATCAGCCAGCAGGCCGCGCATGCCGCAGGCATCGCCAGCCGTGCCGTCAACCAGGCACGCGAGACCGACGGCACCGTCCAGGGCCTGGCGCAATCCGCCGGTCGCATCGGCGAGGTCGTCGGCCTGATCAACACGATCGCGGCGCAGACCAATCTGCTCGCGCTCAATGCCACGATTGAAGCCGCCCGCGCCGGCGAAGCAGGGCGCGGCTTCGCGGTCGTTGCCTCCGAGGTGAAATCCCTGGCGAGCCAGACCGCAAAGGCGACCGAGGAAATCTCGGAGCAGATCGCCGACATCCAGAAGGTCGCCGGCGACGCAATCAACGCGATCCAAGCGATCGGCGGCATCATCGGCGAGGTCAACGAGGTCGCAACCGCAATCGCCGCCGCCGTGCAGGAGCAGGGCGCAGCCACGCAGGAAATCACGCGCAGCACGCAATATGCGGCACAGGGCACCAAGAACGTCTCGGACAACATCACCGGGGTGAAGGCGGATGCGGACGCCGCTGCCGCCGCTGCCGACAACGTGAGAGGCGCGTCAGAAATGCTCGAGACCCAGAGCAACCAGCTCGGCCACGAGGTCACCGATTTCCTCGGCAAGATCCGCGCGGCGTAAGCGTTCTACTCCTTGGCCACGACCGGCAGCTGACGGAATTTGGCGCGCATGGACCCCGGCAATGGCGAGAAATTCATCGCGATACCCCGGCGATCGTTGGCGTTGCGATTGGCGACGACGAGGCCGTCGCTACCGGCAACGATATCGCCCTTGCGCAAGGTTGGATCGTCCTCGGCCTTGACCGACGCAAGGCCGACCGGGTCCTTGCCGTTGCAGGTACAGCCGGACACGATCTCGTTGCGATAGCGGAAGGCGTTAGGCAGCTCGGAATAGGACTTTCCGCGGTCGGTGGTGGCGTCATCGATGTTGCTGCCATAGACCAGCGAGGTCTCCGACGCCGGGCAGAAGCTCTTGCAGGACTGCGCCTTGCTCTCGGCATCCGCGCCCTGGGCCGGGAAGTAGCGGCCGTCACAGCCACGCACGCAATAGGCCGTGCCGCCGCCATAGGACGCGCGTTGACGCGGCGCCTCGTAGCGCGGCATGTCGTCATTCGGGAATGGAACGCGGATCTCCGGCGGCGGCCGCATGCGGAAGCCGCCGAACAGCGCCGAGAAGAAATCCTCCGCATGCGCCGAAGGCGTCAGCGCCAGGCCGAGCGAAGCGATCGCGGCGAACGCGGCCGCCCCGCAAGCCAGTCTGCTGATGGAACGTCTCATCATGGGACCTCACTCAACTCGCTCGCCTGTCGACGATGCCGGGATGTTCAGCGCCTGGCGCCCCGAGGGCAGCGTCGTCACCGCAGGCCGCTTGCGCCAGCTATCACTGCCCCTGTCGCCGCCACGCGCCATCAGCGGTGCGTTCTTCGGCAGCACCACGACCTTGGCGCCGATGCTGACGCGGTTGAACAGGTCGGTCACGTCCTCATTGGTGAGGCGGATGCAGCCGGACGAGACGAACTTGCCGATCGTGGTCGGATCGTTGGTGCCATGGATGCGATACTCGCTGGAGCCGAGATACATCGCGCGGGCGCCCAAGGGATTCCCGGGCCCACCAGCGACGAAGCGCGGCAGATAGGGTTGGCGCGCGATCATCTCCGCCGGCGGATGCCAATCCGGCCATTCCGCCTTGCGGCTGATGCTCTGCACGCCCGACCAGGTAAATCCCTCACGGCCGACGCCGACGCCGTAACGCATGGCACGCCCGTTACCGAGCACATAATAGAGATAGGTATTGGCGGTATCGATGACGATGGTGCCGGCCGGCTCGTTGCGGTCGAAGCTGACGATCTGTCGGCGGAGGCGATCCGGCAGCACCGCATCCTCGTCGGCCGTCTGCGGCGCTTCGCTGATGTAGCCCTGCGAATAGGTCGGGTCCTGCTGATAGGCCTGCGCCTGGATTGGCGCATAGCCAAGCGTCTGTGCCTGAACCGCGCACGGTGCCGCGAGCAAAGCGGCCGCGAATGCACAAGCGCTGGCGACGCGCGGCGAGAAGCTGCGACGGACGGCCGATAACTTTGTCATGTGACGCCCCGTTGGATGCATCTGGGTGATGCTGCTGCCCCGTCAACGCAGCGATACCGACTCAAGTTCCGCGGCGCGGCGAGGCAACTGGGTCACAGTCAAGCGACCACAACTTCACGAAACCGCGATGGAACCTCGACCTCGCGCGCGCGTTTTCCCGTCATCAATGGGCGCGCGGAAAGCTTCCGTGCGGGAGAAATATTGTGCGCGTCCTTCCCGGCGAACGACTGATGTCCGGCCCCGACCAGGGCACCCCGCTTCCCGACAGTCCTGTCGAACTGCCCCCGGTGATCCGGCGCACCGAGTTCGTTGCCTTTGCACTCGCCGGCCTGCTCCTGATCGCGATCGTCGCCGTATTGTATGTCGCCAAAGCCTTCTTCCTACCGGTGGTGATGGCCGTCGTCGCCGGCACCATGCTGTCGCCGGCCGCGACCTTCCTGGAAAAGCGGCGGGTGCCGCGCGCCGTCGGGGCGGTGCTCATCGTGGTCGCGGTAAGCGCGGTCGTCGCGTTCGTCTTCGCCCTCATTGCTTCCCCGGTGATGGCCTGGAGCTCACGCCTGCCGGAGCTGGCCGGGCAGCTCAAGGACAAGATGCACGTCTTCGACCGCCCTCTCGCGCTGTGGCGGGAGCTTCAAATCATGGTCGGCGGCTCGGAGCAGCTGCCAAGCCTGCAACTCCCCAAGGTCGAGTGGGTGCAACCGACGCTGGAATTCCTGTCGCCGACCTTTGCCGAATTCCTGCTGTTTTTCGCGACCCTGATCCTGTTCATCGCGAGCTGGCGCGACCTGCGGCGCGCTCTCATCATGACGTTCGGCGAGCGTGACGCGCGGCTGCGCACGTTGCGGATCCTGAACGAGATCGAGGTCCATCTCGGCAATTATCTGCTAATGGTGACCGTCATCAATATCGGCGTCGGCATTGCCGCCGGCCTCGTTTGCGCCATCACGGGCATGCCCAATCCAGCCGGCCTCGGCGCCCTCGCGGCAACGTTGAACTTCATCCCCATCATCGGGCCGGTCGCGATGTTCGTCATTCTGGTCGTCGTCGGGCTGGTCGCTTTTCCGACACTCGGTGCCGGGCTGATGGCGGCACTGGCCTTCGGCGGCATTACGTTCATGGAAGGCCACTTCGTCACGCCGACCATCATCGGCCGCAGGCTGGCGCTGAACGCGCTTGCCGTATTCATCGCGCTGGCCTTCTGGACCTGGCTGTGGGGACCCATGGGCGCCTTCCTGTCGTCTCCGCTGCTGATCGTCGGGCTCATCCTGAAGGAGCACCTTCTGCCGGAGAATTCGCCGCAGCTTCCGCAGGAATGACCGGTTTCCACGTCGGAACTTCCGTCGCCACGAAACGTTCTCCGCCCAGGTAAACCGCCGAACACTTCGGAGCTCTGATGTCCATGACCGACGCCGAAGCCAGGATGAGAGACTGGACCGACAAAGCCACCGCAGAACGTCTCGAGAAGGATGTAGCAGCCGTGAAAAGCGATATCGCCGCCCTCACCGACCAGATCACCGACGCGCTTAACACCTTCGCCAATGCCACGGGCAAGCAGGCCCGGCGTGGCTACAAGCAGGCGCGCGACAACATGGATTCGACGCTCGACGACTTCTCCGAGCGGGGCGGCGCTATGATGGATGCGGCCCAGAATGCCTACGGGTCGATCGAGGAGACGCTGGAAGACGCCATCACGCAGCGGCCGCTCGCGACCGTCGGCGTCGCGCTCGGCATTGGCTTCCTGATCGGCTTCGCCTGGCGCCGCTAAGGTGTGGAACGGTCTTGAGGGTCACGACGCCACCAGCGCCGTGACCGTTGCGGCGACGAATTCGCGTGTTGAGATCTGAGGAGCAAGACCGTGTTTCAGCGTATCATCGACAGCATCAGCGCATCGACGGGCACGACAGTCCGGCTGACGTCGCTGGCGGCCGGTGCGGCGTTCGCGCTGTTCATCACGACATGCTTCCTTTGCGCGGCGGCCTTCATCTCGGTGCTGCAAAAATACGGACCGGTGCAGGCCTGCCTCGCGGGCGCCGGCATTTTCTTCCTGCTGACGCTCGCCGCCGCAGGGAGCTATTGGGGTTATAAGCGGGAGATGCGGACGCGCGCGCGCATCGCCGCGGAGCGCGCCGCGAAGGCGGCCCCCAGCATGCTCGCCGATCCCATGCTGCTCGCAACCGGGTTGCAGATCGTCCGCGCCATCGGCGTCAAGCGGCTGTTGCCGATCCTGGCCATCGGCGGCGTCGCACTCGGCATCCTCGCAAGCCGCGCCGGCGCTGTGGATGAGACTTCGGCCGAGCCAGCGGAGTGAGGTCGAGGCCGCATTAAGAAAGTTGCGTTGCCGGCCGACCAGAGCCGGCTGGTCGGAATTGGATGGCCCGATTCTGCGCAATTTTTCGCCAGCCGCGGCCAATTCGCCCTTCTCACGTAATCGCTACTCGGATAGGCAGGCGGTTGCCGCTAAAAGCATCGCCCCTGATTCCAGAAGTCATTTTCCGTAATGAAACCGTCCGTCAAGGCGAACCTTGCCGCATTTCAACACGACGCCAGGCTCTATCTGACGCTCGGCATTGCCAATTGGTCGATATTCGTCGACCACATCCCGAACAATGTCGTCAATCTGCTGACGCTGCGCAATTTCGGCTTCAGCGGCGCAGCCGACCTGTTCGTGTTCGTGGTGGGCTATGGCGTCGCCGTCATTTACGGCAGGATGGCGCTGGAGCGCGGCTATGTCGTCGCGGCGACCCGTGTCTTCCGCCGCGTGTGGCGGCTCTATGCCGCCTATGTCGTGCTGTTCGTGATCTATATCGACGCCATCGCCTATGTCGCCTCGCAATCGATGGCGCCTGATATCATCGAGGAATACAACATTTCCGGAATCCTGGAGCATCCGCTGCGCATCCTGGTCCAGGGATTGGTGCTGCAGGAACAGCCGCTCAACCTCGACCTCCTGCAGCTGATGATTCCGCTGATGGCGTTCTTCCCGTTCGCCTTATGGGGTCTGCTACGACACCCGAACCTGACGCTGGCCGCCTCGATCGCGCTCTATCTCGCGGCGCGCTGGTTCGGCTGGAATTTTCACGTTTATCCCGACCAGGAATGGACGTTCAATCCGCTCTGCTGGCAGATGCTGATGGTGCTGGGGGGCTGGTTTGCGGTTACCGGCATCGCAGGTCGCGCCTTGCGCAACCTGTCCTGGCTTCGCGCGCTCGCGGGCGCCTATCTCGTCTCGGCGCTGGCCATCACCTTGATGCGCCATTCGCCGGCCCTGTCCGCCTACCTGCCTGACATCGTACTCAACGGTTTCTCGCCAACCGACAAGGAAAACCTCGCACCCTATCGCGTGCTGCATTTCCTCGCGCTCGCCTTGATCGCAACCCATCTCATCCCTGCCGGCCATCCGGGGCTGCAATTGAAGCCGCTCCAGATGGTGATCAAATGCGGCGAGGAATGGCTCGCCGTGTTCTGCATCGGCGTATTCCTGTCCTTCGCCGGACATCTCATCCTGATCACGGGCGCCAATCTGGTCGTGATGCAGATCGGGGTAAGCCTTGCCGGATTCGCGGCGATGACCGCAGTGGCCTATTATATCTCCTGGTCGAAGCGGCAGGACGAGCCGGCGGTCCTACGGCAGCGGGCCTAGTCGCGCGATTTCGCTAGGCTGGCGGCCGCCGCTACGCTAAGCGGAACGAGGCGGCGGTCACGAAGCAATGGCGGCCTCTGCGCAAGGAGACCGGCTTGGTCATAGCGAAAGGCACGTCTGATGCAGCCGCGGGCGCACCCCGGCGCGGCCGGCCGCGCTCGGTCGAGACCACCCATGCCATTCTGGAAAGCGCCTATACGCTGATGGCCGCGACCGGCCTTGCCGCGACCACGATCGACGCGGTCGCGCGACACTCCAACGTCTCCAAGATGACGATCTACAAATGGTGGCCGTCGCGGGAGGCGTTGCTGATCGATGCCTTTCTCCACCACGCCGCGCAAATGCTGCCGCTCCCTCCCACGAGCGCGGGCACACAAGCGGCGCGCGCACGCCGCCATGCCGCCGCCTATGCCGAAGCCCTGCAAGGCGAGTTCGGCAAGGTGCAGCTTGCCGTCATCTCCGAATGCATCTCCAAAACCGGCTCGGCCGAACTGTTCTATGCCCGCTACCTGCAATTTCGCCGCGACGCGCTGGTGGAGATGATCGCGAGCGGCCAGCGCGACGGCAGCATCCAGGCCGACGCCCCGGCGGAGGATCTCTACGACGCCATCTATGGCAGCCTGTTCTATCGCTACGTGTTCGGCATCGCGCCGATCACGCCGGCCTATGCGCGCAGCCTGGTCGACCTGGTGCTGCGGCCAAAGGGCTAAAGCAGGCGCGCCGAATGCGCGGAAATTTCATTTCGGGTCCCACAGGAGCATCCGTCTCATCATGATCAAACGCATCTTGCCCTACGAAGGCTTGCTCCACGAAGTGGTCGAGCATGCAGGTGTGCTCTATATCGGCGGAATTGTCCCCGAGGACACCAGTCGCGACATGTCCGGCCAAGCGAACGATGTGCTTGGCCAATTGTCGCAACTCCTGAAGACTCTCGGATCCGACATGGCCAACGTTCTGCAGGTGACCATCTTCATGACTGACCTGAGCGAGAAGGCCGCGCTCAATGCGGCCTGGAAGGCCTACTTCGCAGAAGCACATCTGCCTGCGCGTGCCGCCGTCGGCGTGGCCGATCTCGGCCCAGGCGTCAAACTCGAGATGACCGCCATCGCGGCTCGGCCGACATCGACCTGAGCCCCACGCCGGGTTATTTCGCCGGCCGCACCGGCGCCGAGATCTTGTCCGTGCGGTCGCGTTCGGTCATGTCGACCACCGTCTCCATCGGCGCGATCAGCTCGTAGACATAGGAGACCTCGGTGAAATAGCGCTTGGCGGTGCCACCGAGCGCTTCGGGCGCGACGCGGTCGAGCAGGATCAGGCCAAAATCCGAATCCGGCCGGCGCGTCGCCTCGCTGGTGTTGAACTCCTCCCAGCGGAACTGGAAGAGCTCCTCACCCGCTTCGCCCGTCACCGTCCAGTTTGCGGTGATGTGCGGATGCTTGCCGACCAGCGACAGGCCTTCGTCCGAATGCGAGGCAAGCTCGAAGAACAGCAGCGACAAGCTCTGCGCGGCACGCGCGCTGACGGCGATATCCGGCCCGCTGACGGCGATGCGATCGGCATGCGGAATGGCACGCGCTTCGAACAGGCCCTTCAACTTGACGCCCTGCCACTGGCTCTCGCTGAGCAGCGACACCACGTTCGACATGGCATGGATCCGGCCGATCAGGAGCTCGCGCGCGACGTCGATGTCGGAGCCATGGCGCAGCGTGCGGGTCACGATCGACTGGATCACCGCGAGGATGTTCTTGACCCGATGGTTGAGCTCGTCGATGACGGCGGTCAGTCGCCGCTCGAATCCGATCCGCACCTGGATCTCGCGGCTGAGCCTGAGGTTGTTGTAGGCGACGTAGCCGAACAGGCCGCACACCATCGCGGTGATCGCAAAGCCGATCGCCGCCACGATGATCGCGGTCTGCTCGGCGCGCCGCGCCGAGTTGGACTTGGCGTAATAGCCGAGCTGCCAGTCGCGACCGCCGAAGCTCACAGTGCGCGTCGCCGACGGGGCCGGGCCGTCCGGCGACGTCATGCGGGTGGAGACGACGCCCTGGTCGTTGGCGACCAGCTCGCTGCCCTCCTTGCGCGGATCCTTCAGCGCGACCGAGAACAACGAGAGGTCGTCGTTGGTCAGCATCAGCGAGGCGAGCTCGTAGGAAAACGTGACGAAGCCGGCCGGCTCGGTCGCGCCTTCAGGGATAACAGGGGCCGCGACGATGACGCCGATCGGTCCGTTTCCGCGAAGGAGCGGCACCGGGTCGGAGGCCACCGACCGCTTCTCCGCCCTGGCGCGCGCCAGCATCGCGTTGCGAACCGGGTCGTTGTCGTAGCTGCGGCCCGGCAGCGCCTTGGTCTCTTCGCTACGCGGCTCGAGGTCCATCAGCACGTCGATCGGATGGGTCAGGCTTGCGGGGTCTATCGGCTTGTCGCCGTAGTCGCGGATCTGCGGCTTCGGGAAGCCGGCCGCCGCAATGGCGGTCTGTGCCGCCGCGACTTCGTTCGGCTGCAACCGCGCGACCCAGCCGGCCACCACGAAGTCGGTCTTGAAGGCGTAGATGGCCGAGCGCAGCGGCTCCAACATGTTCGGCTTCAGCACCGACGGCGCGCGGAACAGGCCTGAGGCGACACGCGCCAGCAGCTCGCGCTCGGTCGATCTGTCCTGCACCAGGCTCGCATGAACGTCGATCGCACGCGCCAGCGCGATCCGATCCAGCGCCAGCTCCTGGTCGTGGACGCGATAGGCCGCCAGCCCCGAGAGCAAGGCTCCGAGCAGAGCGATAAAGCCGATGATGAAACCCAGCCGGACCACGCGACTACTCAGGCGAAAGCAGGAGGTCGGCAATAAACACGGAGCATATCAACGCCGCTCGAACGGCCATGTGCCGAAACGGGGTGGACCCCAGTGGCGGGGATAATGACGGAGGAGGCATCTGTACGCAACTTGGGTCGCCCAAAAAGCTTAATCCGCCCGGCCGATCATGTGGCTGAAAACGGCATTGCCCCGGGGCACCGGAGGTGGTTAATCGCCGTGTCCGAATTTTGTTCCGCCGACGCCGCGCTGCCTCAGATGTTAACGGCGGGAAATGCCTGCGCCATGTCGCCGCGCCCCGTGTCCTGTCCGCATCAACCCGCGCGTTTCAGCCCACCCTTGGTTTCGATGAAGCCGACGATGCGGTCGAGCCCCTCGCTCTTCTTCAGGTTGGTCATGACGAAGGGGCGCTCGCCGCGCATGCGTTTGGCGTCGGTGTCCATCTTCTCGAGCGACGCCCCGACATGCGGCGCAAGGTCGATCTTGTTGATGACGAGGAGGTCGGAGCGGGTGATGCCGGGGCCGCCCTTGGACGGGATCTTGTCACCGGCCGCGACGTCGATCACGTAGATGGTGAGGTCGGCAAGCTCCGGGGAAAAAGTGGCAGCGAGATTGTCGCCGCCGGATTCGATCAGCACCAGGTCGAGCCCGGGAAACTTGGCGCGCATGTCGGCAACCGCGGCCAGATTCATCGAGGCATCCTCGCGGATCGCGGTGTGCGGGCAGCCGCCGGTCTCGACGCCTGCGATGCGGTCCGGCGTCAGCGAGCCGGAACGCACGAGGAATTCCGCATCCCATTTGGTGTAGATGTCGTTGGTGATCGCGGCGATGTCGTAGCGTTCGCGCATGGTCTTGCAGAGCAGGTCCATCAGCGCGGTCTTGCCCGATCCGACCGGGCCGCCGACGCCGACACGCAAGGGGCCGTGAGATTTCGACATGCTCTCTCCTAGTGTCGTCCCGGCGAAGGCCGGGACCCATAGCCACCGAACTCAATCGTTGAGACGGGCTGTAGCCACATCCTTTCATAGCCACGAAGATTCGTGGTTATGGGTCCCGGCCTTCGCCGGGACGACGATTGGGCGGCATCGTACCTCATGACCGGAACAGCCGCGTATATTGCGTCTCGTGCCTGAGGCTGGCGAGATCGGCGCGGAAGGTCGCGCTGCCAAGATCGTCCAGCGTCGCGTTCAGCGCCCGATCGGCGGTTGTGGCGACGGCGGCTTCCAACTTCACCAGCACGCGCTGGCTGTCGGTCTGGCCGAGCGGAACGAGCCGGCTCGCCGCCGAAATCCAGTTCGAGACCAGCGCATGCAGGAAGGCGTGCAGCGTCGGCGCCGGCGGTACCCCGTGCATTGCGGCGACGACGGCGACAGCAACAGGATAGACCAATGGGGTCCGGCATGCCGCAACCATGGCATCGAGGCCATCCGCATCCCACGCGGCACGGGTGATGTCGATAAAGGCGCGGCCCTGCGAGGTCGTCTCGAGCTGCCGCTCGCGCGACGGCACGAAGGCGCTCGCGAGTTCGGCAACCTCACCCAGCGACGCGTCGTCGCCGGCCTCGGCAGCGCGGTAGGCCTGCACCAGAAACGTCGCATCACAAAAGCCGGAGCCGTCGCTCAGCATGGCATCGAGCCAGTCGGCGAGCGTCGCGACGTCGACGATATCGCCCGCCTCGACCGCCCATTCGATGCCGCTGGAATAGGAGAAGCCACCGACGGGAAATGCCGGCGACAGCCACGTCATCAGCCGGTACAGCGCCGCGGCCTCGCGCTCGGCAAGGTCGGCGGCGCTGACCTGCTCATTTGTGGTCATGAGCATGCGTGTGGCCGTGGTGATGATCGGGATGGTCGCAATGTTCGTCGTGGTGATGGTGGTGATCATGGCCATGGTCATGCGCGGCGTGATCATGGTGATGCTCGTGGCCGTGATGATCATGGTGATGGCTATGATCATGATGGCCGTGATCGTGATGTGCATGGTCGTCATGGCCATGCGCATGCCCGGCCTCGGCATAGGCTCCGCCTTCGGGATCGAACGGCGCGTCGATCTCGACCACCCGCGCGCCGAGCCCCGTCACCATCGCCTCGATGACGTGGTCGCGGCGAATGCGCAAGGCTTTGGCCATGAGCTGCGTCGGCAGATGGCGGTTGCCGAGGTGCCAGGCCACCCGGATCAGATGATGCGGGTCGCGGCCGCGGATCTCCAGGAGCGGCTCGGGCGCGGCGACCACCTCGACCAGCCTTCCATCCTCCAGCACCAGCGCATCGCCGCCGCGCAGCGCGACGGCGTTCTCCAGGTCGAGCAGGAATTCGAGGCCCCGCGTCCCCGTCATCGCCATCCGGCGGCGGTGCCGATCGTCGAAATCGAGCACGACCGTATCGGCCGGTGTCTCCGTGAAGCGGTGCTGTCCCCTAACCTGCGTTGCCCGGATCATGCGCCGTTACCTCGTCTCGACCTTCTCGGGCGTGATGACCTCGATCTTCGGCGGCGCCGTGAAGCATTTTACCGCGACGCGGCCGAACGTCTTCATGTGCTCCATGGCGCGATGCGGCACCAGCGCCTCGGCGTTCTCCCATTGCTCCACGAACACCATCTTGGCAGGATCGGTGACGCTCTCATGCAGATCGTAGGCGATGTTGCCGGGCTCCTTCCGTGTCTCCTTGATGCAGGCCGTGGCGGCTGCAATGAATTCGGCACGCGTCTCGGGCTTGATGGTCAGGGTAGCAACGACGTAGATCACGAGAAATCCTCCCGGCTTTTCTTCTCTGGGGTTTGATAGCGGCCGGACATTAGACCAGCCGGGATCGAACGCAAAACCGGAAAAGCCGCTCCCGATATGTCCCGGGCACATGCGTTTAGGCGCTATTTTCAGTACATGAAATATCGCTGCGCCATCGGCAGCACCTCGGCAGGGGGGCAGGTGAGCAGTTCGCCATCGGCGCGCACTTCATAGGTCTCCGGATCGACCTCGATATTGGGCGTGGCGTCGTTGTGGATCATGCTCTTCTTGGAGATCTTGCTGCGGGTGTTCTGCACCGCGTAGAGCTTCTTCTCGATGCCGAGCTTTCGCGCGAGGCCGCCGGTGATGGCCGCCTTCGAGGTGAACACCACCGAGGAGGCCGTCCGGGCCCTGCCGAAGGCGCCGAACATCGGCTGGTAATGCACCGGCTGCGGCGTCGGGATCGAGGCGTTGGGGTCACCCATGGGCGCGGCGACGATGGTGCCGCCCTTGACGATGCAATCAGGCTTGACGCCGAAGAAGGCCGGCGACCACAGCACGAGATCGGCGAGCTTGCCCTTCTCCACCGAGCCGATCAGCTTCGACACGCCATGCGCGATCGCAGGGTTGATCGTGTACTTGGCGATGTAGCGCTTGACGCGGAAATTGTCGTTGTCCTTGCCCTTGTCCTGCGGCAGTGACCCGCGCTGCTTCTTCATCTTGTCGGCGGTCTGCCAGGTCCGGATGATGACCTCGCCGAGGCGGCCCATCGCCTGCGAGTCCGAAGACATCATCGAGAGCGCGCCGAGATCGTGCAGGATGTCCTCGGCCGCGATGGTTTCCTTGCGGATGCGGCTTTCGGCGAACGCCAGATCCTCCGCAATCGAGGGATCGAGGTGGTGGCACACCATCAGCATGTCCAGATGCTCGTCGATGGTGTTGCGCGTGAAGGGACGCGTCGGATTGGTCGAGGACGGCAGCACGTTCTTCAGCCCTGCGACCTTGATGATGTCGGGGGCGTGACCACCGCCGGCGCCTTCGGTGTGGAAGGCGTGGATGGTGCGGCCCTTGAACGCCTTGATGGTGTCCTCGACGAAGCCGGATTCGTTCAGCGTGTCGGAATGCAGCATGACCTGGATGTCGTGGTCATCGGCCACCGACAGGCAGTTGTCGATCGCAGCCGGCGTCGTGCCCCAGTCCTCGTGCAGCTTCAGCGCACAGGCGCCGGCCTTGATCATCTCGATCAGCGCAGCCGGGCGCGAGGCGTTGCCCTTGCCCGATATGCCGAGATTGACCGGGAAGGCATCGAACGACTGGATCATCCGTCCCATGTGCCACGGCCCCGGCGTGCAGGTGGTGGCAAAGGTGCCGTGGGAAGGACCGGTGCCGCCACCGAGCATCGAGGTGACGCCGCTCATTAGCGCGTGCTCGATCTGCTGCGGACAGATGAAGTGGATGTGGCTGTCGAAGCCGCCGGCGGTGAGGATTTTCCCCTCGCCCGCGATCACGTCGGTGCCCGGGCCGATGATGATGGTCACGCCCGGCTGGATGTCGGGATTGCCGGCCTTGCCGATCGCCGAAATCATGCCGTCCTTGATCGCGACGTCGGCCTTCACGATGCCCCAGTGGTCGACGATCAGCGCATTGGTGATGACGGTGTCGGCGGCGCCCTGCTGGTTGGTGACCTGCGACTGTCCCATGCCGTCGCGGATCACCTTGCCTCCGCCGAACTTCACCTCCTCGCCATAGGTGGTGAAATCCTTCTCGACCTCGATGATGAGGTCGGTGTCGGCGAGCCGCACCCTGTCGCCGGTGGTCGGGCCGAACATGTCGGCATAGATGGAACGCTTTATTTTGACGGACATCACAAGCCCCGTTTGCGATTGAACTGTTGGCTGTTCACAGCAAAGCCCTCGCCGCTTTCACAGCATCGTCGAATTTCGTATCGAGCCACGCATTGCCGCCGCGGCACCCCGCGACGACCTGCTCGGCCCAGCCGCTGTAGTCGGCGAGGTCGTCGCGCTCTTCGGTCGACGGAGCAGACAGAATGCGCGCGCCGATATTGCTGATCTTGTCGGCGATCTTGATCAGCTTTGCGCCGGGGGATTTGTGCGGAGCGTCGTCGATCTGCTTCCGCCGCCGCTCGGCCTTCTGCAGGCTCATGTCGTCGGTGCATTCGACGACCAGGGACGCGACGCGCTCGGAGAATGTCTGCGCAAGCTCCGCGCGCGTGGTGTCGGTGTCCTCGATCGTGTCGTGGAGCCAGCCTGCCGCAACCAGCTCGGCGTCGGCGCCATCAGTCGCGTTGGCGAGCAGGTTGGCGACCTCGGCGAGATGATTGATATAGGGCTCATTGCCGCGCCCCTTGCGCGCCATGCCGTTGTGACGGCGTGCAGCGAGCTCGGCAGCCTCGGAGACAAGACGTATCGGTGAGAGCATGGCGGTATCCTCCGTTTCGCTCTCAACCCTGCCGTCGCATGCATCGTTCCCTAGGGATCACAGCTTCCCCATCACGTCGCCCCGAAACCCGTAAATCGTCTTCTTCCCCGCCAGCGCGACCAGCTGCACGTCGCGGGTCTGGCCGGGTTCGAAGCGGACGGCGGTACCGGCGGCGATGTCAAGGCGCATGCCTCGAGACTTCTTGCGGTCGAATTTCAGCGCGGGATTGGTCTCGAAGAAATGGTAGTGCGAGCCGACCTGGATCGGCCGGTCGCCGGTATTGGCCACCGTCAACGTCACGGTCTTGCGGCCGGCATTGAGTTCGATCTCGCCGTCCTGGATGAAGAGTTCGCCGGGGATCATGTCGCTCTCCTACCTGATCGGCTCGTGCACGGTGACGAGCTTGGTGCCGTCAGGGAATGTCGCCTCGACCTGGATGTCGTGGATCATCTCGGGGATGCCGGGCATCACCTGGTCGCGGGTCAGCACCTGCGCGCCTGACTGCATCAGTTCGGCGACAGTGCGGCCGTCGCGTGCACCCTCGAGGATGAAATCGGAGATGATGGCGATCGCCTCTGGATGGTTGAGCTTGACGCCGCGATCCAGCCTGCGGCGCGCGACGATGGCCGCCATCGAGATCAGAAGCTTGTCCTTTTCGCGGGGAGACAGGTTCATGCGAAATCTCTTCCGTTCAACACATCAATTGAGCCACAGCCGGGGCAGCGCGGCGCCAGTGCGCGCCAGCACAGCCATCATGTCGGCACGCAAATGCGCAGCATCTTGGGCACAGAACCGCGCCATTGCAAAGCCATTCCAGGCTGAAATCCCGACCTCGCCGGCGAAAGAATCCGAGGCCTCGCGGATGCGTTCGACCAGGCCCTCGTCACCGGGCACGATCAGCGCCGTGCCGATCGCAGCACCGCCCTTGGCGACGGCCGACCGCTTCAATTTTGCACCGATATGGCCGTCGAGCCTGACGGTCTCGGCGAAGACCAGCCTGCTGCCACGGGAGAGCCGCCAGCGATCGACGAATTCGCCCTGCTCCATCCGCTCGCCCATGGCGGTGCGGCCAAATACGACAATTTCGCAAAGCAGCAGCGATGCGGCCTCATCGAGCACGATATCGAAGCGGCGATGGACACGCGCCCGGTCGAACAGGATCGTCTCCTGCGGGAGCCAGCCGAGATGCGCGCCGGCGGCGGCCCTCAAGGAAATATTGAGCTGCGCCGCCGCCCCCGGCGCCCGGTAGACCTTTTCCGCGGCCGCCGTCGTCAGCGTCAAACGCGCAGCATCTGTGGCCGAGATCTCGATATCGAAACGATCGCCGCCGGCGACGCCGCCGGCCGTGTTGACGAACACGCCGGACAGGCCGTCGTCCTCCGGCGAGGGAAAGCGCACACGGAGCGAGCCGGATTCATGCAGGGCGCCGCGCCGCGTCACGCCGTCGCGGGCGTGCACGTCGAACCGCACCGCACCGCGGGCACGATTGGCTTCGAACACCGAAGATGTCGCCAAAGATGTCACCAAGGCGTCGCTGCGCATCCGTCTCCCCCAGCCGGCCGCGGCAGGATGTCCAGGCCTACGATCTTCTGCTTACAGCGCCATCTGGCGGCTGATCTCGCTTGGATCGAGATTGGAGCGGTCGCAAGTGAACTTCACCGCGCCGCGATCCATCACCGCAAAACTGTCGCCGAGTTCACAGGCAAAGTCGAGATATTGTTCGACCAGCACGATGGCGATGTTGCCGAGATTGCGCAAGTAGGAGATGGCGCGACCGATATCCTTGATGATCGAGGGCTGGATACCTTCGGTCGGCTCGTCGAGCAGCAGCAGTTTTGGCCGCATCACCAGCGCGCGCCCGATCGCAAGCTGCTGCTGCTGGCCGCCGGAGAGGTCGCCGCCGCGCCGGCCGAGCATGGATTGCAGCACCGGAAACAGCGAGAATACGTCATCAGGAATGTTCTTGTCCTGGCGCTTGAGCGGGCCGAAGCCGGTCTTGAGGTTTTCCTCGACTGTAAGCAGCGGAAAGATCTCGCGCCCTTGTGGCACGAAGCCGATGCCCTTCCGCGCCCGTTCATACGGCTTGAGGCCGGTGATGTCGCTGCCGTCGAACACGATTGCGCCCGAGGAGATCGGATATTGCCCGACCATGGCGCGCAGCAGCGAGGTCTTGCCGACGCCGTTGCGTCCGAGCACGCAGGTCACCTTGCCCGGTTCGGCCGCGATCGAGACGCCGCGCAGGGCCTGTGCAGCCCCGTAGAACAAGTTGATGTCCTTGACCTCAAGCATCGCTCAGCGCCCCAGATACACTTCGATGACCCGCTCGTTGGATGAGACCTGGTCGATGGTTCCCTCAGCGAGGACGGTGCCTTCATGCAGGCAGGTGACCTTGACCCCGAGCTCGCGCACGAACGTCATGTCGTGCTCGACCACCATGATGGTGTGGGTCTTGTTGATCTCTTTCAAGAGCTCAGCGGTGAGATGCGTCTCGACGTCGGTCATGCCGGCGACAGGTTCGTCGACGAGGAGCAGTTTTGGATCCTGCGCCAGCAGCATGCCGATCTCGAGCCATTGCTTCTGGCCGTGGCTGAGGCTGCCGGCGAGGCGGTTGCGGGCGTCGGTGAGACGGATCGTCTCCAGCACCTTGTCGATGCGCTCGGACTCCGCCTTGCTGCCACGCCAGAACAACGTGCCCTTGACGCTGTGGTCGACATTGAGCGCAAGCAGCAGATTGTCCTGCACGGTCTGGCTCTCGAACACCGTCGGCTTCTGGAATTTGCGGCCGATGCCGAGCTCGGCGATGCGGGTCTCGTCCAGTCGCGTCAGATCCGTGACGCCGTCGAACAGAACGGTGCCTTCATCCGGCTTGGTCTTGCCGGTGATGATGTCCATCATCGTGGTCTTGCCGGCACCGTTCGGGCCGATGATGGCGCGCATCTCGCCGGGCTCGAGCGCCAGCGACAGGTTATTGATGGCGTGAAAGCCGTCGAACGAGACGTGCACGCCGTCGAGGTAAAGCATTGCGGACGTCGCGCGGGTATCCATGACGTTCATGACCGCTTACTCCGCCATTTTCGGTTCGGTGACGCCGTCTTCGGCCGCCGCGCTTACAGTGGTCAAGGCAGAGCGCTTCTCCTTCGACTGGTCCCGCCAGGCGTTAAAGGTGCCGACGATGCCCTTCGGCAGCAGCAGCGTCACCAGGATGAACAGCGCACCCAGCATGAACAGCCAGTACGGCGCCAGCACGCCCGATGTGAAGAACGTCTTGGCGTAGTTGACGACGATGGCACCGAGCGCCGCGCCGACCAGCGTGCCGCGGCCGCCGACAGCGACCCAGATCACCGCCTCGATCGAGTTGCCCGGTGCGAATTCGGATGGGTTGATGATGCCGACCTGCGGCACGTAGAGCGCGCCTGCGACGCCGGCCATGCAGGCCGACAGCGTGAACACGAACAGCTTGTAGGATTCGACGCGGTAGCCGAGGAAGCGGCTGCGCGATTCCGCGTCGCGGATCGCGATCAGCACCTTGCCGAGCTTGGAGGACACGACGGTGCGGCAGATCAGGAAGCTGGCGATCAGCGCCAGGCAGCTCAGCGCGAACAGCGCCGCGCGCGTGCCCTCGGCCTGGACGTTGAAGCCCAGGATATCCTTGAAGTCGGTCAGCCCGTTGTTGCCGCCGAAGCCGAAATCATTGCGGAAGAAGGCGAGCAGCAGCGCGTAGGTCATCGCCTGGGTGATGATCGACAGGTACACGCCGGTGACGCGGGAGCGGAAGGCGAGCCAGCCGAAGCAGAAGGCAAGCAGGCCCGGCACGAGCAAGACCATCAACGCGGCGAACCAGAACATGTCGAAGCCGTACCAGGTCCAGGGCAGCTTCGAATAATTCAGGAACACCATGAAGTCGGGCAGGATGGGATTACCGTAGACGCCGCGGGTGCCGATCTGCCGCATCAGATACATGCCCATGGCGTAGCCACCGAGCGCGAAGAAGGCGCCGTGGCCGAGCGAGAGGATGCCGCAATAGCCCCAGATCAGGTCGATCGCGAGCGCGAGAATGGCGTAGCAGACATATTTGCCCCAGAGCGCGACCAGATAGGTCGGCACCTGCAGGAACGAGCCCGCCGGCAGCAGCAGGTTGGACAGCGGGATCAGGATGCCGCAGGCGGCGACAACGGCGAGGAAGATCGCCGCGCCGCGGTCCAGCGATCGCGTCAGCATGTGAGGGGTCATGCTTCCACCGCACGGCCCTTGAGCGCGAACAGGCCGCGCGGCCGCTTTTGAATGAACAGGATGATCAGGACCAGGATCGCGATCTTGCCGAGCACGGCGCCGGCGACAGGCTCCAGGAATTTGTTGGCGATGCCGAGCGTGAAGGCGCCGACCAGGGTCCCCCATAGATTGCCCACGCCGCCGAACACCACGACCATGAAGCTGTCGATGATGTAGCTCTGGCCGAGATTCGGGCTGACATTGTCGATCTGCGACAGCGCCACGCCGGCGATGCCGGCGATGCCCGAACCGAGCCCGAAGGTCAGCGCATCGACGCGTGAGGTGGCAATGCCCATCGAGGCCGCCATGCGGCGGTTCTGCGTCACCGCGCGCATCTCGAGGCCGATGGCGCTGTAGCGCAGCATCGCGAGCAGGATCGCGAACACGGCGAGCGTGAAGCAGAGAATCCAGAGCCTGTTGTACGTGATGGTGATCTGGCCGAGCTCGAATGCGCCGCTCATCCAGGAGGGGTTGCCGACCTCGCGATTGGTCGGGCCGAACATGGTGCGGACCGCCTGCTGCAACACCAAGGACAGGCCCCAGGTCGCGAGCAGCGTCTCAAGCGGCCGACCGTAGAGGAAGCGGATGATGCTGCGCTCGATCAGCATGCCGATGGCCCCGGCGACGAGGAAGGCCAGTGGCACGGCGATCAGCAGCGAATAGTCGAACAGAGCGGGATAGCGGGTGCGGATCACCTCCTGCACCACGAAGGTGGTGTAGGCCCCGATCATCACCATCTCGCCATGGGCCATGTTGATGACGCCCATCACGCCGAAGGTGATGGCAAGCCCGATCGCGGCGAGCAGCAGCACAGAGCCGAGCGACAGGCCATACCAGGCGTTCTGCACCGTGGACCAGACCGCGAGCGATGACTGGATCGAGCCGATCGCGCTCGCGGCCGCCTTGGTGACCGAAGCCGGCTGGTCGGTGCCGATATCGGACAGCAGCGCCAGTGCGTCCTGATCGCCGCGCGCCTTGATGGTGGCGACGGCCTCGAGCTTCTGTACTTCGGTGGCGTCGGACTTGAACAGCAGGATCGCCGCACGGGCTTCGCCGAGCGCGGTCTTGACGGATTTGTTGGTTTCCTTGGCGAGCGCACTTTCGACGGGCTCGAGCGCCGTTTCCTCGCGAGACTTGAAGACGGACTGCGCAGCCTGGAGCCGCGCGCCGAGATCGGGCGACTGCAGCGTCAAGCTGCCGAGCGCGGCATCGACGCTGCGGCGCAGGCGGTTGTTGAGCCGAACCGCGCTGGCGCTATCGGGCACGCTGGCGACGGCCTCGCCGGTTGCGGCATCGATCGACTTGCCGTCGGTGCCGGTGACGTAGACCTTCTTGCTGTCGGGATCGGCCATCAAGCGACCGTCCTGGAGCGCGCTGATGATCGGGAAAGCTAGCTTGTTACCACTGCTAGCGACCGTGCCGATCGCTTCTTCGGTATCGGAATAATCGTCGTTGGCAAATTTGGCGACCGCATCCTCGAACGGACCGGCAAAGGCCGGCAGTGCGAACGCGATCAGGAAAAGCGAGAGGACAAAGCTACAGAGACGGGCGGATAAATTTGATAGCACTGTGGATCACCCCGGCAGAAGTGGGAAGAAGGCGGCGGAATAGCCGCCTTCTCCCGTCGTGCAGTCGAATGTCAGATCCGGATCAGGAGCCGGAGCCGAGGCACTTGTTGGTCTTGGTGTTGAAGTTGCCGCACTTCTTGCCGACCCAGTCACCGATCAGGTCCTTGGAGCCGTCAAGCTCCTTCGACCAGGCGTCGCCCGCCACGAGACCCGGGGTCTTCCAGACCACGTCGAACTGTCCGTTGCCCTTGATCTCGCCGATGAACACCGGCTTGGTGATGTGGTGGTTCGGCAGCATCTTCGACACGCCACCGGTCAGGTTCGGCGCCTCGATGCCGGGGAGCGCGTCGATCACCTTGTCCGGATCGGTCGACTTCACCTTCTCGACGGCCTTGATCCACATGTTGAAGCCGATCACGTGGGCTTCCATCGGGTCGTTGGTCGTGCGCTTCGGGTTCTTGGTGTAGGCCTGCCAGTCCTTGATGAACTTCTCGTTCGCCGGGGTCTTGATCGACTCGAAGTAGTTCCAGGCAGCGAGATGGCCGACCAGCGGCTTGGTGTCGATGCCGGCGAGTTCTTCCTCACCCACCGAGAACGCGACCACCGGGATGTCCTTCGCCTTGATGCCCTGGTTGCCGAGCTCCTTGTAGAAGGGAACGTTGGCGTCGCCGTTGATGGTCGAGACCACCGCCGTCT
Source organism: Bradyrhizobium campsiandrae (assembly GCF_014529705.1). Taxonomy (GTDB): domain Bacteria; phylum Pseudomonadota; class Alphaproteobacteria; order Rhizobiales; family Xanthobacteraceae; genus Bradyrhizobium; species Bradyrhizobium campsiandrae. Next base: position 69,970 of record NZ_JAANIH010000022.1, read on the forward strand.
TCTTGCCGGCCGAACCGAACTTCTTGATGTCGGCCACGATCGTCTGCCAGTCGGAGTGACCGAACGGCGTGTAGTTGATCATGATGTCTTCCTGGGCGACACCCTTCGACTTCAGATAGGCTTCCAGGATCTTGTTGGTGGTGCGAGGATAGACGTAGTCGGTGCCCGCGAGCACCCAGCGCTTCACCTTCTCTTCCTTCATCAGGTAGTCGACGGCCGGGATTGCCTGCTGGTTCGGAGCGGCGCCGGTGTAGAACACGTTGCGCTCGGATTCCTCGCCCTCGTACTGCACGGGGTAGAACAGGATGTTGTTGAGCTCCTTGAACACCGGGAGTACCGACTTGCGCGACACCGAGGTCCAGCAGCCGAACACGACCGAAACCTTGTCCTTGGTGATCAGCTCGCGCGCCTTCTCGGCGAACAGCGGCCAGTTCGAGGCGGGGTCGACGACGACGGCCTCGAGCTTCTTGCCGAGCACGCCGCCCTTCTTGTTCTGCTCGTCGATCAGGAAGAGAATGGTGTCCTTCAGCGTGGTTTCGCTGATAGCCATGGTGCCTGAAAGGGAGTGCAGGACGCCGACCTTGATGGTGTCGTCAGCGGCCTTGGCACCGGAAATGGACGCCAGACCGAGCATCAGTCCGGCAGTCGCGGCGAGCACGCCGCGGCGGCTAAATGACGCCGCTATATCGTGAATGGATTTGGTAGGCATGGATGTATCATCTCCCTGACGCAGACGTGAAAAGACGCTGCGAAACGGCCCCACGGCCGCCTGCGATTAACGGAATCGCAAGAACCATGCCATGGCCTGGGCACCTGCCAAGTGATTGGTCAACCTCGATAATTTTGCCGCAATCCAAGTATTGCCACGGCCCGATCGCTCAAAATTTGAGCAATAAAAATGTATGCTTCTTTGGCAGACAGTTTATTTTCTGAGCAAAATTGAGCTATTGGCTAAAATTCCGGCATAACTATTTTTGCACCGCAATCGACGCCAGTGAGGGGCTTGCCTTGAAAGCGCCCCGACAATGTTCCATATAGCGGTGGAGATCGCTCGCGAATCGAACGATCGTTGCGAGCCGCGTGTTCTTAAGCCCCTACGGGCCTCTGGCTTGCCCCATATCTCCCAAGCCATCCGACACCCCAAACACGCAGGTGTCTTCTCGACACCCTTTTGCGCGCGCCGCGCTGATTGCGTCGGCCGACCGCATGCGACATGGAAAGATCCATCTTTTGACTTCGTTTCAGGACTTCGGCCTCGCCGAACCCATCGCACGTGCTCTTGCTGAAGAGAATTACGTCACCCCCACCCCCATTCAGGCCCAGACAATCCCCACGGCGCTGACCGGCCGCGACGTCGTCGGCATCGCCCAGACCGGCACCGGCAAGACCGCGTCCTTCGCGCTGCCGATCCTGCATCGCCTGCTCGAGAACCGTATCAAGCCTCAACCCAAGACCGCCCGCGTCCTGGTGCTGTCGCCGACCCGCGAGCTTTCGGGGCAGATCCTCGACAGCTTCAACGCCTATGGCCGCCACATCCGCCTGTCCTCGACGCTCGCCATCGGCGGCGTGCCGATGGGCCGCCAGGTCCGCGCCCTGATGCAGGGCGTCGACGTGCTGGTCGCCACGCCCGGCCGCCTGCTCGATCTGGTGCAGAGCAACGGATTGAAGCTCTCGAGCGTCGAATTCCTCGTGCTCGACGAGGCCGACCGCATGCTCGACATGGGCTTCATCAACGACATCCGCAAAATCGTCGCCAAGCTGCCAATCAAGCGGCAGACGCTGTTCTTCTCGGCCACCATGCCGAAGGACATCGCCGAGCTCGCCGATTCGATGCTGCGTGATCCCGCCCGCGTCGCGGTGACCCCGGTCTCATCGACCGCCGAGCGCATCAACCAGCGCATCATCCAGGTCGACTTCACGGCCAAGCCCGCCTTCCTGACCAAGCTCTTGAAGGACGAGCCGATCAACCGCGCGCTGGTTTTCACGCGCACCAAGCACGGCGCGGACAAGGTGGTGAAGACGCTCGAGCGGGCCGGCATCCCCGCCAGCGCCATCCACGGCAACAAGTCGCAGAACCATCGCGAACGGACGCTGGCACAGTTCCGCTCCGGCGAGATCCGCACCCTGGTCGCCACCGACATCGCCGCCCGCGGCATCGATGTCGACGGCATCACCCACGTCATCAATTTCGACCTGCCCAACGTGCCCGAGACCTATGTGCACCGCATCGGCCGCACCGCGCGCGCCGGCGCCGACGGCACCGCGATCTCGCTGGTCGCCGGCGGCGAGGAGCTCAGCTATCTCCGCGACATCGAGAAGCTGATCCGCGTGGCGCTGCCGCGCGAAGATCTCCGCACCGACGCCGGCCGTCGGGATGCGGGCGCTCCCCCGCCGCAGCAACGACAGGGTCGGCCGGGCGGCCGTCCCGGCCAGCGCCCCCAGGGGGCGCGGCACGGCGACGGACGTCGCGGCGATGACAGGCATGGCGACGGACGCCACCACAGCTCCGGCAAACCGGGCGACGGACGGCCCGGCGAATCGCGGCACGCCGACGGCAGGCATGTGGACGGGCGGCCCGGCAACGGCTCGAAGGGCTCTCGCCGCCGCCGCTCCAATGGTAAGATGCATTCATCGCCAAACGACCGCCCGGAACAGCGTTCCGCGCATAGCGCAGGGGCCCCTGATGGGATACAAGGCGTGGCCTTTTTGCGCCGGGAGAGTCGGCCGAACGGCCACCCGAACCGCAAACCCCATTCGCACTAGCCGTCCACGACCTGGAGAAATTCATGGCTAAGGAAGAGCTGATCCAGTTCGAAGGACTGGTCACCGAAATCCTCCCCGACGCGCGCTACCGCGTGCAGCTCGATGCCGGGCACGAGATCGTCGCCTACACCGCCGGCAAGATGAAGAAGAACCGCATCAAGACGCTGGCAGGAGATCGCGTGACGGTGGAAATGTCGCCTTATGACCTCGAAAAGGGCCGGCTGATTTTCCGCCACAAGGACGAACGTCCCAGCGCGGCGGGTGGACCGCCGCGGCCGGGACAGCGCGGTGGCCAGTTCCGTCGCCGTTAACGGCTTCTGCCGCGCGCATGCGCGGCAATAAAATGCTGACCTGTATACTGATCCGCCGTGCGCATCACGGCGGATCAAAAAATCGTGCGCGTCAGGATTGTTTTGATGCCTTGTTTCTCATAAAATCTGTTCATCGATTTTCGGCCGGACGACATTAGCATCCACCGGTACAGCCGGTTCAGACACGCTGACGACCCTTCCAAAAATTCGATCTAACCGGCCTGCGCAAGCGGGCTCTTACATTGTGTATCTGAGAAGGGACTACCCCGTGAGCATGGGAACCGTGAAGTGGTTTAACGCGACCAAGGGCTATGGCTTCATCCAGCCCGATGACGGCGGCAAGGACGTGTTCGTTCACATCAGCGCCGTCGAGCGCGCCGGCCTCGGCTCGCTGCGCGAAGGCCAGAAGATCTCCTACGAGATCGTCGCCGATCGCCGGTCCGGCAAGTCGGCTGCTGACAACCTGCGCGACGCAGGCTGAGTCCTACGGGCTTTCGGCCTGGAGCACTTCAAACGGACGAACCAAACGAAAGGGCCGTGCGCATGCACGGCCTTTTTTATTCCGGGTCGCACCGGCATCGCCGAGACGGCTCGACGATGCGCCGCCGAAACGCGATTTCAGCAAGACGACGGCACGCCGTTGTAAGCGATACAGGCGACCTGGCGCGGTCGCGTGTAGGAAACATCGCTCAGCGTTATAGCCGACTTTAGAACGTACATGACGGAAGGCGTGTACACGTAGCTCACCTGGCTGAAGATGAGGTACGTCGACGGCAGCAGGAGCGTCGACGGAATCATCGAGGTCACCGTGGTACCGGCCGACAGCGACGGAGGCGGTGTTGTCAACGTCGCCTGCGTCGCTCCGCTCGAAATGATGGCCGACTTGCTCCATTGAATCTTGGCGATGCTGTTCGCGTCGATATAGATCTGAACAAGGGTGCCGGTCACGAGCGTGCTGTCGTAGGGCGAAATGATCGCCATGCTCGCGGTGAACGTGTTCTGGAGATTGATGTCGGTCACCGTCCCGGCGGACTGCGACGTCAAATCGGACAGCGTTCGCGCAATCAGCGTGACCTTGCGATCGATCGCGACCGCAGATGAGAACTCGACGGTGCCGAAGAACATCACGAGCATCAGCGGCACGATAACTGCAAATTCCGTGGCGGCGAGCGCTCTGCTATCGGCAAGAAATTCGCTTGCAGAGGTTCGGCCGGCTCGCAAGATTTTCCCAATCGCCTGCATGGTTTGTTCAAATCCTAATAAGGCTCGTTCTGGAATGCCGCCGTCGCAACGAGAAGGCGCGTGTTGTTGCTGGCACTGCAGGCCAGATTGTAACCAAGCCCAGTCACAAACAGCGGCCACTTGTAGTAGAGCCGCACCACGACGGGCTGCCCGGAAGTCCCGGGATTGTACCCCATATTGGTGCTGTCGAAGTTGCAGGCGTTGAAGTTGGCAAGACTTATTGCGCTAAATGAACTGTAGCTTTCGACGTCGACAACGAGGCTGTTGCAGTCGAACAGCGCGGGTATTTGGCTGCAAACATAAGTCTTGAACGTCGCCTGGGTGCACGGCGTACTCACCGAGTTGACCGCACAGCTGGCCACCGAGCCGGACTGCGCCTGGCCGGTCAACACCACGCGCGCCGAGTTCTGTGCGACGGTCTCCAGCACCTGGCTCGCAAAGAACATCAACGCGGTCTCGATGATGGCAAACAGCAGCGCGAAGAAGACCGGCGCGACCAGCGCGAACTCGACCGCTGCGGAGCCACGGCGATTGCCGCGGAACCGGAGCAGCGCAGTCCGGAGCGTGAACCTCGAAGGTGCAGGCGATGGCATCGCGTCAATTTCCCCAGCGGCGACGATCATTTGCGACGATCAGTACCGGAAACTGATTGTTTAAGTGTTTCAGGCCATGCGCACCGGCCGGGCCGAGTCGTTAAGAACGAGTTAACCACTCAGAGCCGCGGACCCAGGAAGAAGGCAAACCGGCAGCCCACGACGATGCCGGGCGGGACCGGATGGTCCCGCCCGTTGGCCTCACGGCCGATCTTGCTAGTTCGTCTTGGCAGGCGCCGCGCTGGCGGTGCCGCTGGCGTTGCTGTTCAGCGAACCGGCTTGATTCATCGTGTTGTTGAAGTATTGGTCGCTGTCGCCGAGCGTGACGCGACGCTGGCAGAGCGGCATGCAGCTGTAGGACTCCCGCTCTATTCCCCGATAGACGGTGACGAGCCGGTCGCTCGGGCCCTCGACCTGGATCTGCCGATCGATCAGGATCTCGCCGCCGCGATCGAGGGCAATGAAGTTGGTGGCACCGTAGCCTTTGCCTGTGACCACGATCATGCCGCCGGGCTGAAGCGTGACGTCGGCGATCAGGGGATTGCCGACCACGATCGTCGCGACCTTGCCGGGCAGCCGCACCAGCTTGGCCTGGTCGACATTCACGGCAATGGTATCGACGGTGGGCTCGGCGAGGCCAATGGAAGGCGAAGCCAGCACAGCGGCTGCAGCCAGAAGACAGATGCGCCCATGACGGCGCAGGAACTCGTTACGCATACTCTTACCCCGGGACGTCACAAACCGGCATAATCAATCAGGAAGCGGAGCCGGCGCCCGACCCGGTTAACCTGCCTGTAATTCGTGAACGTTCCGCAAATTCGCCGACTATTGTTCTAACGGACCGGCAATTTGTCGGCGCGCGGTGCCTCAGCGCCGGAATGGATAGGCAAGCTGGCCGGGGAATTCCTTCGGCATGGTCGCTTCGTCCTTGCCGTAATCCTGCGGCAGTTGTCCCACCGGCATTCGGAAGGTACCGAACAGCACATCCCAGATCGGGAAAGTGCCGGCGAAATTGGTGTCGCCCCCCTCTTCCAGCGGCGTGTGGTGCCAGCGGTGAAATACCGGCGTCGCCAGCACGTATCGGAACGGCCCGAAAGTCCAGTTCAGGTTGGCGTGCACGAAGGCCGAATGGAAGGTCGTGAACGGACCGACCCAGATCATCACGTTCGGCGAAATACCGGCCATCAGCAGCACGACGTCGACGCCGATCGTGCCGAGCATCAGATTCACCGGATGGAATCGCGCCGCCGAGATCCAGCTGATCTCCTCCGAAGAGTGATGGACCGCATGGTATTTCCAGAACTCGCCGCCATGGAACAGCCGATGCAGCCAGTACAGCATGAAGTCGGACGCTACCAGAAACAGCGCGGCCTGCATCCAGAGCGGCAGTTGCGACAGCGGACCATGGCCGTTGTCGTAGAAGGCGATCAGCTCGTCGGCGTCGTGAATGTTGAAGACGATGCCCGCGGTAACGATCAGCAGTCCGATCCGCATGGTGCGCGCGAACACCGGAACGAAGAACCAGTAGCAGATGTCGGTCACGATCTCGCGCTTGCGCCACCACGACGGACCGGGATTGCACGCCCAGAAATGCTCGAGCACCGTGAACACGACCGCGAGCACGAAAGTGACAGGTATCACCTTCTCGATGGTCTCGCCCAGCATCAGGGCGACTTGCATGGGCAGGCTCAACATCATCGTTTCTCTTTCGCGCTGCTGATCTCTCCTACGCCTACTCCGCGAAATTTAAGGGAGGGTGAAGTTGACGTGCGGTTCGGAACTCGACCGAATTGCAAGGGGCGCCTTAAGGCGAAATTCACTCTGGCCAAAACCATCGTGCAAGACCCGGGTTTGAGCGATCGAATTAACCCCGCCGAAAGAGCTCGGCTCACATGGTCGGCGCGTCAAGTCAGCGCCGCACGTGGCGACCTCACCCAGATGGAGTTTAGTTCATGAAGAACCTGATCGCGCGTTTCGCCAAGGATGAATCCGGCGCCACCGCCATCGAATACGGCCTGATCGCCGCCGGCATCGCGCTGGCCATCATCACCGTCGTCAACAGCCTCGGCACCACGCTGAACTCCAAGTTCGGTTCGATCAGCACCTCGCTCAAGTAAGCCGACCGACAAATGACGGCAAAAGCCCCGGACCTCCGGGGCCTTTGTTTTTCTGAAATGTGCGAGTTCCAGTGACGTTGCGTAAGCACAGGACCGATGCCGCGGTTGCGGCGAACGAGGCGGCGGCGACGCGCATGGACGCGTCGGCCTATTGGGTCTGCCTTGCGCTGCTGCTCGCGGTGGTCACGCTCGCGATGCGCATCGCCAGCACGTGGTGAGACCGGCGGCGTCCGACGACCGGCCCCGAAACAGCTGCGGCCGTTGTCGGTTTGTTTAGCACTGCCCGCTAGCATGCGTCGACGCCCCGATCCGCCGACAGACCAGGCCTCAAGACGCAGCCCATGATCCTCGACCTCGCGCGCCTCATGCTCTTCCCGGCCCTGATGGCGTTCGCGGCCGCCAGCGATCTCTTCACCATGACAATCTCGAATCGCGTGTCGCTGGCGCTGGTCGCAGGTTTCTTCGTGCTCGCCTTTGCCGGTGGCATGGCACCTTACGAGGTGCTGAGCCATGTCGGCGCCGGCGCGCTGCTCCTGGTCGTCGCCTTCACCTGCTTTGCGATGGGCTGGATGGGAGGCGGCGACGCCAAGGTCGCAGCTTCCGTGGCGCTCTGGTTCGGCTTCGCTCAATTGATGGACTTCCTGCTCTACGCATCGCTGTTCGGCGGAGCGCTGACGCTGATCCTGCTGCAGTTCCGGCAATGGCCGCTACCTTACGGACTCGCCGGGCAGGCCTGGCTCGCGCGACTGCACGACAAGCAGACCGGCATTCCCTACGGCATCGCGCTCGCGCTTGGCGCGTTGCTGGTCTATCCCGAGACCGAATGGGTGAAGGCGATCGACCTCGCTCACCTCGCACTGCGCTGAACGCCCTGGATAAACCCGGCGTTAAGGCGATTTAGATACGCCTCATTAACCATGCTTTGACGAATAGCTGGTCAACTGCCGATTACGGCGGCGGCAGCGTCGCGGCGTTCTGTGGAAAGTGAAGCGTATGAATAGGGCACGCATAGTCGTCCTGACGGTCGCCATCTGCGCCGGCGGTGTCGCCGCGTATCTGGCGAGCAGCTCGGACTCTGCGCCGCCGCCAGCAGCTCCGGTCGCGCAGCTTCCCACCACCGACGTTCTGGTCGCCAAGAACGACATCGGCCTCGGTCAGACCGTGAAGCCGGAAGACGTGCAGTGGCAGACCTGGCCGACCGCGACCGCCAGCGCCACCTTTATCCGTCGTAACGAGCGCCCCGACGGCGCGACCCAGGTCACCGGCTCGATTGCGCGCGCCCCCTTTATCCAGGGCGAGCCGATCCGCGACCAGAAGCTGGTCAAGGCCGATGGCTCCGGCTTCATGGCCGCGATCCTGCCGTCCGGCATGCGTGCCATCTCCACCGAAATCTCGCCGGAGACCGGTGCCGGCGGATTCATTCTGCCGAACGACCGCGTCGACGTGATTCTCACACGCCGCCTCAAGAACCCGGACCAGAGCGCCGGCGCGCCCGACATCGTCAAGTCCGAGATCCTCCTGGTCAACGTTCGCGTGCTGGCCATCGACCAGGCGCCGAAGGAGAAGGACGGCCAGAACGCGGTCATCGGCAAGACCGTGACCCTGGAGCTCAATCCCGCGCAGACGCAGATACTGTCTTCTGGTCGCCAGGCCGGAACGCTGTCGCTGGCGCTGCGCAGCATTGCCGACGTCAAGATGAGCGAGATCACGCTCGATGATGCCGCGCAGAAGCGCGAGGGCGTTTCGATCATTCGCTACGGCGTCCAGAGCCAGGCGTCGAAGGCACAATGAGGACAGTCGATATGAAATGCAGGGCAGATCTGGCGACGCTGCGGACCTCGATGGTTCGCGCCCTGTCGTTCTCGGCCGCTCTCGCGCTGACGCTCGATCCCGCGCTGACGCCGGTGATCGCGGCAGATTACCGGCCCACCGCGCCCGTCGCGGCCGATGGCCAGATGAATGCGCGCTTCGTCTCGCTCGGCGTCGGCAAGGCGATCGTGATCGACCTGCCGCGCGACATCAAGGACGTGCTCGTCGCCGATCCCAAGATCGCCAATGCGGTGGTCCGCTCCTCGCAGCGAGCCTACATCATCGGTGCCTCGGTCGGGCAGACCAACATCGTATTCTTCGATTCCGCCGGCCAGCAGATCGCCGCCTATGACATCGCGGTCAAGCGCGACCTCAACGGCGCGCGGGCCGCGCTGAAGCAGATCCTGCCCAATTCCGACATCCAGATCGACGGTCTCGGCGACGGTGTCGTCCTGAGCGGCACGGCGGCCAACCCAATCGAAGCGCAGCAGGCCAACGATCTCGCCGCCCGCCTTGCCGGCGGCGCCGACAAGGTGGTGAACTCGATCGTGGTCCGCGGCCGCGACCAGGTCATGCTGAAGGTAACGGTCGCGGAAGTCGCGCGCACCATCGTCAAGCAGCTCGGCATCGACCTTACCGCGAACCTGAATTACGGCACCTCGGTGGTGAGCTTCACCAACTCCAATCCGTTCACGGCCCTTGGCCGCAACCTCGTGGACGGCAACAACCTGACCACGAAGTTCGGCGCGGCGCCGTCGGTGCAGGCGACCCTGCGCGCGATGGAAACCGCGGGCGTGATCCGGACTTTGGCCGAACCGAACCTGACCGCGATCTCCGGTGAGTCCGCTACCTTCGTCGCCGGTGGCGAGTTCCCGGTGCCGGCGGGCTATGCGTGCGATCCCACCACGCATGTCTGTACCACCCAGATCAGTTTCAAGAAGTTCGGCATCTCACTCAACTTTACTCCCGTCGTGTTGAGCGAAGGCAAGATCAGTCTGCGCGTGATGACCGAGGTCTCGGAACTGTCGAACGAGAATGCGATCACGCTGTCGCAGGCCGTGACCTCAACTTCGGTCAACTCACTGACCGTGCCTTCGATCAAGACCCGCCGCGCCGAGACGTCACTGGAAATTCCCTCCGGCGGTGCGATGGCGATGGCCGGCCTGATCCAGCAGCAAACCAAGCAGGCGATCAGCGGCTTGCCCGGCCTGATGCAGCTGCCGATCCTCGGCACGCTGTTCCGCAGCCGCGACTTCGTCAACAATACGACCGAGCTGGTCGTGATCGTGACGCCCTACGTCGTGCGTGCAGCGGCGCCAAAGGACCTGTCTCGGCCGGATGACGGCTTCGCGGCGCCCGCGGATCCACAGGCCCAGCTGATCGGCAACGTCAACCGCCTCTATGGCGTGCCGGGCCGGACCGAACCGGCAAAGAACTACCGCGGCACCTACGGCTTCATCACGGACTGACGCGGAACGGGACATAGTTATGACCACACCACGACCCCAGACCCGCTACCGCACCGCCGCTCTCGGTGGCGCACTCGTCGGTATCGCGCTCGCGCTCGGCGGCTGCCAGCACGACGAGGTGGCCACCGCCTCCATTCCCGACGATTACAAGCAGCGTCATCCGATCGCGATCGAGGAACAGAACCGCTCGATCGTCGTGTTCGTCGGCCACGCCCGCGGCGGCCTGACTGCGGGCCAGCGCGCCGACGTGATGGGCCTCGCTTCGACCTGGCTGCACGAGGGCACCGGCGCCATCCACATCGATGTTCCGTCCGGAATGCCCAATGCGCGTCCGGTCGCCGAATCCATGCGCGAGATTCAGGCAATGCTGGCCGCAGCGGGCGTTCCTCCCCGTGGCATCATCTCCCGCCCCTACCAGCCGGAAGACAAGCGCTTCCTGCCGCCGATCCGGCTGACCTATTCGAAGATCGCCGCAGTCGCTGGCCCCTGCGGCCTGTGGCCGGAGGATCTCGGCCCCTCGATGAAAAACAAGAGCTGGTTCGAGAACAAGGACTATTACAATTTCGGCTGCTCTTATCAGCGCAACATGGCGGCCATGATCGACAATCCGTCGGACCTCGAGCAGCCGCGGTCTGAAACCCCGGCCTACACGGCGCGGCGCATCACCGCTCTCGAGAAATACCGCAAGGGGACCGCGACGACCACGACCTATCCCGAGGCCGACAGGGCCAAACTCAGCGACACCGGCAAATGATCAGCTACGCGCGCCAGACTCAGGAAGAGCAGCCGGAGGCTCCCCCGCCGCCGGTGGAGGAGCATATTGCGCCGGCGCCGCGCGTGTCGGTCCAGGCCTTCTGCGAGACCGTGGAAACCGCCGCCGCGGTGCAATCGGCCGGCGAGGATCGCCGTCTGGGCAAGGCACATCTCAAGATCCAGATGGGCGGCATGGCAGCCGCAATCGAGGCCTATCGGTCTGCCCCCACCCCCAATGTGATCGTGCTCGAGAGCGACGCCCGCAATGACCTGCTGGCCGGGCTCGACCAGCTCGCCACCGTCTGCGACGCGGGCACCCGCGTGATCGTGATCGGCCGCATCAACGATGTCATGCTCTATCGCGAGCTGGTGCGCCGCGGCGTCAGCGACTACGTGCTCGCGCCGGTCGGCGCGATCGACGTCGTGCGCTCGATCTGCAACCTGTTCTCGGCGCCCGAGGCCAAGGCTGTCGGCCGCATCATCGCCGTGGTCGGGGCCAAGGGCGGCGTCGGCGCCTCCACCATTTCCCACAACGTCGCCTGGGCGATCGCGCGGGACCTCGCGATGGACGCCGTGGTCGCCGACCTCGATCTCGCCTTCGGTACCGCCGGGCTCGACTACAATCAGGACCCGCCGCAAGGTATCGCGGACGCTGTGTTCTCGCCCGATCGCGTCGATACCGCCTTCATCGACCGCCTGCTGTCGAAATGCACTGACCATTTGAGCCTGCTGGCGGCGCCGGCGACGCTCGACCGGGTCTATGATTTCGGCACCGACGCCTTCGATGCCGTGTTCGACACGCTGCGGGCGACCATGCCCTGCATCGTGCTCGACGTCCCGCATCAATGGTCGGGCTGGACCAAGCGTGCCTTGATCGGTGCCGACGACATCCTGATCGTGGCGGCACCCGACCTTGCCAATCTGCGCAACACCAAGAACCTGTTCGATCTCCTGAAGGCCGCGCGCCCGAACGACCGCCCACCGCTGTACTGCTTGAACCAGGTCGGCATTCCGAAGCGGCCGGAGATCGCAGCAGCCGAATTCGCCAAGGCGATCGAGAGCCAGCCGGTGGTCTCGATCCCGTTCGAGCCGCAAACCTTCGGCGCGGCGGCCAACAACGGCCAGATGATCGCGGAGATCTCCGCCAACCACAAGTCGATCGAAATGTTTCTCCAGATCGCCCAGCGCCTGACCGGCCGGAGCGAGACGAAGAAACAAAAGTCGTCCTTGTTTTCACCGCTGATTGAGAAGTTGCGGGGAAAATAAGCCGCCGCATGGAGTTGTTAAGTGTTCGGTAAGCGTAGCGGAACAGACACCGACTTTCGGGCTCCCAAGCCCGGCGCCGTGTCGCCAGAGCCTGCCCAGGCTCCGGCGCCGACGGTGTCGCGCGCCCCGCCCCCGCCGGCCGTCAGCTCGCCGCCGCTCGCCCCTTCCCGGCCCGCGCCGGCCATGGAGACCCGTCGCTCCGACAATTATTACGAGGTCAAGGCGACGATCTTCGGCGCGCTGATCGAGGCCATCGACCTCGCCCAGCTCGCCAAGCTGGACTCCGAATCCGCGCGCGAAGAGATCCGCGACATTGTCAACGAGATCATCGCGATCAAGAACATCGTGATGTCGATCGCCGAGCAGGAAGAGCTGCTCGACGACATCTGCAACGACGTGCTCGGCTACGGACCGCTCGAGCCGCTGCTGGCACGCGACGACATCGCCGACATCATGGTGAACGGGGCCGGCACGGTCTTTATCGAAGTCAGCGGCAAGATCCAGCGCACCGGTATCCGCTTCCGCGACAACCAGCAGCTGCTCAATATCTGCCAACGCATCGTCAGCCAGGTTGGCCGGCGCGTCGACGAATCCTCGCCGATCTGCGACGCGCGCCTCGCCGACGGCTCCCGCGTCAACGCCATCGTGCCGCCGCTCGCGATCGACGGCCCCGCGCTGACCATCCGCAAGTTCAAGAAGGACAAGCTGACGCTCGATCAGCTGGTCAAGTTCGGCGCGATCTCGCCGGAGGGCGCGGAGATTCTCCAAATCATCGGGCGCGTTCGCTGCAACGTGCTGATCTCCGGCGGTACCGGTTCGGGCAAGACCACGCTGCTGAACTGCCTGACCAATTACATCGAGCATGACGAACGCGTCATCACCTGCGAGGACGCGGCCGAGCTCCAGCTGCAGCAGCCCCATGTGGTGCGGCTCGAGACCCGCCCGCCCAACATCGAGGGCGAAGGTCAGGTCACGATGCGCGAGCTGGTACGCAACTGCCTGCGTATGCGTCCCGAGCGCATCATCGTCGGCGAAGTCCGCGGCCCGGAGGCGTTCGACCTGCTCCAGGCCATGAACACCGGCCACGACGGCTCGATGGGGACGCTGCATGCCAACAACCCTCGCGAAGCGCTGTCGCGCTGCGAATCCATGATCACGATGGGCGGCTTCTCCCTGCCTTCGCGCACCATTCGCGAGATGATCTGCGCCTCGATCGACGTCATCGTCCAGGCCGCACGCCTGCGCGACGGCTCGCGCCGCATCACCCACATCACCGAGGTGATGGGAATGGAAGGCGACACCATCATCACCCAGGACATCTTCCTCTACGATCTGGTCGGCGAGGACGCCAACGGCAAGATCATCGGCCAGCATCGGTCGACCGGCATCGGCCGCCCGAAGTTCTGGGAACGCGCCCGCTACTACGGCGAAGAGAAACGCCTCGCCGCCGCGCTCGACGCCGCGGAAAAGAAACCGAATACGTGAGCAGGCCGGCACAGCCATGAACATGCAGGTCCTCGCCCTCGCCTTCCTCGCCACCGCCGCCGTCGGCGGTATCGCCTGGGTCTTCCTCTATCCGATGCTGTCGGGCGAACGGAAGGCCGAGAGCCGCCGTGCATCGATCGCGCGCGCTGAAGCGCCTACGGCGCGTCAGGCCGAAAAGACCCAGCGCTCGCGCCGCGAGCAGGTCGAGACCTCACTGAAGGATCTCGAAGCTCGGCGGACGCAGGAAAAGAATGTGCCGCTCACGGTGCGCCTGTCCCAGGCAGGGCTCGACTGGACGCCGCAGAAATTCTGGATCGTGTCCGGCGTCGTGGCCGGCGTGTTTTTCTTCGGCACGCTGTTCGGCGGCGGCGGCCTGCTCGGTGCGGTCGGTCTCGCCTTTGCCGGCGGCTTCGGCCTGCCGCGCTGGGCGCTGGGCTTCCTGAAGAAGCGTCGCGAGAACAAATTCCTGGCGGCGCTTCCCGACGCCGTGGACGTCATCGTGCGCGGCATCAAGGCCGGCCTGCCGCTGTTCGAATCCATCAAGGTCGTCGCGGCCGACGCGCCGGAGCCGCTGCGCAGCGAATTCCTGGCCATCATCGAGACGCAGGCGATCGGCATGCCGCTCGGCGAGGCCTGCTCGCGCCTCTATGAACGCATGCCGCTGCCCGAGGCCAATTTCTTCGGCATCGTGGTGTCGATCCAGCAGAAGTCCGGCGGCAACCTCTCCGAAGCGCTGGGCAACCTCTCCAAGGTGCTGCGCGACCGCAAGAAGATGAAGGAAAAGATCCAGGCGATGTCGATGGAAGCCAAGGCCTCGGCCGGCATCATCGGTTCGCTGCCGCCGATCGTGATGTTCCTCGTCTATCTCACGACGCCCGGCTACATCTCCCTGCTGTGGACCCATCCCACCGGCCAGCTCATGCTGGTCGGCTGCGTCGTCTGGATGTCCGTCGGCATCATGGTGATGAAGAAGATGATCAACTTCGATTTCTGACGGTGCCGCATGGTCGAGTTCCTTGTTACGAAACTGCATGACGCCCACTTCATGACCATGCTGCTGGCGGCGATTGCCGCCAGCGCCACCGTCTATACGCTGGTGATGCCGCTGTTCGCCGGCGAGGGCCTCTCCAAGCGCATGAAGGCGGTGGCCAGCGAGCGCGAGCGGATCCGGCAGCGCGAACGCGACCGCCTCAACAAGAGCGAGAAGGTCTCGCTGCGCCAGACGCCCAAGCAGATCGTCTCCAAGGTCGTCGAGGACTTCAACCTCACCAAATGGCTGGCGCAGGAAGCTGCGCGCGACAAGCTGATCATGGCGGGCTATCGCGGCCAGGCGCCCTATGTCACGTTCCTGTTCGCGCGCTTGGTGGCCCCGATCGTGCTGTTCGTCGGCTCGGTCGTGTACGTATTCCTGATCGCCAACATGCAGTACTCGACGCCGATCAAGATCGGCTTCTGCGTCGCCGCCGCCTATCTCGGCCTCCAGGCGCCGATGCTGTTCCTGAAGAACGCGATCTCCAAGCGCCAGCTCTCGATCAAGCGCGCCTTCCCCGATGCGCTCGACCTGCTGCTGATCTGCATCGAATCCGGCATGTCGGTGGAAATGGCGTTCCGCAAGGTCGCGACCGAAATCGTCGGACAGTCGATCGCGCTGTCGGAGGAGTTCACCCTGACCACCGCCGAATTGTCCTATCTGCAGGACCGCAAGGTGGCCTATGAGAACCTGGCGAAGCGCACCGGGCTCGAAGGCGTCAAATCGGTCTGTCTGGCGCTGCAGCAGGCGGAGCGCTACGGCACCCCGCTCGGCCAGTCGTTGCGCGTCATGGCGCAGGAAAATCGCGACATGCGCATGAACGAGGCCGAGAAGAAGGCCGCCGCGCTGCCGCCGAAGCTGACGGTGCCGATGATCCTGTTCTTCCTGCCGGTGCTGTTCGTCGTCATTCTCGGACCGACCGGCATCAAGATCTCCGAGCTGCACTGACGCGGGACAAAAACGCGAAAACAACCCCATGCACAGTAGCCGGCCCCGGCCGGCTCGGTGTCGTCCGGATCGCGGCAAGCGTCCGAATGATCGGATGAAATTCAGATTCTCGCGCCAAGGGGCGGCGGATCAGTCCGGCTGGCTCAAGGAGGCAACCGGCGTCCGCTTCGGCGCGCCGCGCGGGGCCTCGTTGCGGTTCAGCATCTCCTTGAGGTAGGCGACATTGGCCGCGGCTTGATCGGGCGGCAGATCCGCCTTCACGATGCTCTCGGCCTCCGTGAAGCGGCCCTGAAGGCCGACCACGAGGCCGAGATTCTGCCGCACCCGCGAACTCGCGCGCGGCGACACATAGGCCTGCCGCAGCACCTCTTCCGCCTTGGGCAGGTCGCGCGAGAGCATGTAGGACAGGCCGAGATTGGACAGCACGCCGGGATCGCCCGGCGCGATCTTCAGCGCGCTCGCATAATAAGCGCGCGCCTCGTCGTGACGGCCCATCTGGTCGAGACAGGTGCCCTGCACCGAGAGCAGGCGCCAGTCCGGATTGTCAGGCGAATGCGCCTTCGACAGCACGTCGAAGGCCTGCTGGAAATTACCGTTGTCCGAGAGCGCGCGGCCATATTGGGCCAGCAGCAGCTTGTTACCGGGATTGGCGATGGTCGCCTGTTCGAGCACGGCGGCGGCCTGGGCATTCTGACCGTTGGCGCGCAAGGCCTGGCCATAGGCCAGTGCCGCGTCCGGATCCTTGGGATTGGCGCGATGGCGCTCGCCATAGGTTTCGACCGCGCGCGCCGGATCGGCTGGGGCGGCGTCCGCCTTCGGCCCGATCGAGCCGGTGACGTCGGAGAGCTTCGACATTGCCGTGCAGCCGCCGAGGCTCGCGGCCGCCAGTGCAATCAGCGAGGCGGAGGCGAGAAGCCGGGCAGGACGGAACCGTTGACGCATGACGCTTTGACTCTCGAGCCTAATGATCGAGCCGAACGCGCCAGCAATAGACCGTTAACCCTAATGGCCGGTTAACGCCGCGAGCGACCGCCCTGCGGCGGCATCGCGCCGCCCAGGCCCAGATCGAGGCCGAGCAGCCTCATCGGTTCATTCAGGTCCCGCAGCAATTGCAAGTGCTGGTGCGCGCTCGCCTGAACCTCGATGGCCTCGCGCGGCAGCGCCGGCCACCGGCGCGCGAGATCATCATGATTGACCTGGCGGTCGGCGCGGAGCTCGTCGAGCGTGGCGCGGTCGATGCCGAGCATGTCGGCGGATTGAACGATCAGTCGCCGCAGCAGCGCCCTCGCCTCCGCCAGCGCCGCGACCTCGGGCTGCGACGCCGACCTTGCGAACCTGCTCTCGAGATCGGTCCATGCGTGGGACGTGACGAGATAGGTGTAGAGCCTGTCCGCCCAACTCTGCCCGCCATCGTCGTAGAAGGCGGGGCGTGACAGCAGCCGGCGGACGAGTGCGAGAACCTGATCTCGTTTCAGCGACACGCAGGAGGCGATCTCGATCACCGATTGAATGGCGGGATCGCGGGACAGATCTCGCCCCGCTGGAAGCCTGATGAGGCCATCAGGCAGGTTCGAATCGAGCGGCCTGAAGCCGCTATCGTTGCGCGGTCGCGCATAGCGGGCGATCGTGAACCGGTAGTCGGCCCGTTCGTCCCCGGACGTCGGGCCAAAATGGACGATGTTGAAGCCGGCATCGTCGCCGCCCTGGCCGGTCGAGGACGGGCAGGACAGCACATAGATCGTGCGCCAGAAATCCTCGCCGCCGCTGCGGAGCGCACGGGGATCGGGAATCGAATAGCGGGCGAGCCCTTCGACATGCCGATGCCCGTGCAGCACCAGATTGACGTTGAGCGAGGTGGCCGCTTCGAGCAAGGTCGCGGGCGCCGCAAGATACATCAGCGGCTCGTCCGGAAGGCCGAGAAAGCGCTTGCCCTCGCCGGTCGCCTGCGGCAGCGGATGATGGTGCAGCGCCAGCACCCGCACCAGGTTTTCCGCAGGCTCGGAATAATCGGCCCGGCCAGCCGAGCCGATGCTGCCTGCAAGCTCGACGCTCAAGCGGGCGGACTGCGCGACCATGGCGTTGTAGGCCTGCCCGTCGACGACACCGCTGGCGAGCGCCGCCAGACTCGCTTTGTTGGAGTCGAGCAGCACGAGATCGAGGCCGGCCTGGCGATAATAGACGCTCTTCGAGGTCCGCGGCAGGTGCAGATAATCATAGGCGTCGTGGCGACCACCCGGCTTGCTCGGACGCTTGACGTCGTGATTGCCGGCCACTGCCTGGATGTCGGTGAACAGGCCGGTCTGCCGGAGCGAGGCGATTGCTGCGAGCGCTTCATCCAGCGCGGGCGGCGTCGGATCGTTCACGATGTCGCCGGTGATCAGCAGGATGCGGTCTGGCACATCAGCGTAGGCTGCCATCCGCTCGCGCAAGCCTGCTGTGAGGGCCTCAATGGCCGCGAGCAGCCGGCCTGACCCGTCCAGATGCAGGTCGGAGATCTGCGCAACGACGAACGATCTATCCATTCTGCGCCGCTCATTGCGAATGCTGCGTCGCCCAAACGATTGAGAGAAATGCCTTCAACGAGGAGTTTTGTCGGATATCGACCGGATCGGTATCAGCCGACTTCAACAAAGTAACTTCAGCAGCCCAACTTCAAGCGCGCTCTTGCACCTACTACGTGCAGCAACGCACCGCACAACCAAAAAATAATGGTCAATAATGCCACAACCGCAGCGCTAGTCAAAGCCCGCGGCGGCGCTCTCGTGAACGGCAGTTCTCAAGCGACATACGAGCGCCGACCGCGGCCGGTTTCGCTGAGCCCGATCAGTATTCGATGGCGAGACGCTTGCGGATTTCGTCCACGCGCTTGTCGAGCGCATCGAACCGCGCATGGATCGAACGGTCATGGAGATAGAAGACGTAGCCACCGGCGAGGAAGGCGAAAACCCAGTGGTGATGCTCGACATAGCCAAAGACCGCTTCGATGGCCTGGCCGATGAATGTGACCACGCTCCACACAAATTCCATTGCAATATTCCTCCCGGCACGCTTCGTCTTCGCTCACCGGCGTTCTCTGCGCGCCGGGCAACCCGTGCCGGAACCTAGCATGGCTCCCGGTTTGCGAGTAGCGGCTCACCGGGCGGTGACCCAAAGCCGATTGCGGCCGCGGCAAAACTCTGCGAAGTCTGCTCCAACATAATGAGCTTGCGGACCCGCCAATGCCTTCCGTCTTCGAGATATCGGCGACTGCCACCCCGATCCTTTTCGTCACCAAATCGAGCTGGGAGACCGTGCGCGAGACGCTGCCGCCGCCGCAGCGCCAGTTCGCCATTGCGAGCGCCTTCACAGCCAAGCCGGGCGGCTATCTTGCGCTACCCGCGCCCGACGGCACGATCGCGCAGGTGCTGTTCGGCCTCGAGGATGACGGCGCGAAATCGCGCGATCTGTTCCGGCCCGGCGCCCTGCCCGGCCTACTGCCGCCGGGTACGTATCGTTTCGCCAATGCGCCGCACGATGCACGACTGGCGGCGCTCGCCTTCGCGCTCGGCAGCTACCGTTTCGCGCGCTACCGCAAGACCGACAGGCCCGATGTCCGGCTGGTGCCGCCCGATGGTGTCGATCCGGCCGAGATCAACCGCATGGCTGAAGCCGCGATGCTGGCGCGCGACCTCATCAACACGCCGTCCAACGACATGGGGCCGGAGGAGCTGGCCGCGGCCGCGCAAGCGCTGGCGGCGGAATTCGGCGCCAGCTACACCTGCACCATCGGCGAGGAATTGGAAAAGAACTTCCCGCTGATCCACGCCGTCGGCATGGCTTCGAGCCGCGCGCCGCGGCTGATCGACATCGGCTGGGGCGACCCTGACCATCCCAAGGTGACGCTGGTCGGCAAGGGCGTCTGCTTCGACACCGGCGGGCTCGATCTGAAACCGTCGAGCGGCATGCTGATCATGAAAAAGGACATGGGCGGCGCCGCCAACGTGCTGGCGCTGGCGCGCATGGTGATGGATGCGAAGCTGAAGGTGCGGCTGCGCGTGCTGATCCCGGCGGTGGAGAACGCCGTTTCCGGCAACGCTTTCCGCCCGCTCGACATCTTCACCTCCCGCAAGGGCATCACGGTCGAGATCGGCAACACCGACGCGGAGGGCCGGCTGGTGCTCGCCGACGCGCTGGCGCTGGCCGACGAGGAGAAGCCCGAGCTTCTGATCGACCTGGGCACGCTGACCGGCGCTGCGCGCGTGGCGCTGGGCCCGGATTTACCGCCCTTTTACACCAATGATGAGACGCTGGCGGCCGATGTCGCGCGCTGCGCGGTGCAGGAGAACGATCCCTTGTGGCGCATGCCGCTGTGGCCGCCCTACGATGCCTGGCTGGACTCCAAGACCGCTACCATCACCAACGCGCCGTCGGGCGGCTTTGCTGGCTCGATCACCTGCGCGCTGTTCCTGCAACGCTTCGTCGAGCATGCCGGGAGCTGGCTTCACGTCGATATTTACGGCTGGACGCCGTCGGCCAAGCCGGCGCGGCCCGAGGGCGGCGAATGCCAGGCCGCCCGCGCCATCTACAGGGTGCTGAGCGAGCGCTATGCATGATATCAGGCTGACACCGGCACGCGGCGACCTCGCCGCGAAATATCTCGAAGGCCAGGTGCAGGCCGATCGCTTCGTCGCAGGCGAGGAATTCGAGGTGATTGCACCAGCCGCGCCGGTGCGCGAGCAGCCGTCATCGAACGCCATGCTGATGACGGAAGCCCTGCGCGGCGAACGCGTCACGGTCTACGATCGCAACGGCGAGGGCTGGGCCTGGGGCCAGCTCGGCGGTGACGGCTATGTCGGCTGGCTGCCCGAGGCGGCGCTGACGACGCCTGTGGCCCCGCCAACGCACAAGGTGAGCGCGCTGCGGACGCTCGCCTTCCCCGGCCCCTCGATCAAGCTGCCCCCCTCCGACACGCTGGTGCTGGGATCGAAGCTCGCGATCGCGCGCGAGGAGGGCATGTTCGCCGTGACGCGCGAAGGCGCGTTCCTGCCGAAGACCCATCTTTCGCCGCTCGACCAGCGCGAGCCTGACTTCGTCGGGGTCGCCGAGCGCTTCGTCGGCACGCCCTATCTCTGGGGCGGCAAGAGCAGTTTTGGCATCGACTGCTCGGGCCTGGTCCAGGTGTCGCTGACGGCCGCAGGCATCGGCTGCCCGCGCGACAGCGACATGCAGCAGGCAGGCCTCGGCCGCGCACTGGAGCCGCATGAGCGGAGCAAGTTGCAACGCGGCGACCTTATCTTCTGGAAGGGCCACGTCGCCATCGTCCGCGACGGCGGCACGATGGTTCACGCCAACGCCCATCACATGGCAACGGTGATCGAACCGATCGCGCCGGCCATCGCGCGGATCAGTCAAGCCGGCAGTGAGATTGTTTCGATCAAGCGGCTTTAGGCGCGCGCCGACGAAAATGCGCCGCGTCCGCTTTGCTCTCGAAAGGCGACGTCGAAGCCGTCGTGGCCCAAGGCTGCTTTGGACCATAAGGCGACATTGGCAGGCCGTAAGGCGAGCGCTGACATGCACCGTCCATTAACGAAGCAGGCGAGACGACTGGGCAATTTGATTTCGGACTGTGTAAGGTGCCCCGCTCCTCACGAAATAGGTGGCGAATGGGTTCGGCCTCTTCCATCTCTGCGCTCCTTTCAGCTATGGCCCTGCTGTGGGGCGCATCTGAAGCATCCGCAGAATTTCTACCTGGCACTCCTTGCCCTGAAGGTTACACCTGCTTCTCACCGGAACCGCGGGACGGAGTCTGCAAGCACCCCGACGTGATCTTGGATGATAAGCTGAAGGTGACACGGATCGACGGCGATCCGTTTTCACCAGAAAGCGAACGCGCTTGTATCGATCAAGCCGCGGGAGCTGTCGTTCGAGGCCGTGCAGGTCTTCAACTAAAGCTCGATAATGGCAAAGTCAGATTGTTCAAAGATAAAGGCAATTGCGAGCGAAATCCTGATACGTGCGAAATCTACTCTTTGTATGACTACTTCCCGAAGGGCAGATTGTTCTTGGTCCACGATCAGGGCTATGAGAGCGACGCTTGGTTTTTAGTAAGTCAACGAGAGGGTCGTAAGCAGAGGATTGTCGACCCTCCGGGCTATTCACCTAGCAAGCGCTGGTTGGTCGCAGTCAAGGCAATTGACGGCCCGAGCGACGCCAATAATGGCTTCGACATTCTCCCCGCGGATATGAATGCGAGTGGACCGAGCATACACTATCGGCCGACGGAATATGAAAACTGGGAGTTTGTCCGCTGGGATAGCGATGAACGCCTCTTGCTGAATGTGACTATTCATGAGGATGGTAGTCGGGCGATGTTGACCCACCCCGCCGAAGCAACATTGGTCAAGGGCAAGTGGATCCTTAACAAGTGGGCGCCCCGCTAGTCTCGTGGCACAGATCGCTCTAGGAAGGCTCCGCTTTTGGTAAGCGCGATGTCGCCTTCGGGTCAATCGCGCCGGTTTGCTCCGGTCTAAGTTAGGTCCGGTCTACCCCCCGATACCCGACATGTCCTCAATCGTGGCATGTGGCAGGGATGGGCCAAGAGCCGAATTCCCGATAATGACCTCCATCTGCCTCCACCGACTGGAAGAAACATCCAAAGTTCGAAGTGACCATGCGCGAACTTCGCCTCAGGAGACGGTGAGATCTTGAAAGTTCCGTCGAGCGTGCGACCGATGCTTGTGGAGGCAGGATGGCACTCCGGCCGCCAGATCGACGTAGCGGCGATCTTCACTTGTCGTCCATAGCGTATGCGGTCGGGCTGCCCCCAAGACGCAGGTCCGCAATGGGTCATAGCAAGCGGACAACGCCTCGGCCGGAACGGAGGTCAGGGTCGGGTCCAACACCGGAAGTGCGACACTTGATCGAAAGGCCGTCCGATCTGTCAACGTCCCTCGAAATTGGGCGGACGCCCTTGTGCTTGAGCATCCCGGCCTTCCTGAAAATCCCGGGTCGTGAGCAATGCTCGATATTGCTCGTCGAGCGCGGCCAGCGCCGCCTCGGAGTCATCGACCGCCATACGGGAAGAGGCCAGGGACGTCTCGATACCGAGAGGACCGCATGCGGCGATCTTGTTGGCGATCTCAACAGCCTTCGCGAGAGCTGCATCGCGGTTCGGGGCTACTTCCTGAACCGTTCCCATTCGGAGCGCTTCCCTCGCATTCCAATGATCGCCTGTCAAAATGAACCGCATCGCATTTCCCCAACCGGCCTCTCTTGGAAAGCGAACAGTTGCGCCGCCTCCGGGAAAACGGCCGTGCGTGTTCTCGTCCTGACCAAAATCCGTGTCATCAGAGGCCAAGCGTATGTCCGCGCCAAGGAAGATCTCGTGCGCCATATTCCACGTGTCGCCGTGAACCGCGACAACCAAGGGCTTCTTGAGCGCCGGTCCGGTCCGCCCGAGAGGGTCGATGAAGCCGGGCCCATCCATCATCTTTTTTCCAGACTGGGCGAGTGCCTTGTAGGCGTCGACATCGACCCCTCTGGAGAAGCGATCGCCATGACCGAACAAAACCGCAGCTCGGAGCGACGAATCCCGATCGTAATCGAAGTAGGCTCTCGCAAGGCTTTCAGTCGCCTCCGGATCGAGCCGGTTGTCGATGTAGGGCTGATTGATGCCGATCAACACGACATGGCCTTTCCGTTCGACCGTGATCTTCGTCTGTTGACCGTAAGGAACGTCCGTCATCAGCGTAGACTGTGCAGCTTCGTCGGTCTGTGATGTCATCGATGTCATTTCCGTCTTGAGCCGCAGCGCGACCACCACTGAAAGAACGGTCACTGCCGATCGGAGGGTCTTTGCTCTAGCGGCGAGCCGGTAGCCGCGCGCGATGATTAGGCATTCCAGTACGGATCAGCTCATGCAGAGGTCATCTTGAGGCTCGTGCAAAATGGATGTCAATTATCATGCCCAGGATGGGGGCCCACATCAGACAGGTGATCGTGCGTATCTGAAATGTCGCCGACTCTCGCGGAATTCGACTGAGCGCGCAGGATGGGTCGAGCGAAGCGAAACCCACCAGATTTCGTCCTCTTGATCAGATCGCACCAGCGATGGCACGGCTCCGTGCGTCGCCCATCGGCGATGGGTTTCGCAACGGCTCAACCCATCCTACGAGCTGCCGATTCTTAGCCCGTTACGAAATCGCAACGCTTGACCGGCGCTCGGACTTCCGGGTTGCGGCGAAGGCGCTTAATAGGCCACTCTGCCTCAAGCCAGCACGCGCAGTCAGCTAGACTCCCTCGCTGCGCTTCGTATTGCCGAAGGCAACCACCCAATCGCGCTGCTCGTCCGTATCCGGCACGATCAAGCCTCGCGAGCTCTTATCAGCGCGAGCGCTTCCTCCGCTTCGATTCCCGAACAGATCAGTACGCAAGCGGCAATCACCGACGACCGGCCAATCCCCGCCCGGCAATGGATCGCTGCGGACCGCCCGTCGCGCAAGCCGGCGGCCAACGACTGAGCGATCTTCGAAGCCTCTCGTCGGGATTCTGGCAGTCCTCGATCTGGAATCGGGAAAGAAATGAAGTCGATCCCACGGGAACGGCAAAGCTCGGCTTCACGCTTTAACCCGAGCTCAGAAACCTCCTCCTGCTCCAGAAGGCTCACCACCACATCGACCCCGGAGTTCTTCCAGTCGTTCACCTCCATCTCCAACCACTCGTCAGCGCGAGGACGCGCCATAATCGCTATCCGTCCAGCCGCTCGAACCTCAATCCAATGTAGTCGGGACATCCAAACTCTCGTTGCGCAATCCACGACACGGCAGCATCGCACAATCCACGCGTCACCGGCAGGGGCGGCCTTCGCCGGAAGGATACGATCAAGCGGTTATAGGTGCGCGTCGTCCAATCGCATTGCGTCCGCTTTACTCCGGCATTGAAGACGTTGCATCCAAGGCTGCACTGGGATCAGACGCGGACAAACTGACTTGCCGGGTGTTCATCTCGCCCGTTTGAACACCAGCTCCAGCGTGATGCCTGCCTGCGTCCGCGGATTTGTGAACTTCAATTCGTCGTCGGTGATCGATGTCACGATCCGGCGCTGATTTGGTGCTCCGACCAGGTTGGGAAATGAACTCGTCTCGATATTGACGTGGATCGTCTTGGTACTTTCGTCAACGGTATACGTCCCGGTGTAAGCAATGACACCTGAGGCGATAGCCATGGCCTCCTCTGGCGAGGGGCGCGCAGAGTCGCCTGATGCATATTTTGGCGCATCAGAGCGCACTGTAATGAAATGGAAGCGGCCTTCGGCGGTATAGGTCACGGCTCCTTGAAACGTCGGCCGGTCGACGGCGCTGCCATCCTCACGCGTGGCTTTGCCGGACTCGTAAATCCAAGTGCCGATCAATTGTTCTTTGAGAGACTTTACTTGAGAAAAACCATCGTCCGGAAATGCGACAACTGAAATGAATGCGGTCGCAAACAATCCGAGCGCATGACGCCTGTTCATGGGCCGAGCCGTGGCGTGTTGGTGATCGGCGACGCGGGCGAGCTCGCGCCAATTGCGATCATGCGCTCGGCAATGATGGCGTAAACCTTGCGCCAGGCCTGCTCCACCTCATCGGTCCAATGCGGCCCAAGCCCCCGCGCAAGGCTCCAGAGCAGTGCTTCGCCGACAACCGGATAGTGCTCGGGTCTTACACCGTAGCGCAGATGATTGCGGCCAAGGACGTCGGCACCTGACAACAGCCCGGTCGCCTCATCGAGGCTGCCGACCAGCACAGCGAGCTTTGCAATGAAATCATGCTTCAGAGCACTCATATCGGCCGGAAACATCGGCCTGAATTCCGGCGCAAGCTCAAATATGCGATCGTAGAACGCTGTCGTCATGTCAGTGGCATTCGCGAAGACCATGTCAAATGAGGACCTGACGCGAACGATCTCCTCTGCGGTCAACATCGCAATTCCGACTTCCTGAAAACAAATTTGGGGACGATGCACATGTTGGCATTCAACCGAGCGCGGGCTCGAGCGCGCTTGCGAATGAACGGCAGCAGGCTTGTCCTTGGTGAAGCAATAATCAAAATCTGTTCTCAAGAAACGTTATCAAAGCTCCATGCCTGTTTCAATCTGCGCTCGCTCAAGCAAAAAAAGGCGGGGACTCTGCCGCGAAGGTTGGCTGCCACTTTTTTGGGCGTGCTCGTCCCGTATGTCTTGCGCCGAACCGTCGAGGACCGTTCCGGACCATTCACGGCGGCAGGAAGCCTGCGACGGATCCAATCAGCTCGGCGCTGGCTGCCGGCTGCGAGGGGCGAGCGAAAATGAAGCGAGATGTCACGAATATGTCTACTTCAAGCCGACCGTCCTGGCCGATCAGGATCAAACCTGCGCCGCCATTCGCCACATTCAGAATGATCGGCTCGCCGCTCCATGTCTTGATCGGCTCCATGGCGATGATGAGAAATTCGCCGATGGGCTGGTCGAGATATTGGAGGCGCAATTGCGGGCCGACTTCGGCCGCAGCAAGCTCAAAGCCGAGCTGCCGGGCGCGCGCGTAAACGTTGGCCAAGGTCACGGTGTCGGACGTGAACCCGAGCTGGGCGGGCGAGAGATCGACAAGCTCCACATTCGCCCTGTGAGAGCTGATCGTGAACGCCGGCCGGGCAAGGATCTCGGCGGCCTGGCCACCGACATTGCAGCCCCTGCTATCGAGCGCGTTGCGCAGCGCGAGAGTGTCGGCGAAGGTCCCGATCGTAATCGTCTTCCATGTCGCGACCTCGCGAGCGGAGCTGACGGGCTGTCGGGACGCTGGGGCCAAGCGCGGCTTGAGCTTCAGCTGGTTCTGCAACACATCGCGGGCCGCGCATTGAGCAGACGCGGGGGTTGCGAAGGGAATGACGCAGGCGGCCCACAGCATGGAGGCTAGGACGTAAACCCGCCTTGCACTTGAATCATCATTGCCTGCTGCGCACCGGGCTCGGCTGCTGAAAACAGACATTCTGGAAAAAGACATGCTGGAAAAAGACATGGCAAATGGCCTTTTCTAAAGCGTTGGACAGAAAATGCCCGCCTCCGAGTCAATGGGAAGAACGGAGGGAAAACGATGCGCAATGAACATTCCCCGGCCGACTTGAAAAATGCGTCCGGAGGCGGGGCCTATGGCTAAAGTATTCCAATTTCCAGATCGCAGGCGGCAGTCCGTAAGCCTGGTCACCCGCCTGCTTCATCAGCCCTAACGGGAATGATGCCGTCGAAACCTAGCACTCGGAGTTGGCCGGCTCAACAGCCAAGTCCGGCCGGGGTCCCGATCTGATGGCCCGGACGCCGCGGCGAGGTCAAACGAACCTCCCACATCGTGCAGGGTCCGGAACTGGATTGCGCGGCGTAGATACAAAGCCCGTTAGAGACGTTCGGTTGAAAACGTCCTACGTATCCGGCGGCCTATCCCCCCGGTTATACGGGTTGCGGTCCGCTTGCCCGTGTTGACCCAGAACATTGGATCATCCGAAAGGGCCGGGCGATACCACGGCGGTCGGCCGGTCTGAACCACCGTTCCCAACGCTCGCGACAATTGGTCGTCCGGCAACTCACGGATCCGCGAAACATCTTCAGGACTAATTTCCACCTGAGGCGTGTTCTTTGTTATCTCGATCATGCCGGCGATGTTGTTGCGAGCCCCTTCCTGATAATCTTTTGGAAGGCATTCGGTCGCGTCCAGTGCATCTTCGAACACGGCGATCATCTCGCTCTTGCTGATGCCGATATGCGGGTAGCGGAAGATGTTCTCCTCAAAATAAGTCCGCGCGTTCTTGATCGGCGCAAAGTCGCCCGTCACTCCTCCGCAGCCGAACCCGATTCCGAGTTCGCCGCAACGCTCAATCAGGGGACGCATCTCGTATAGATTGCTCTTCATCACCGTCATGGTCATGTTGAGGCGCCAACCAGTCTTGCGATGCTCGTTCTTGTAATTGAGAAGATCGATCAGATTGCGGTTGAGTTGTTCCCAATTGGCCCCGTGACGGATGTATTCATAGGTTTCCTTGGTGGCCGCATCGACGTTGATGCCGAATGCAAGGCTTTCGATCTTGTCGAAGCTCTTTTCCACTCGAGCCTTTGTCACGGACTTGAGGTTCGTCAGCAGCCCGAGATGAGCGCCGCGCGGAGCGTTATTGTTGAAATGGTCGATGATATCCCAGCACTGCTTGAACGCCGTTGGCTCTCCCCCCGTCAGCGTCATGCTCGCAATGTTTGGAATCGCCTCCTTGACCCGTTCGACCGCCTCGGGCGTGATCCCGATTTTGCTCGTGTGGTCCTGCGGACACATGATGCACTGGATATTGCAGAGTTCGCCAAACTGGACCATCAGGGACAGCGGCTTGCTCCCTTGCGGAGGAAGCTCGTTGGCAACATAGGCTCCGGACAAGGGTTCGTAGCTGGTGCCGGTCCTGTACGAGGCCGGGAAGTCGTCATTCCCCAGGCGCTGCAGAAGATTGCAGTTGGTACAGATGTCCGGCAGCGCCGCCGAATTCTCGAGCATCTGCTGACGAAGTTTGTTGGCGGCAGGCCCGTTGAAGATGTCCGCCAGCTTTTCCTTCGTGTCGCCGAACTTTAGATCACCACAACAGGGCGTCACCTTGCCATTGGCTTGGATGTACAGCGAACTCCAAGCGATCGAACATTTCATCGGCCACTTCCCCCACGCACACCGGCATCCGTGGTGGTTGTAGCATGGGCTCCATTCGCGTGGAAGGTACCCTGACGTTTTTCACGCACGTCACAAGGTGCATAAACATGCTTGATTTACGGCTCATCATTCATGACGACCCGACCAGGCATGAGACGGAGCGAGCGATTCAGCCCAGCTGCGAAGCCGACGGACATGACCGGAGAGACTAGGTCGCCACCGCCCCGTTCCCCGCGGTCTCAAGCCGGAAGGCCGCGGCGAACAGCGCGCGCGTGTAATCGGTCTTCGGGTTCTTGAACAGCTCGGCGGCCTGGCCTTCCTCGACCACCTTGCCGCCGCGCATCACGATGAGGTGGCTGGCGAGCGAGGCGACGACGCGCAAATCGTGCGAGATGAACATGTAGGTGAGATCGCGCTTGCGCTGCAGCTCGCGGAGCAGCTCCACCATCTGCGCCTGGAACAGCATGTCGAGCGCGCTGGTCGGCTCGTCCAGCACGACGAAGTCGGGCTCCAGCACCACCGCGCGCGCGATCGAGATGCGCTGGCGCTGGCCGCCGGAGAATTCGTGCGGGTAACGATAGCGGGTATCAGGCTTCAGCCCGACGTCCTCCAGCGCCTTGACGACACGCGCCTCGCGCTCCTCGCGCGACAGCTTCGGCTGATGCACGGTGAGGCCTTCGGCGATGATGTCGGCGACCGACATGCGCGGTGAGAGCGAGCCGAACGGGTCCTGGAACACGATCTGCATGTCGCGCCTGATGGGGCGCATCTCCTTGAAGCGCAGGCCCTGGATGTCCTTGCCAAGGAACACGATCCGGCCGTTCGAGGAGATCAATCTCAGCAGCGCCAGGCCCAGCGTGGTCTTGCCCGAGCCGGATTCGCCGACGACGCCCAGCGTCTCGCCCTTGCGCACGGCAATGCTGACGCCGTCGACCGCCTTGATGTGGCCGACCGTCTTGCGCAACAGGCCGCGCTTGATCGGAAACCACACTTTGAGATCGTCGGCGGCCATCACCACCGGGGCGTCAGGCTGCGGCGGCGCCGGGTCCGGCTTCGGCTCGGCCGCGAGCAGATCGCGCGTGTAAGGATGCTTCGGCGTCTTGAAGACCTGCTCGACCGGCCCCTGCTCGACGATCTCGCCGCCCTTCATGACGCAGACCGTGTCGGCGATGCGGCGCACGATGCCGAGATCGTGGGTGATGAAGAGCAGGCTCATGCCGAGCCGCGAACGAATCTCGGCGAGCAGCGCTAGGATCTGCGCCTGCACGGTGACGTCGAGCGCCGTGGTCGGCTCGTCCGCGATCAGCAGGTCCGGCTCGTTGGCAAGCGCCATCGCGATCATCACGCGCTGGCGCTGGCCGCCGGAGAGCTGGTGCGGATAGGAGTTCAGCCGGGTCTCCGGCTCGGGAATGCCGACCTGGGTCAGCAATTCCAGCGTCCGCTTGCGCGCCTGCGCATTGCTGGTCGGATTGTGCAGCTGGATGATCTCGCTGATCTGCGCCTCGATCGTGTGCAGCGGATTGAGCGAAGTCATCGGCTCCTGGAAGATGATGGAGATGTCGCTGCCGCGGATCTGCCGCATCTCTCGCTCGGTCTGGTCGATCAGCTCCTGGCCTTTGAAGCGGATGCTGCCGGAGGGGTGCGAGGCGTTCGGATAGGGCAGCAGCTTCAGAATCGAGAGCGCGCTGACCGACTTGCCGGAGCCGGACTCGCCGACCAGAGCGACGCACTCGCCGCGCTTGATCTGGAACGAGATCTTGTCGACCGCAAGCGTCGTGTTGCCGCCCTGGTGGAAAGCCACCGAGAGGTTGCGCACGGCAAGCAGGGGCTGGTTGATCGCGTCCATCACGCCCTCACCTGAAGGTCTTGCGCGGGTCGAAGGCGTCACGCACGGCTTCACCGATGAAGATCAGCAGCGACAGCATGATCGCGACCGAGAAGAAGCCGGTGAAGCCGAGCCACGGCGCCTGCACGTTGGATTTGCCCTGCGACAACAACTCGCCGAGCGAGGGCGAACCGGGCGGCAGGCCGAAGCCGAGGAAGTCGAGCGCGGTCAGCGTCATGACCGAGCTCGAGACGATGAACGGCAGGAAGGTCATGGTCGCGACCATCGCGTTCGGCAGCAGATGCTTGAACATGATCACGGCGTTCGACACGCCGAGCGCCCGCGCCGCCTGGATGTACTCGAAATTGCGACCGCGCAGGAACTCGGCGCGGACGAGGCCGACCAGCGACACCCAGGAGAACAGCAGCAGGATGCCGAGAAGCACGAAGAAGCCGGGCACCAGCACCGACGACAGGATCAGCAGCAGATAGAGCGAGGGGATCGCGGTCCAGATCTCGATGAAGCGCTGGAACAAGAGATCGACCCAGCCGCCGAAATAGCCCTGCACCGCGCCGGCCGCGACGCCGACGATGGAGGAGACGATGGTCAGGCAGAGGCCGAACAGCACCGAAATGCGGAAGCCATAGATCACGCGCGCGACCACGTCGCGGCCCTGATCGTCGGTGCCGAGCCAGTTGTATTCGAGGTCACGGCAGCCCTTCAGGCCCTTCTTCTCGACCACCGGCTTGCATTGCGCTTCCGTCAGCATCCAGGTCGGCGGCGAGGGTGCAGGCGTCGGCAGATCGAGATTGTGGGTGTCGTAGGAATAGCGGATCAAGGGCCAGACGATGCTGCCGCCCTTGTCCTTGATCAGCTTCTGCAAATAGGGATCGCGGTAGTCCGCCGCGGTCTCGAAGTCGCCGCCGAAGGTGGTCTCGGAATAGGTGACGAAGGCAGGCCAGTAGAGATGGCCGTCATATTTGATCAGGAAAGGCCGGTCGTTGGCGATCAGCTCGGCGAACAGCGACACCACGAACAGGATCATGAAGATCCAGAACGACCAATAGCCGCGCCGGTTCGCCTTGAAATTCTGCCAGCGCCGCCGGTTGAGCGGCGACGGCGCAAACGGCTTGCGCGTGATCGGCACGACGTCCCCGAGCGGCGACTTTGCGGTGGTCTCGATCGGGGTGGGAGCGGTCAGCGCCATCAGACCTCCCGCGCCTCGAAATCGATCCGCGGGTCGACCCACATATAGGCGAGGTCAGAGATGAGATTGACCACGAGGCCGACGAGCGAAAAGATGAACAGCGTACCGAACACCACGGGGTAGTCGCGGTTGAGAACGCTCTCGAAGCTGAGCAGCCCGAGCCCGTCCAGCGAGAAGATGGTCTCGATCAAAAGCGAGCCCGAGAAGAAGGCGTGGATGAAGGTGGCGGGAAAGCCGGCGATGACGATCAGCATGGCATTGCGGAAGACGTGGCCATAGAGCACCCGGTTCTCGCTGCAGCCCTTGGCGCGCGCGGTCATCACATATTGCTTGCGGATCTCGTCGAGGAACGAGTTCTTGGTCAGGAACGTCATGGTCGTGAAGGCCCCGAGCCCCATGGCGATCAGCGGCAGCGTCAAGTGCCAGAAGTAATCGATGATCTTCCAGTACCAGGGGAATTGCGACCAACCGTCCGACGTCAATCCGCGCAGCGGGAACCAATTGAAGAACGAGCCACCGGCGAACAGGATGATCAGGAGGATCGCGAACAGGAAGCCGGGGATGGCATAGCCGAGCACCAGCACGGTCGACGTCCAGGTGTCGAAGCGCGAGCCGTCCTTCACGGCCTTGCGGATGCCGAGCGGAATCGAGATCAGGTAGGTCAGGAGCGTCAGCCAGATGCCGAGCGAGATCGAGACCGGCAGCTTTTCCTTGACCAACTGGAGCACGCTGACATCGCGAAAATAGCTGTTGCCGAAATCGAAGCGGGAGAAATTCCACACCATCAGCGCGAAGCGCTCCGGCGCCGGCTTGTCGAAGCCGAACTGCTTCTCCAGCTTCCTGATGAAGTCGGGGTCGAGACCCTGCGCGCCGCGATATTTCGAGTTGATGGCATCGCCCCCGGCTCCCAACTGGCCCGGCGCACGCTGGGCGAAATCGCTGCCGCCTGAAATGCGCGAGGTCCCGCCGGTATCGGCGCCCGACAGCTGCGCGATCACCCGCTCGACCGGACCGCCCGGGGCGAATTGCACGACGACGAAGGAGATGAACATGATTCCGAGCAACGTCGGAATCATCAGGAGAATGCGGCGGGCGATATAGGCGCTCATGATTATTTCGCCTGCTCGAGCCTGGTCGCCTTGGCGGCGTCGTACCACCACAGGGTCCGCTCTCCGACGCCGCTGGTATAGTCGGAGATCGCATAACGCGGCAGGTTTGCGGGATGGCCGAACTGATCCCAATACGCCAGCCGGTGGCTGGTATTGTACCATTGCGGCACCCAATAGCGACCGGCGCGAAAGACGCGATCGATTGCGCGGCAGGCGATGGTCAGTTCCTGGCGCGTCCCGGCGGCCATCGCCTTCTCGACCAAGGCATCGAGCGCGGGGCTGGATGCGCCGGCAAGATTATAGGACCCCTTCGTCGCTGCTGCCTGCGAGGTGAAGTAGGTGCGCAGGCTGTCGCCTGGCGTCGCCGACATGGTGATGCGGTTGATGGCGACGTCGAAATCGAAGGATTCGACCCGCGCGCGATATTGCACGGCATCGATGAGACGCAGATTCGCGTCGATGCCGAGCATGTTCAAATTCTTCAGAAAGGAGGCATGGTGCGGCTGGAACGAAGCCTCGTCGGTCAGGAACTCGATGCTGAAGACCTCGCCGCTCGGCAACAGCCGCTTGCCGTCCTTGACCGGAAGCTGCGCCTCCTGGAGCAATTGCTGCGCCTTGCGAAGCAGCGTGCGGTCCTGGCCCGAACCGTCGGACACCGGCGGCACGAACGGCTCGCCGAAGACCTCGTCGGGCACCTGGCCGCGGAACGGCTCGAGCAGCTTCAGCTCCTCGGGCGACGGCATCCCCTCGGCAACGAGATCCGAATTCTGGAACGGTGAGCGCGCGCGCGCATAGGCGCCGTACATGATGGTCTTGTTGGTCCATTCGAAGTCGAACGCGCAGTTCAACGCTTCGCGCACCTTCGGGTTCTTGAACTTGTCCCGCCGGGTGTTCAGGAACCAGCCCTGGCCGCCCGAAGGCGTCTGATCCGGCACCTCCTCGCGCTTGACCCGGCCGTCCTTGATGGCCGGAAAGTCGTAGCGCGTCGCCCAGATGCGCGAGGTGAACTCCTCGCGATAGAGATAGTTCTTGCCGGTGAAGCCTTCGAAGGCGACGTCGCGGTCGCGGTAGAACTCGTAGCGGATCACGTCGAAATTATTGCTGCCGCGGCAGACCGGCAGGTCCGCGCCCCACCAGTCCTTGACCCGGTCGAACTCGATGAAACGGTTGATCTCGAACTTGCCGACCTTGTAGGGGCCCGAGCCCAGCGGCGTATCCGTGGTGGTCTCGTCGAATGCGCGGCCGGCGTAATAGGCCCTGGAGAAGATCGGAAGGCTCGCCACGTAGAGCGGCACGTCGCGCGCGCGCTTCTCTGCGAAGGTGACGACCACGGTCGCATCGTCGAGCGCTTCGGCACCCTTGACGTCGCGCATCTGAATCTGGATCAGCGGATGACCCTTGTCCTTCAGCACGTTGACCGAGAACGCGACGTCATGCGCAGTCAGCCTGGTGCCGTCGTGAAACTTCGCCTCGGGCCGCATCGTGAAGCGATAGGCGAGCTTGTCGGGAGAGATCTGCACCGACTTCGCGGCAAAGCCGTACATGGCATCGGGCTCGTCGCCGGCACGCGTCATCAGCGTGGCGAAGGTCAGATCCATGCCTTGTGCGCCCTCGCCTTTCAGGACGAAGGCGTTGAGCGAGTTGAAGGTGAAATAGGACTGATTGTAGCCGCGCACTGAAGGAATCAGCGAGAACGTGCCGCCCTTCGGCGCATCGGGATTGACGTAGTCGAAATGGTGGAAATTGGCGGGATATTTGAGATCGTCGAACGCCGAGATGCCGTGGGCTTCAACGGGCCCCTCGGACGCCGCCGCGCCACGGAGTGCGGCAGTGCCAAGCGCGCCGCCGACACCGAGGACCAGCACATGCCGGCGTGAAAGCTGCGCCATGCGGGATATGTCCTTCACGACTTCTTTGCGATCCGCGCCGCCTTGTCCGCATCATACCACCAGATGAACGGGAAGCCCGACAGGCCGTATTTGGGCAATTCCGCCGGCCGGCCGAAGCGATCCCAGCGCGCGGTCCTTATCTTCGGATAATTCCATTGCGGTACGACGTAGTGATTCCACAGCAGCACCCGGTCGAGCGCCTTGGTTGCGGCGACGAGATCCTCGCGATCGGTGGCGTAGATCAGCCGTTCGATCAGCTTGTCGACCGCCGGATTCTTGATGCCGGTGATATTGCGCGACCCGGCGATATCGGCCGTTTTCGACGACCAGAACTCGCGCTGCTCGTTGCCCGGCGACTGCGATTCGCCCCACGAGTTGGTGACGATGTCGAAATCCCAGTCGCGCGTCCTGTTCTCGTATTGGGTCGGATCGACCGTACGCACGCTGACGGCGATGCCGAGCCGCTCCAGCGACGGCTTGTAGAACAACGTGACCCGCTCGAAGCTCGGATCCTGGTTCAGCAGTTCGACGGAGAACTGGGTGCCGCTCTTGACGTCGATCAGCTTGCGGTCGCGCACCTCGTAGCCGGCTTCCTTGAACAGGCGGAGCGCCTCACGCAGATTGTCGCGCACGGCCTCGGGATTGCCCCCGACCGGATTGGAATAAGGCGTCGTGAACACTTCGGGCGGCACTTGAGCGCGCACGGTCTCGAGGATTTCAAGCTCCTTGCCCTGCGGCAGGCCGGTTGCCATGAGCTCGTCGATGCCGTCGAAATAGCTGCTGATGCGCTTGTACTGACCGTAGAAGATCTGCTTGTTCATCTCCTCGAAGTCGAACGCATAATTGAGCGCACGGCGCACCCGCGGATCGCCGAACTTGGCGCGGCGCAGGTTCGGCACGAAGGCCTGCATGACGCCTGAACTGCGGTTGGCGAACTCCTCGAGGATCACCCGTTTCTCGGCCACGGCCGGGAAGTCGTAGGCGGTCGCCCAGCTCTTGGCGCTGTTCTCGGTGCGCCAATCGACCTGATCGGCCTTGAAGGCCTCGATCGCCACCGTGGCGTCGCGGAAATACTCGTAGCGCAGCTCGTCGAAATTGTTGCGCCCGACATTGGTGGCGAGGTCGCGGCCCCAATAATCCTGGACGCGCTCCAGCGCGATCGAGCGGCCGGCAACGAAGTCCTTGACGCGGTAGGGACCGCAACCAAGCGGGATCTCGAGCGTGGTGGCGGAGACATCGCGCTTGCGCCCTTGCGCGTCGGTGCCCTCCCACCAATGCCTCGGCAGCACGATGAGCTGCCCGACGATCTGCGGCAACTCGCGGTTACCAGGTGCGTCGAACACGAATTTCACCTCGCGCTCGCCGACCTTCTCGGCCTTCACCACATGGCTGTAATAGGCCGAGTACATCGGATGATGCTTCTTGAACGAATCGAGCGAGAAGATCACGTCCTCGGGGGTGACCGGCTTGCCGTCGTGCCATTTCGCCTCAGGCCGCAGGCGATAAGTGACGAAGGAAAAATCGTCCGGATGGCTGACGGCCTCGGCGAGCGCACCGTATTCGGTCGAGACTTCGTCGAGCGACGGCGTCGTGAGGGATTCGTAGATGAACGCGACGGCCCCGGCGACCTGGCCCTTCACGCCTGAGACCACGATGTTGAAATTGTCGAACGTCCCGACCGCGATCTGGCGCGCGACGCCGCCCTTGGGCGCGTCCGGATTGACGTAGTCGAAGCGCTTGAAGTCGGCGGGATACTTGATCTTTCCGAACAGCGACAGCGCATGGCGCCAGGGGAGTTCGACGGCCGATTGCGCCTCTGCCGCGCCGATGATGGGAATACCCGCCGCCGAGCCAAGAGCGGGAAGCGCAGCGACAGCCGCGCCGGTGAGCAGGAGATCGCGTCGGGTAATGGCCAAATCAATAGTCCTGTCTTGAAGGAGACTACTCCTTTAAGTTCCCAATATAGGCGAGGTTTCGACGGAATATGTTGCTTTTTCCTCATGTTGAAAGGCCGGGCGGCCTCTCAGATGCGGCCAAACGCCCCGATAACAACGCCGCGAGGCCTGGATATGGAAACGGCCAGGCTTTTGGGGCCCGGCCGCGTATTTTAGAGATGATGGACCGATAGGCCTTATTTTGCTGCGGTGGGCAGCGGCTTCGGGCTGTCGGAGAGGCTGTTCAGGTAGGCGATGACGTCCGCGCGCTCCGAGTCCTTCGGAATGCCGGCGAAGCCCATTGCGGTGCCGGGAACGGCGGCCTTCGGATTGGCGATGAACTTATTGAGCGCGTCGAAGTCCCAGGCGCCGCCCTTGCTCTTCATCGCAGCCGAGAAGTTGAAGCCGCCACGGCCCTCGCCGACGTGATCGCCAACGATGCCATAGAGGTTCGGACCGACGCGGTTCGGGCCGCCCTTCTCGAAGGTATGGCACGCGCCGCACTTCTTGGCGGCGGCAGCGCCCTTCTCGACGGAGGCGGTCTGGAGCAGCTTTTCGATCGGTTCGGAGGCGGCGGCCGCAGCACCCGCGCCGCCCTTGTCGCCGGCTTCTTCCTTCACCGCGATCTCGAAGCCCGGCTTTTCCGGCATCTTGGGCGAGAACAGCGCACTCGCGGTGAAGCTCGTCACCAACAGAATGAGACATGTGCCGAGCACGGCACCGAGAATCTTATTGAGTTCGAAAGAGTCCATTTCCGGCCAGGCCCCACACCGCAAGAAGGAATAAGCGGCCGGGCGGCCGCCAGGACGAGCCTCGGGAGAATCAGTCGTTCCTTATTGTTTCCCCGAGTTTTGCCATTCAGATATCGGTTTGCCCGGGGTCTGGCAACCCGTATAAGCGATGCGGCTTTCAGCCCATTCCCACCCGATTTCTTGAGGCGGAAAACGCCTCGTTTCCAGGCCTTTAAACCGATGATCGACCCCCGCATCCTGGTGCTGATCCCGGCCCGCATGGCCGCCACCCGCCTGCCCGGCAAGCCGCTCGCCGATATCGCGGGCCTGCCGATGATCGTGCATGTGATGCGGCGCGCCGAGGCCGCCGGCATCGGCCGGGTCGCGGTGGCAACCGATACCGCCGAGATCGCGTCGGTCGTGACCGCCCATGGCGGCGAGGCGGTGATGACCAGTCCCGCCCATCCCTCCGGCTCCGACCGTATCCATGAGGCCATGCAGAAGCTCGATCCGGACGGCAAGGCCGAGATCGTGGTCAATCTCCAGGGCGATTTCCCGACCATCACGGTCGACAATATCCGCGAGGTGCTGCCGCCGCTGCAAGATCCGGCCGTGGATATCGCCACGCTGGCCTCGCAGATCCACACCACGGAGGAGGACCTCGCCCCGAGCGTCGTCAAGGCGATCGGAACTTCGCTCGGCGGTCGCCGGATGCGCGCACTTTATTTCACCCGTGCCACCGCGCCGACCGGCGACGGGCCGCGCTACCACCATATCGGCCTCTATGCCTATCGCCGCGCTGCGCTCGAGCGCTATGTCTCCTTGCCGCCCTCGCCGCTGGAATTGCAGGAGAAGCTCGAGCAACTGCGCGCGCTGGAGGCCGGGATGCGGATCGACTTTACCATCGTCGACACCGTCCCGCGCGGGGTCGACACGCCGGCGGACCTCGAGACCGCTCGCGGCATCCTTTCCAAATCCTGAGCCGCTGCTACAAGGCCCGTCATGAGCAAGATGAAGATCGCATTCCAGGGCGAACCTGGCGCCAATTCCCACATCGCCATCGTCGAGGCCTATCCCGACGCCGAGCCGATGCCCTGCGCCACCTTCGAGGACGCACTGTCGGCGATCTCCTCGGGGGAGGCCGATCTCGGCATGATCCCGATCGAGAACTCGGTGGCGGGGCGCGTCGCCGACATCCATCATCTCTTGCCGGCCTCCGGCCTCTTCATCATCGGCGAATGGTTCTTGCCGGTCCGCCATCAGCTCATGGCGATCAAGGGCACCAAGCTGTCGGACATCAAGAGCGTCGAGAGCCACGTGCACGCGCTCGGCCAGTGCCGGCGCATCATCCGCAAGCTCGGCATCAAGCCGATCGTGCACGCCGACACCGCCGGCAGCGCCCGCGACATTTCCGAGCGCGGCGACAAGACGGTTGCCGCGATCGCCTCGCGCCTTGCGGCAAAAATCTATGGCCTCGACATCCTCGCCGAGGACATCGAGGACGAGGCCCACAACACCACGCGCTTCGTGGTGCTGGCGCGCGAGCCGAAATGGGCCGCGCCAGGCTCAGGCCCGCTAGTCACGACTTTTGTTTTCCGCGTGCGCAACCTGCCCGCTGCGCTCTACAAGGCGCTCGGCGGCTTTGCCACCAACGGCGTCAACATGACCAAGCTGGAAAGCTACATGGTCGACGGCAATTTCTTCGCGACGCAGTTTTACGCCGATGTCGATGGTCATCCCGAAGACAAGGGCCTGGCGTTCGCCATCGAGGAGTTGAAATTCTTCTCGCGGGAATTCCGCATCGTCGGCGTGTATCCGGGCCACCCGTTCCGCGCAACGTTCAGCGAAGCACAGGACTAGTCTCATGTCCTGGACGCGCGAAGCGCGAGCCGGGACCCAGGGGCTACAATTTCCGGACTGCGATGGGCCCCGGCTCTGCAGCGCACCGCTGAAGAAGCGCTGCGCGGCGTCCGGGGCAAGAGAGCAGCTTACGCCGCCCGCCTCGCCCGCCCGAATGCCTCGGCCAGCAGCGAATACGATTTCTTTCGCGCTTCGTGGTCGTAGACGGCGGTGATCACCATCAGCTCGTCCGGCTTGCTCGCCTCGATCAGCGGCTCCAGTTTCTTCTGCACCGTCGCTGGATTGCCGACGAACAGACGCGAGCGGTTGCGCGCGATCGAGACGCGTTCGGAATCCGCATAGGGATAGGCCAGTGCCTCCTCGACGCTCGGCAGCGGCAGATATTGACCGCGGTCGCGGCGCAGGCGGTTCAGATCGAAGGAGGTCGCGAGCTCTTCGGCTTCCTCATCGGTCTCCGCCGTGATGACGGCAACGGCGAGGATCGCATGCGGGCTTGCGCGCCAGGCCGAGGGCTGGAAGCGGTTGCGATAATGCACCATCGCGTCGATCGCATCATGGGACGCGAAATGATGGGCAAAGGCGAAGCCCATGCCGACCTGGGCTGCCAGTTCCGAGGAATAGTCGCTGGAGCCGAGCAGCCAGATCGGCGGCAGCTTGGTGTCTTCGGGCATCGCAACGACGTTGTGGTAGGGATGCCCCGCAGGGAATTCGCGGGTCTCCCACAGGATCAGCTCATGCAGCCGTTCCAGGAAATCGTCGCCCTCGCGGCGATCGAGCCGGCTGCGGAGCGCATAGGCGGTGGCCCCGTCGGTACCTGGCGCCCGGCCGAGGCCGAGATCGATCCGCCCCGGAAACAACGCCTCCAGCATCTTGAAGCGCTCGGCCACGACCAGCGGGGCGTGGTTGGGCAGCATCACGCCGCCGGAGCCGACCCGGATATGCTTCGTCACCGCCGCGATCTGTCCGATCATCACGTCGGGCGCCGGGCTTGCCACCGAGGCGAGGTTGTGGTGCTCGGCAAGCCAGTAGCGGACATAGCCGAGCCCATCGACATGGCGCGCCAAGTCGATGCTGTTGCGGAGCGCCGCGGCAGGCTTGGTGCCTGTGGTCACGACGGAAAGGTCGAGGACTGAGAGCGGGATCATGGCTGCTCAACGTAGTGGAGGCCGGCGCGGCGGCAATGGGCCAGCAGCGCAGATCTGGCGTGTGCGGGTCGAGAGGCCCCGCGGGCCCGGCAAGACATCGAGTTGGGACAATTGAAAAGATCGCAGAGCTACACTCACCCTGCCCACAACGAAATTAGAACCTTCTTGATCACCTTCGATAGAACCAATATATTGATATAGTTATATTAAATAGCAAATCTCCGGATTTCCCACTCAGGCCACTTGCATCGCAATATTCGGCACTACTTCACCTTAAGTGGGCGACTTCCCATCGCGGATGGGCTGTCGGGAGATCTGGCTTTGCCCTATCTTAAGTCCCTCCAAGCTAGATCCAACCGCGGCCGCCGGCCCGCTGGCCAGCCCCTGGAGTGAGTGGTGCCATGACCGATTTGACGACGCCTGTGACATCCGACGGTCCAAACGGGCGCCTTGCCGTGACACGGCCTGCGATTTCCTTCGAGTTCTTCCCGCCCAAGACCGAAGAGATGGAGCGCAATCTCTGGGAGACCATCAATCGGCTGGCGCCGCTCGATCCGAAATTCGTCTCGGTGACCTATGGCGCCGGCGGCTCGACCCGCGAGCGCACCCATTCCACCATCGCCCGCATCCTCAAGGAAACCTCGCTGCTGCCGGCTGCGCATCTGACCTGCGTCGGCGCCTCGCGTGGCGAGATCGACGAGATCGTCGACCGCTACCATGAGGTCGGCGTCCGCCACATCGTGGCCTTGCGCGGCGATCCCGTCGGCGGCATCGGCACGCCCTATTCCAGCCATCCCGAGGGCTATCAGAGCTCGGCTGACCTCGTTGCAGGGATCAAGAAGCGGCACGCCGACATCGAGGTCTCGGTTTCGGCCTATCCCGAGAAGCACCCGGAGGCGCGCGACTTCGACGCCGATATTGACACGCTTCAAGCAAAAGTCGACGCCGGCGCGACGCGCGCGATCACGCAAGTGTTCTTCGATAACGACCTCTACTTCCGCTACCTCGACCGGGTCCGCGCCCGCGGCATCGACATTCCGATCGTGCCGGGCATCATGCCCATGCACAATTTCAAGCAGGCGCGCAATTTCGTCACCCGTACCGGCACGACCGTGCCGGACTGGTTCGCCGCGAAGTTCGAAGGCCTCGATGAGGACGCGGAGACCCGCAAGCTGGTGGCCGCGACCGTCGCCGCCGG
This sequence comes from Bradyrhizobium campsiandrae, assembly GCF_014529705.1. Lineage (GTDB taxonomy): Bacteria > Pseudomonadota > Alphaproteobacteria > Rhizobiales > Xanthobacteraceae > Bradyrhizobium > Bradyrhizobium campsiandrae. The sequence continues at coordinate 111,318 of NZ_JAANIH010000022.1, forward strand.
ACAGGTGCAGAAGCTCGCCAAGCATGGCGTCGACACCTTCCATTTCTACACCATGAATCGCGCCGACCTCGTGTTCGCGATCAGCCACTTGCTCGGCATTCGCGCCAAGAGCGACCAGAAAGCTGCGTAAGAGAAAATGACCGTACCCGTTTCCGCCAAGCGAACCGCCCTGCTCGACGCCGCGCGCGAGCGCATTCTCGTGCTCGACGGCGCCATGGGCACGATGATCCAGAACCTGCAGCTCGACGAGGCCGCCTTTCGCGGCGAGCGCTTCAAGAATTTCCATCGCGATCTGCGCGGCAACAACGACCTCTTGATCCTGACCCAGCCGCAGGCGATCGAGGACATCCACGCCGCCTATTTGCGTGCCGGCGCCGACATCGTCGCGACCAATACCTTCTCGACCACCTCGATCGCGCAGGCCGATTACGACCTCACCGACATCGTCCACGAGATGGCGCGCGAAGGCGCCCGCCTCGCCGGCAATGCTGCAAGGCGCGTCGCCGCCGAAGACGGCAGGCCGCGCTTCGTCGCAGGCGCCATCGGCCCGACCAACCGCACCGCCTCGATCTCGCCTGACGTCGCCAACCCCGGCTACCGCGCCGTCACCTTCGACGATTTGCGCAAATCCTATGGCGAGCAGATCCGCGGCCTGATCGAGGGCGGCGTCGACCTGCTGCTGGTCGAGACCATCTTCGACACGCTCAACGCCAAGGCGGCGCTCTACGCCATCGCCGAGATCACCGAGGAACTCGGCATCGATATGCCCGTGATGGTCTCAGGCACCATCACGGACAAGTCGGGGCGCCTGCTCTCGGGCCAGATGCCGGAAGCGTTCTGGAATTCGGTGCGACACGCCAGGCCCATCACCATCGGCTTCAACTGCGCGCTCGGCGCGGAAGATTTGCGCGCGCATATCGCCGACATCGGCCGCGTCGCCGATACGCTGGTTTGCGCCTATCCGAACGCCGGCCTGCCCAACGAATTCGGCCAGTATGACGAGACGCCGGACTATATGGCCCGCCTGATCGGCGAGTTCGCGCGCGACGGCCTCGTCAACATCGTCGGCGGCTGCTGCGGCACTACGCCGGATCATATCGCGGCCATTGCCGCAGCCGTCGCCCCGCACAAGCCGCGCATCGTGCCTGAGATCGCACCACGCTTGCGCCTCTCCGGGCTCGAGCCGTTCGTGCTGACGGATGCGATTCCCTTCGTGAACGTCGGCGAGCGCACCAACGTCACCGGCTCGGCCCGCTTCCGCAAGCTGATCACATCAGGCGATTACACCGCGGCCCTTCAAGTGGCGCGCGACCAGGTCGAGAACGGCGCGCAGATCATCGACGTCAACATGGATGAGGGCCTGCTCGATTCGGAAGCCGCGATGGTGACCTTCCTCAACCTCGTTGCCGCCGAACCCGATATCGCGCGCGTCCCCGTGATGGTCGACTCGTCGAAGTTCGCGGTGATCGAGGCCGGCCTGAAATGCGTGCAGGGCAAGCCGGTCGTCAATTCGATCTCGATGAAGGAAGGCGAGGAGAAATTCATCCACGAGGCCAGGATCGCCCGCCGCCACGGCGCGGCCGTCGTGGTGATGGCGTTCGACGAGGCCGGCCAGGCCGACACGTTTGCGCGCAAGACCGATATCTGCAAGCGCGCCTACGACATCCTGGTGAACAAGGTCGGCTTCCCGCCCGAGGACATCATCTTCGATCCGAACATCTTCGCGATTGCGACCGGCATCGAGGAGCACAACAATTACGGCGTCGACTTCATCGAGGCGACGCGCTGGATCAGGCAGAACCTGCCTGGCGCGCACATCTCGGGCGGCGTCTCGAATTTGTCGTTCTCATTCCGCGGCAACGAGCCGGTGCGCGAGGCCATGCATTCGGTGTTCCTGTATCACGCCATCAAGGCCGGCATGGACATGGGCATCGTCAATGCCGGGCAGATGATCGTCTATGACGACATCGACCCCGAATTGCGGCAAGTGTGCGAGGACGTCGTCCTCAACCGCGACCCCGGTGCCTCCGAGCGCCTCCTGGCGCTCGCCGAGAAATTCCGCGGCAAGAAGACGGAAAGCAAGGAAGCCGATCTCGCCTGGCGCGAATGGCCGGTGGAGAAGCGGCTGTCGCATTCGCTGGTGCACGGCATCACCGAGTTCATCGAGCAGGACACCGAGGAAGCCCGCAAGACTTCCTCGCGGCCACTCGACGTGATCGAGGGGCCGCTGATGGCCGGCATGAACGTGGTCGGCGACCTCTTCGGCGAAGGCAAGATGTTCCTGCCGCAGGTGGTGAAATCCGCGCGCGTGATGAAGCAGGCGGTCGCCTGGCTCATGCCGTTCATGGAGGAGGAGAAGGCACGCAATCTCGCCAACGGCATCGGCACGGAGGGCTCGTCGTCCGCGGGCAAGATCGTGCTCGCGACCGTCAAGGGCGACGTCCACGACATCGGCAAGAACATCGTCGGCATCGTGCTCCAGTGCAACAATTTCGAGGTCATCGACCTCGGCGTGATGGTGCCGGCCGCCAAGATCGTCGAGACAGTGAAGGCGGAGAAGGCCGATATCGTCGGCCTCTCCGGCCTGATCACGCCCTCGCTCGACGAGATGGCGTTCTTCGCCGGCGAATTGCAGCGCGAAGGGTTGAAGCTGCCGCTCTTGATCGGCGGCGCCACCACGAGCCGCGTCCATACCGCGGTGAAGATCGACCCCAGCTATCGCGCCGGTCCCGTCGTCCACGTCAACGACGCCAGCCGTGCGGTCGGCGTCGCCTCCTCGCTGCTCTCGCCGGAGAAGCGCGAAGCCTATGCCGCCGAGGTGCGCGCCGAATATGCAAAGATCTCCGAGGCGCATCTGCGGGCGCAGGCCGACAAGAAGCGCCTGAAGCTGGCGGATGCCCGCGCCAACCGCGTGCCGGTCGACTTCGCCAGGAACAGGCCGGTGAAGCCGACCTTCCTCGGCATCAGGAGTTTCGACGATTACGATCTCGCCGAGCTGGTGCCGTATATCGACTGGACGCCGTTCTTCCAGACCTGGGAGCTCGCGGGCCGCTTCCCCGCCATCCTCGACGACGCCAAGGTCGGCGAGGTCGCGCGCTCGCTCTATGACGATGCGCGCAAGATGCTCGATACCATCGTCAAGGAAAAGTGGTTCCGGGCCCGCGCCACGATTGGCTTCTGGCCGGCGAATGCGCAAGGCGACGACATCGTGCTCTATGCCGACGAGAGCAGGACCAAGAGCATTGCGACGCTGCACACGCTGCGCCAGCAGCTGGAGAAGCGCGAGGGCCGTTTCAACGCGGCGCTGTCCGACTTCGTCGCGCCGGCGGGCGTGCCGGACTATGTCGGCGGCTTCGTGGTTACCGCCGGCATCGGCGAAGACGCCGTGGCTGATCGCTTCAAGATGGCCAATGACGACTACTCCTCGATCCTGTGCAAGGCGCTGGCCGACCGCCTTGCCGAGGCCTTCGCCGAGCGCATGCATGCCCGCGTCCGCCGCGAGTTCTGGGCCTATGCACCCGACGAAGCGCTGTCCAGCGAAGACCTGATCCTGGAAAAATATCAGGGCATCCGTCCCGCCCCCGGCTATCCTGCGCAGCCCGATCACACTGAGAAGGCGACGCTGTTCGAGCTGCTCGATGCGGAAGCGACCGCCGGCGTGAAGCTGACCGAGAGCTTTGCGATGTGGCCGGGCAGCAGCGTATCCGGGCTCTATTTTGCAAATCCCGAGAGCTATTATTTCGGCGTCGGCAAGATCGAGCGCGACCAGGTCGAGGATTACGCTGCACGCAAGGGCATGAGTGTGGCGGAGACCGAGCGCTGGCTCGCGCCGGTGCTGAACTACATCCCCTCGCAGCAGGCGAGCGACAAGGCCTTTGCCGCGACGCCCGCGAACGACGAGACCCGCGAGGATCTCGCCGCGCACCCGCCCGGCTGCACCTGCGCGGTGCATCTGGTCTGGCAGAAGAAGCGCGCGGGGGTGGGGTAACGCTTCCGAACGCGAAACGCGAAAACAACCCCATGCACAGTAGGGATGGGGGGTGACGGTGGTCGCGACTCTTCGGTCTTACCGAAAATCGCTTGTTCCGTCGGGCAAAACAGCTGTATAAGGGCAGGATCAGGTGTTGCGCGTGACGCTGGTCGCCCGGCCTATCGTCGTGAGATCGAGCGCGCACCCCGACCCTCGGTGTGTCGTCCCGGCGAAGGCCGGGACCCATCACCACAGGGAGTGGTCATGGAGCGACGCTGACAACTGCGAGCCTTCGCCAAACTACTGCTGCGGCGTATGGGTCCCGGCCCCCCGTGCGCAATTGCGCACTAGGCCGGGACGACGTTGGAGAAACAGCGGCAACTACCCCTTCGGCGGCGCCAGCGGCTGCACGATCTCCCTGAACGGCGCCAGCGCTTCGCAGCGTTCGGCGTGGACTGCGAGCGCCGGATAGCGTGCCGGATCGAACAAATCGGGGTGCGCCTCGCGAGTGAACCTGATGACGCAGGCGACCGCGATGTCGGCATGGCCGATGCGATTCCCCAGCCAATACGGCGTCGTTACCTTGGCGCGCTCGGCTTCGAGCACCCCAAGCACGTCGCCGATCTGCGCGCGGCAGCGCTCGACCCATAGCGCCAGCTGCTCCTTCCGCAGCACGCGCTCATAGAGCAGGCTGACCGCCTTGTCGCCGAGGCCTGAAGCGAGCGCGCAGATGCGCAAATGCCTCCGACGATCGACGCCGCTGCGCGGCAACATCGCCTTCTCAGGCCCGACGCGTTCGTCGAGATAATCCAGAATGATCGTGCTCTCGATCAGCGCCTCGCCGTCGTCGAGCACCAGGGTCGGCACCCGGCGCAGCGGATTGTAGGGCGCGATCTTGTCGGCATCGCCGAAGGTCGACCACGGCCTGTGCTCGAACGCGAGATCGTAGAACCGGAGCGCGATCGCGACACGGCGGACGAAGGGGGAATCATATTGGCCGATCAGGAACATGGTTCTCGCTCTTCTCCGTCGTTGGACAAGGCAGGGCCGATCAGTTTCCATGAACAGCTTGCAGCGTTGCAAGCAAAATCCCGGACATGGAGCATTGCGCTGGATGCAACGGCACCGGGACAGCGTCTCCCGAATGCGCTATCAAGGACACCATCATGACAGTGACATCAGACATCAATCGCGAGCGGATCGCGGCGACCGAGGCCGTCATCCGTCCGCATATCAGGCGCACGCCGCTCATTCAGGCCGATCTCGCCGATTTCGGGCTGCCGGCGGCACCCGTCACGTTCAAGCTCGAGATGCTGCAGCATTCCGGATCCTTCAAGGTGCGCGGCGCCTTCGCAAATCTGCTGCTGCGGCAGGTTCCCAAGGCTGGAATCGTCGCCGCCTCCGGCGGCAATCACGGCGCCGCGGCGGCCTATGCGGCGCAGCGACTCGGCATTCCCGCCACGATCTTCGTGCCCGACATCACCTCGCCGGCAAAGGCCGAGCGGATCAAGGGCTACGGCGCCAAGCTCGTCATCGCGGGCAACCGCTACGCCGATGCGCTCGCCGCAAGCGAGGCTCATGTCGCCCAGACCGGTGCGCTGGCCGTCCACGCCTATGACCAGACCGAGACCTTGCTTGGCCAAGGCAGCGTCGGGATGGAGCTGGAGCAGGACGCCCCCGGCATCGACACGCTGCTGGTGGCGGTCGGCGGGGGCGGACTGATCGGCGGCATTGCGGCATGGTACGCCGGCCGGACGCGCATCGTGGCAGTCGAGCCGGAGCAATCGCCGACCCTGCACACCGCATTCACGGCGGGCGAGCCCGTCGACGCACCGGCCGGCGGCCTCGCTGCCGACAGCCTCGCGCCAAAGCGCGTCGGCGCATTGATGTTTCCGATCGCGCGCGCCCATGTCGAGCAAGTCGTCCTGGTCAGCGACGAGGCGATCCGGCTAGCGCAAGCGGCGTTGTGGTCAAGCCTGCGCGTGGTGGCCGAGCCCGGTGGCGCAGCCGCCTTTGCCGCGCTGCTCTCCGGCCGCTATCGTCCCTCGCCCGGCGAAAGGGTTGCGGTGCTGGTCTGCGGCGCCAACACGACGGCGGTGAATTTCGACGGCTAACGGCGGGCGGTGACGGCCACGCTCCGTCATAGCTATTCGATGATCGGTACATGCCGCGCGGCATCGCGTGGCGCGGAGCCATCGAGGCGCGGATCATCGGCCACCTCGATCTGGCGGCGGAACGGGCGGAAGCCGGAGCGCTGGTAGAATGCGACGGCGGAGGGATGGTCGAGGGTGCAGGTGTGGACCCACACGCGGCGCACGTCGGCGGACCAGGCGCGCTCCAGCGCGCGGTTCATCAGGAAGCGGGCGGCGCCGCTGCCGATCAGGCTGGCCGTGACGCCGAAATAGACCAGCTCGCACTGGCCGGGCTCGCGGAAATCCAGCTCCAGCAGGCCCTCGTCGCGGCCGTCGACCACGAGTGAATAGACCTCGACATCAGGCGCCTGGATGATCGCGGCGAGTTCGGCGTCGGTCATGCGCAGCCGCGAGAACCACAGCCACTCCTCGCCGACGCGGCGGAAGAGGTCGCGGTACCAATCAAGCGCGAGCGCGTCGGCCTTGCGCAGGCTCCATGCACCGGGCGGATCGTCGCGGCGCGCAGGAGGTGCCGTCATCTCCAGATGCGTGACGACGGCGGCGATCTTGCCGGTGGGAATGTCGGAATAGCCGTCGGGAAGAGTCATTGCGGTTTCCTGTGGGGCTGAGCGCAGCCATACATTCTATGTCGTCCCGGCGAAGGCCGGGACCCTTAACCACCAATGCAGATTGCTTTGTGGAGCTGGAACGACGAGTCCCGTTCGCAAGATCTGCTGCGGAGTATGGGTCCCGGCCTTCGCCGGGACGACCTCGTCGAGAGGGGCGTACCCATAAGCGCTAACTTAACGTGCTTGCCGTGCCTTCGCCAACGCATGGCAGATGGCTCGATCTGATGGACTTCAGAATGTCCGATTTAGGTTGGTCAATCGCCCCCAACGGGGTAGTTGAAGGCCATGATGCCGTCTATAGCGACCCAACGTCTGATGCTCCGTACGCCGACAATAGACGATCTTCCCGGTTATTTGGCCTACCGCAATGAGCCGACATCCCTCGCCTCTCAGATGATGGACATGGTAGACGAGGAGAGCGCCCGTTCCTTCCTGTCCACCCAATCCCGGCTCAGCGATGACGCACCCGGCTGGAGGATGTTTTCCGTTGAGCGGCTTGGATACCCCGGGCTGATTGGCGAAGTCGGCATCTTCATTGCTGAAGCTGATCCTCAGCAGGGCGACATGGGCTGGTGGCTTCATTCGGACCATCGCAGACAGGGCTACGCAACCGAAGCGGCGAAAGCACTGGCCGAATGGTATTTTGCCGAACGTGGGCTGCATCGCGTCACGGCCAGTTGTCTTTCGACGAACGCAGCCTCCCGCAGCACGATGCGCAGGATTGGAATGCGTCTGGAAAGCCAGTCGATCGAAAGCCGATTCGGCGCCGGTCGCTGGCATGACGAGGTCGGATACGCCCTGTTGAAAAAGGAATGGGTTGTTATGAGGGATATGCCCCATACGGCCGCTCAGCCAAGCGGTCGGCGATAGGCACTCCTCTCGTCGACTATTGAGAAGGGGTTCCGTTGGCACCGACAGTCGCCTAACCGTGAAAACGACGGCTTGGCTGATGTAAAAGACCGGCACGATTGTCGACTCCATGCGGCGCCATGCCGAAAGCCGTCTGACCGGGTTTCACCAATGCCAGCTATGCAGCCTTGCGCAGGCTCCACGCGCCGGGCGGATCGTCGCGGCGCTGAGGAGGTGCCGTCATCTCCAGATGGGTGACGACGGCGGCGATCTTGCCGGTGGGAATGTCGGAATAGCCGTCGGGGAGAGTCATTGCGGTTTCCTGTGGGGCTGAGCGCAGCCATACATTCTATGTCGTCCCGGCGAAGGCCGGGACCCATAACCACCAATGCAGATTGCTTTGTGGAGCTGGAACGACGAGTCCCGCTCGCAAGATCTGCTGCGGAGTATGGGTCCCGGCCTTCGCCGGGACGACCTCGTCGAGACGGGCGTGCCTACCCCTCTCCCTCATCGCTCGCGAGCACGCCCTTCACGGCGCGCGCCCATCCCGCAAGCTTTCGCTCGCGCGTCGCCTCGCTCATGTTCGGCTTGAAGCGGTGCTCGAGGCGCCAATTGTCGGCGAACTTGGTCGGCTCGGGATAGACGCCGGCCTCGAGGCCGGCGAGATAGGCGGCGCCGAGCGCTGTGGTCTCCTGGATCACCGGGCGGTCGACCGGGGCGTCGAGGAGATCGGCGAGGCGCTGCATGGTCCAGTCCGACGCGGTCATGCCGCCATCGACACGCAGCACGACGCTGGCGACCTCCGAGCTCGGCCAGTCCGCGCGCATCGCGGCCCAGAGATCGAAAGTCTGGTAGCAGACGCTTTCAAGCGCGGCATGCGCGAGCTCGGCAGGTCCGGTGTTGCGGGTGAGGCCGAACAGCGCGCCGCGGACGCGCGGATTCCAGTAGGGCGCGCCCATGCCGACGAACGCGGGGACGAGGTAGACGCTCTGCATCGAGTCCGATTGGTCGGCGAGCGGGCCGGTCTCCGCCGCGTGCTTGATGATGCCGAGGCCGTCGCGCAGCCATTGCACCGCGCTGCCGGCAACGAAGATCGAGCCTTCGAGTGCGTAGGTGCGTTTGCCCCCGAGCTGATAGGCGATGGTGGTGAGCAGCTTGTTCTTGGAGACGACGGGCGTGGTGCCGGTGTTGAGCAGCGCGAAGCAGCCGGTGCCGTAGGTCGACTTCATCATGCCCGGGCGGAAGCAGGCCTGGCCGATGGTTGCAGCCTGCTGGTCGCCGGCGATGCCTGAAATGGCGATCGCGCCGCCGAACAGGTCCGGCGTGCTCTCGCCGAAGCGAGCGGACGAATCCTTCACCTCGGGGAGCATCGAGCGCGGCACGCCGATGATCTCCAACAGCTCGTCGTCCCATTGGCCGGTGTGGATGTTGAACAGCAGCGTGCGCGAGGCGTTGGTGGCATCGGTCGCGTGCACCTTGCCGCCGGTGAGGCGCCACAGCAGGTAGCAATCGACGGTGCCGAACATCAATTCGCCGCGGGCGGCGCGCGCCCGCGCGCCGGGGACGTGGTCGAGGATCCAGGCGACCTTGGTGCCGGAGAAATAGGGGTCGATGATCAGGCCGGTCTTCTGCGAGATCACGCCCTCGCGGCCGTCGGCCTTGAGCTTGGCGCAGATGTCGGCGGTGCGGCGGTCCTGCCAGACGATGGCGCGGTGCACGGCCTGCCCCGTGGCGCGATCCCACACCACGGTGGTCTCGCGCTGGTTGGTGATGCCGATCGCGGCGATGTCCTTGGCCGTGATGCCGGCCTGCTCGATCGCCTCGCGACACACCATCACGGTCGAGGTCCAGATGTCCTCCGGCTCGTGCTCGACCCAGCCCGAAGCCGGAAAATGCTGCGGAAACTCGGCTTGCGCCTTCGCCGCGATGGAAATATCGCCGCGAAACACGATCGCGCGCGAGGATGTGGTGCCCTGGTCGATGGCGAGGACGAAAGACATGGAAGCTTACCTTGGCGTTTTTCCCGGGAGGGTCATTGTGTCGCGCCAAAGGGAGCGGATTGGAGGCGGAAGGTCAATACCAGCGGCACCGCCTTGTTCACCTCGCCCGCTTGCGGGGAGAGGTCGGAATTTGCGCGAAGCGCGGATTCCGGGTGAGGGGGGTACAGGTCCCTCGCCGACCTCACACGCGGAGAGAAGCCCCTCACCCCAACCCTCTCCCCGCAAGAGCGGGGCGAGGGAGCAGACCGCGACTACACCGCGGCCGTCGTGACACCGCCGTCGATCACGATGGTCTGGCCGGTCATGAAGCTCGAGGCGTCGGAGGCGAGATAGGCCACGGCGCCGGCGATCTCGTCGGGTTCGCCGATGCGGCGCAGCGGCGTGGTGGCGGTGCGACGCTTGAGATTGGCTTCGTCTTCCCACAACGCGCGGGCGAAATCGGTCTTGACGAGACCCGGCGCGATGCAATTGACGCGGACGCCCTTCGGGCCCCATTCGCCGGCGAGCGAGCGGCACAACGCGAAGTCGGCGGCTTTCGAGATGCCGTAGGCGCCGATCACGGTCGAGCCGCGCAGGCCGCCGATCGAGGAGATGATGACGACGGAACCGGTGCCGCGCTCGGCCATCCCAGGAATCGCGAGCGCGGAGAGCCAGATGTTGCTCTTGACGTTCGAGCCCATGATCTTGTCGAAGGCTTCATCTGATATGTCGAGCAGCGGGCCGTAATAAGGATTCACCGCGGCGTTGCAGACCAGGATGTCAATCTTGCCATAGTGCCTGGTGGTATCAGAGATCAGCGCCTCGACCTCGTTCTTCCGCGCGATGTTGCAGGGGATGACGACGGCCTCGCCGCCCGCGGCATTGATGCCGTCGGCGACCTCCTTGCAGGCATCGGCCTTGCGCGATGACACCACGACCTTGGCCCCGAGTTTTGCGAGCAGCTCGGCCGAGGAGCGGCCGATGCCGCGGCTGGAGCCGGTGACCACGGCGACTTTTCCGGTGAGATCGAACGGGGTGTTTTTCATCGTTGTTGCCTCACTGCTTCGACTTGCTTCGCCGTCATGGCCGGGCTTGTCCCGGCCATCCACGTTCTTCACTTGCCGCCAAGACGTGGATGCCCGGGACAGGCCCGGGCATGACGATCTTTGTGCGGCTTCCACCTCGCAATGCGTAGCCTAGATCAACCCGCCCGAATCCGCGACGCGGCGCTGGTGGTAATCGGTGTCGCCGAAAGTGTTCTCGATCATGGTGAGGCGCTTGAAGTAGTGGCCGATTTTGGCCTCCATGGTCATGCCGATGCCGCCGTGGAGCTGGATCGACTGCTGGCCGACGAATTTCAGCGACTTGCCGATCTGCACCTTGGCCGCGGCAATGGCGTTGCTGCGCTCCTTGGCGTCCTCGAAATCGTTCGCCATGGTCGCGAACATCGACATCGAGCGGGCCTGTTCGGTGGCGACGAACATGTCGGAGGCGCGGTGCTGCAACGACTGGAACGAGCCGATCGCGACGCCGAACTGTTTTCGCGTCTTGATGTATTCGACCGTGGTCTTCAGCGATTCGTCCATCAGGCCGACCGCTTCGGCACAGAGCGCGACGCGGGCCTCATCCACCACGCGCTCGATCAGGGCGAGCGAATCATCGGGATTGCCAATCGCCGCATCCGCACCCACCTCGACACCGGTGAAGGTGATGTCGGCGGCGTGCAGGCCGTCCTGGGTCGGGTAGGACTTCTTCGTCACGCCCTTGGCATCGGCCGGCACCAGGAACACGCCGATGCCTGTGGTATCGCGGCGGCTACCCTTGGTGCGTGCCGTGACGATGAGGGTGTCCGCATTCTCGCCGTTGAGCACGACGAATTTCTCGCCGTCGATGATCCAACCGTCACCCTTCTTCTTCGCGGTGGTGGCGACGTCGAACAAATCGTAGCGCGAGTTCTTCTCGAGCTGGGCGAACGCGAGCGTCTTGCTGCCGTCGACGATCCCTGGCACATGCGCGGCCTTCTGCGCATCGCTGCCGGCGTGACGCAGGAAGCCGCCGCCGATCACGACCGTCGCCAGATACGGCTCGAGCACGAGCGCCTTGCCGAGCGCTTCCATCACGATCATGGTCTCGACGCCGCCGCCGCCGAAGCCGCCATCGGCCTCGCTGAAGGGCAGACCGAGCAGGCCCTGCTCGGCAAGCTTGAGCCAGACGGCTTTGCTCCAGCCGCCCTTCTCCTTCATGTATTTCTTGCGGCTCTCGAAATCGTAGGAATCGGTCAGCAGGCCGTCGATGCTGTCCTTGAGGAGCCGTTGCTCCTCGGTCAGGTCAAAATCCATTTTTCTATACTCTCCCGGTGTCTGTTGTCGTCATGCCCGGCCTTGTGCCGGGCATCCACGTTCTTCGTGCCGCTAGGCGTGGATGGCCGGGTCATCCGTGCGAAGACGCGCTTCGCGCTTTAGCCCGGCCATGACGGCGAGTGTGCGGTGACGGTGCGGGATCACAGCCCCAGCACCGCCTTGGCGATGATGTTGCGCTGAATCTCGTTGGAGCCGCCGTAGATCGAGACCTTGCGGTTGTTGAAGTAGCTCGGCGCGATCTGGGCGGTCCAGTCCATGGCTTCGTTGGAGCCGTCGTCGCCGTGCACATCGTAGGGCGCGGCGAACGGGCCGATCACTTCCATGAGCAGCTCGGTGGTGGTCTGCTGGATCTCGGAGCCCTTGATCTTGAGCACCGAGGAGGCTGGATTGGGCTTGCCCTTGCCGTGCTTGCCTTCGTCGGCGACGACGCGAAGCTGCGTCAGCTCGAGCGCCTTCAGCTCGATCTCGCAGGCCGCGAGCTTCTCGCGGAAGGCTGCGTCCTGGATGATCGGCTTGCCTGATGATTCGACCTTGCCAGCGAGATCGCGGATGCGGCGCAGCCGCTCCTTGGAGACGCCGACCCGCGCGATGCCGGTGCGCTCGTTGCCGAGCAGGAATTTCGCGTAATCCCAGCCCTTGTTCTCCTCGCCGATCAGGTTCTCGACGGGAACCTCGACGTCGTCGAAGAAGACCTCGTTGACCTCATGGCCGCCGTCGATGGTCTGGATCGGGCGCACGGTGACGCCCTTCGACTTCATCGGGAACACGATGAAGGAAATGCCCATCTGCTTCTTCGCCGACGCATCGGTGCGGCAGAGGCAGAAGATCATGTCGGCGTGCTGGGCGAGCGTGGTCCAGGTCTTCTGGCCATTGATGATCCACTTGTCGCCACGGCGCTCGGCCTTGGTCTTGAGCGAAGCGAGGTCAGAGCCCGAGCCCGGCTCGGAAAAGCCCTGGCACCACCAATCGTCGACATTGGCGATGCGCGGCAAATACTTCTTCTTCTGCTCTTCGTTGCCGAAGGTGTAGATGACCGGACCGACCATGCTGACGCCGAAGGCGAGCGGCTGCGGCGCCGGATAGGACTGCAGCTCCTCGTTGAAGATGTAGTGCTGCACGCTGGTCCAGCCGGTGCCGCCATATTGCTTCGGCCAGTGGCTGACGCCCCAGCCCTTCTTGTTGAGGATGCGCCACCACGTCACCATCTCGTCCTTCGACAGATGACGGCCCTCGACCAGCTTGCGCCGCGTATCCGGCGGCACGTTGTCGCGGAAGAATGCCCGCACTTCCTCGCGAAACGCCTGTTCTTCTTTCGTGAATGCGAGATCCATCGGATCCTCCCTTAGAATTATTGCAATACTTCGAACAATCCCGCCGCGCCCATGCCGCCGCCGACGCACATGGTGACGACGGCGTATTTCGCCTTGCGACGACGGCCTTCGATCAAAGCGTGGCCGGTCAGGCGCGCGCCCGACATGCCATAGGGATGACCGACCGCGATGGCGCCGCCATCGACGTTGATCTTCTCGGGGTCGATGCCGAGCTTGTCGCGGCAATAGAGCACCTGGACCGCGAAGGCCTCGTTGAGCTCCCAGAGGCCGATATCGTCGACCGTGAGGCCATGGCGCTTCAAGAGGCGCGGCACGGCGAAAACGGGGCCGATGCCCATCTCGTCAGGCTCGCAGCCGGCGGAGACGAAGCCGCGGAAGATGCCGAGCGGCTTGAGGCCGCGCTTGGCCGCTTCCTTGTCGCTCATGATCACGCTCGCGCTCGCGCCATCGGAGAGCTGGCTGGCATTGCCGGCGGTGATCGAGAAACCTTCACCGCGTACCGGCTTGAGGCCGGCAAGGCCTTCGATCGTGGTCTCGGGGCGCGGGCCTTCGTCCTGCGCCAGCGTGACCTCCTTCATCGAGACGGTGCCGGTCGCCTTATCGGTCACAGCCATCTGGGTCGTGATCGGCGCGATCTCGTCCTTGAACTTGCCGCCCTGCTGGGCCGCGGCGGTGCGGCGCTGGCTCTCGAGAGAATATTCGTCCTGCTTCTCGCGCGAGATGCCGTAGCGCTTGGCGACGACTTCCGCGGTGTCGATCATGGGCATGTAGACCTCGCCCTTGATCTTGAGCAGCGCCGGGTCCTGGGCGTGGAAGCCGTTCATCTTGTCGTTCTGCACGAGGCTGATCGACTCGCCGCCGCCGCCGACCGCGATCTCGACACCGTCGAAGATCACCGAGCGCGCGGCCAGCGCGATCGCCTGCAGGCCGGAGGCGCATTGCCTATCGATGGTGGTGCCGGCGACGGTCACCGGCAGGCCGGCGCGAAGCAGCGCCTTGCGCGCGATGTTGCCGCCGGTCGCGCCCTGCTGGAGCGCCGCGCCCATCACGACGTCCTCGATCTCGTTCGGATCGACCTTTGCGCGCGCGACGGCTTCGCCGATGGCATGGCCGAGCAGCGTGGCGCCCTCGGTGGCGTTGAGCATGCCGCGATAGGCCTTGCCGATCGGGGTGCGGGCGGTGGAAACGATGACGGCGTCGGTCAAGAGCGACCTCCTGATGCATGGGGGGTGGATTGTGATGGTTTCCGTTGCTGGCGCAGTTCGTGGCGCGACAGCTTGCCGACCGGCGTGCGCGGCAGATCGTCGACGAACTCGACCTCCGCCGGCATCTCGTGCTTGCCGATCTTCCCGGTCAGCTGCGCGCGCAGCTCGTCGAGCGAGAACGGCTTTGCGTCCGGCTTCAGCTTGATGAAGGCTTTTGCTGCTTCGCCGCGGTACGGGTCGGGAATGCCGAGCACGATCACGTCGTGCACGCCGGATACGGTGTAGATCGCCTGCTCGATCATCTGCGGATAGACGTTGAAGCCGCCTGAGATGATCATGTCCTTCTTGCGATCGACCAGGAAGAAATAGCCGTCGGCGTCGACATAGCCGATGTCGCCGGTGAGGAAGCGGCCGTCGACGAAGGCCTCGGCGGATCCCGTCGGCTTGTTCCAATAGCCTTTGGTGACGTTCGGGCCCTTGATGCGGATCTCGCCGACTTCGTTCGGCGGCAGCACCTTGGTCGGGTCTTCCAGCGAGACGACATCGAGCTCGATGCCAGGCAGCATCAGCCCGATCGAGCCGGGCTTGTCGGGACCTGTGGGCGGATGGCCGGTGCCGGGCGAGCAGGTCTCGGTCATGCCCCAGCCGCTCTTCAGCTTCTTGCCGACCTTGCGCTCGAAAAAGCTCGCGACCTCGACCGGCAGCGGCGCGCCGCCGGAGCCGATGGCGTTGAGCGAGGAGAAGTCGCGCTTGTCCAGATCAGGCAGCGCGGCGATCGCGATCCACATCGTCGGCACACCGGGGAAATAGGTCGCGCGCTTGACCTCGATATCGCGCATCACGGCTTCGACGTCGAAGCGCTGGTGCAGCGAGATCAGATTGCCGCGGCGCAGCGAGGACAGCAGCACGACGGTGAGCGCGTAGATGTGGAACAGCGGCAGCACGCAGATCACCCGCTCGACGACGTCGCCGCGGGCCGCGCGGGCCGGCTTGCCCCAGACATCGTAGATCGACACCGCCGAGGTGAGATTGCCGTGCGTCAGCATGGCGCCCTTGGGCAGACCGGTGGTGCCGCCGGTATATTGCAGCAGCGCGACGTCATCGACCGCCACGGCCGGCCACTCTGCCGGCAGCGGCGCGCCTTCGACAAAGGCCTTGAAGGTGACGATGCGGGGATCATCGGGGATCACCGCCTGCGGCGTGCCGATCTTGCCCCAATGATCGTCCTCGCAGACGACGAGGCGGTCGATCAGCCCCTTCTGCAGAAATTTCAGCGCGGTCGGCAGCAGGGCTTGAAGGTTCGAGGTCACCAGCAGGCGCGAGCCGGAATCCGACACCTTGTGCGTCAAGGCGATCTCACCGTCGAGCGGCGACAGGTGCGCGACGCGGGCGCCTGCCTTCAGCGCGCCGAAGAAATTGACGGGGTGGTCGGGCGTGTTGCCGAGGAACAGCGCCACGGAAGTGTTCTTGCCGCAACCGGCCCGCAGGAACGCCGCCGCCGCGCGCTCGGCCATTGCGGCGAGCTCGGTGTAGGTGATCGGGGAATCGCGAAACTCCAGCGCGGTACGCGAGCCGTAAGTCGCTGCGGCCGTCGAGAGCAGATCGGGCAGCGTGCCCTGGACGATGGTGTCGTCCCAATGCACGCCCTCGGGGTAAAACTGTTCGCCGGGATGGGTCATTAATGCTTGTCACTCTGTGCTGCGCGGACAGCAATTCCACGTAAGGCGGGCACCTGTGGTCGGGCTCCTTCCCCCCCTTGTGGGGGAGGGTCAGGG
>NZ_JAANIH010000226.1 GCF_014529705.1 Bradyrhizobium campsiandrae
AGCTGAGCGTCACCGAGCTGCCGCTCAGCGTGGGTTCGGATGCTTGGGACGAGGTGCCGGGTGAAAGCGGTACCGGTACCGCAGGGATGGAGACGCTCGCCTGCGTCAGGAAGTACAGCGGCGACGAAAAGTTCGAAGCGCCGGCACTGTCGATCGCATCGACGTTCCAGCGGTACGAGCCGCCGGCTGAGAGCGACGCCTGATAGCTCGTTCCAGAAACGATCTGATCGACGACGAGCTGGTTTGTGACCATATCTCTGACGGCGACTTCGTAGGACGTGGCGCCGGAGACGGCGTTCCAGCTGAGCGTCACCGAGCTGCCGCTCAGCGTGGGTTCGGATGCTTGGGACGAGGTGCCGGGTGAAAGCGGTACCGGTACCGCAGGGATGGAGACGCTCGCCTGCGTCAGGAAGTACAGCGGCGACGA
>NZ_JAANIH010000227.1 GCF_014529705.1 Bradyrhizobium campsiandrae
CCGCACATCATGCCTCAAGTACACTTAGTGTTCATTTTTTTACCATAATAGTTAGTCATGTCAGCTTTTCCTTCCTTCCAAAATTAGTATATTTAAAAGATACACTAGCCGCTAATCTTTGTCAAGCTTACTCTGTCTGTTACAGAAAATCTTTTCACCAAAAAGTAGTAATTTGCTATACTTTAACTTGCTTAAACTGGAAAGGACTAGATTATGATCGAGAAAAACGAATTGCCGATTTTGGAATATGATCCGGTTTCCCAGGAAGTTCTGAAGCCGGGCCATGATAATGAAGGCGTAAGGCTGCCGGAAAAATGCCTCTTTGCCTTCTTAGGGGACGAAGTCGATAAGTATGACGCGCAGGTAAAGGCAACTGTGGCTGACCACTTTATTACGATTGACCGCCTGCGGCCGATCTATATTATTT
>NZ_JAANIH010000228.1 GCF_014529705.1 Bradyrhizobium campsiandrae
GTATAATAGTGGTACAAAAATCAAGGAGATATTGGAGCCTATGGAAGTCGCTGAAGCACTGACAAAGTTAAAATTTCTGGTCAGTCATGATAGATTTAAATTGGCTGCAAGACAAGGCACAATGAAAGTACCTGTTTCTCGCATGTTAGCAAAGACAATCATTGAGCAATTATCGTCAGAAGACTTTGTAAAACACAGCGCCAGCTCGCTTTGGTTATGAGACAAATCAGCCAATTTACGATGCTGAACTTGATGAACGTGCATCTGAAATGGCTAGACAAGCATATCGACGACATGGGTCTCCTCCGCCTCTTCGAGTAGCTTTGCCAGCAAGTCATCCTTTAGCCAAGAAAAAGCAACTATCTTTACAAGACTTGGCAGCACAGGATTTGGAAATCGTAGCTCCATCTATTGCAGGTTCTGAG
>NZ_JAANIH010000229.1 GCF_014529705.1 Bradyrhizobium campsiandrae
GAATGGCAGCCTTGGCCTTTGCGCGTTGGAACTCAACTCCCTCAAGCTCCTTGAGGTTCTCGGGCTCAGCGTTGACGAGCTGGCCGATCTCTAGATCGGAGGCCTTGATGGGCTGGTAGGTGACGTCGTTGACCAGCCGCACACCTTCGGCCCAGATGGTCCGTTCGATCGTCGCGCGACGAGTTCCCGGTCCAGGCCTGGGACCCAGGTCAGCGAGGGTGACGATAGCCGGTACGGCCATGATGCCGATGGCGCCGCCGAGAGCTCCACCGATGAGTTTACGTCGAGAAAGTCCCGACTGTTCAGCGCCAATACGCCACTGTTTGGCGAACTCCTTACGATCAGCGGCATCGGAATTGACCGGATGCTGCTCCTGGATGATCTCTTCGTCACCCATGATCTGCTTGGCCCAGTGGATGCACGCG
>NZ_JAANIH010000230.1 GCF_014529705.1 Bradyrhizobium campsiandrae
TCCCAAGCAGATCGGGGAAAGCGAGATCTGGACTCTGGCTGGCCAGTCAGGGGCGGGGAAATCAACTTTGCTGAACTTTATCAAGGAAGACGCGGGCCAGGCGACGGGCGCGATCTCAACCAGCTTGAACCGGGGAAAACATACAACCCGGACGGTTACCCTTTTCAAATTAGGGGAAGGCTTTTTAGCAGACACGCCAGGCTTTTCGGCAATTGATCTGACGCCGATCAAGCTGAATGAACTGGGTACGTATTTTAAGGAATTTAAGGCCTTGAGTACGGGCTGCAAGTTCCGGGGCTGCCAGCACCTGCATGAACCGAAGTGCGCGGTCAAGGACCAGCTGGCTCTAGGTGAAATCGCAGCTTTCCGCTATGATGACTATCTGGCCATGCGGACGGAAATTGAGGAAGGCCGGATGCCGGAA
>NZ_JAANIH010000231.1 GCF_014529705.1 Bradyrhizobium campsiandrae
ATTCAACTTGGATAAAACGAGCATTAGCATATTGTCCTGCTCCCCAAACACCATTTTCAGTAGGATGGATTTGGAGTATACGAGACTTGTCTACAAAAGCGTGAACAAAGGCATTGTTGTAATTGGTGCTCATGTAATTGATTTCACCTGTAATAGTAGATGAATTATTTGCTGTTTCATGAATAACTATTCCTTCTTGTTTGCCGTAACCATTACGATAGTTGAATTTAGGAAATTGGCTTTTTAATTGTTTTTCTATTTTTGCTGTTGAAAATTTGTTTGATTTAATATAGGCATTAACATCAGGGTATCCTGTTGTTGCGCGAAGCAAAGGGACTTGCTGTAGTACGCTATTAGTTCCATCTTCAAAGCCGTCATGTTCTTCCGTTGCAGTCCCATCTCTAACTCCTTTGGGGATATAAGT
>NZ_JAANIH010000232.1 GCF_014529705.1 Bradyrhizobium campsiandrae
AGCTTTGGCTGCTTCCTCGCCGGTGATGTCGTCTATTCGCAGAGCTGCCGATGGGGGCCTGCCAGTGCTCGGTATCTGCAACGGGTTTCAGGTTCTGTGTGAATCCCATCTGTTGCCTGGCACTCTGATGCGTAACGAGAAACGACGCTTCCACTGTTCGGTGCAGCAGCTTCAAGTTGCCAGCGTGGACACCGTGTGGACCTGCGACTTCCGTCCCAGTGAGCGCATTCATATTGCTGCTAAGCACGGCGAGGGTAACTATGTGGCGGACGCTGCAACCGTGGCTGCGCTGGAGGCCAATAATCGGGTCGTCTTCCGCTACACCGCTAATCCGAATGGGTCGGTTCACGACATCGCTGGCATCACTAATGAGGCGGGCAACGTGGTCGGGCTCATGCCGCACCCGGAGCATTCTGTAGAGG
>NZ_JAANIH010000233.1 GCF_014529705.1 Bradyrhizobium campsiandrae
GGCTAACACTAATCGGCCAGAACTGAAAAAATGCTGGCCTATATTCGTGAGGGTGATATTGTAATGGTCACTGAATTAGATCGCTTAGGCAGAAACAACCAGGATTTAACTAATAGTTTAGCCAGTAAATATTCAATTAAGCTGCTAGTGATGGCGTTAATGCCTCCTGCATGTACTTCGGGAGGCGGGAAATGAAAGCGTTGGTGAATCTTTCCATCTGCTCTTCTGTCGTTGTGCTTTTTTATTGGCTAAACTATTGAATTTTCAAGGTAAAAAAAAAAAAATTTTCTATAGATATTAGACACTACGCGAATAAGGTGACTTGTGTATTTGTTTAACAGGATTACAAATGATGCAATCAACTGAGTGTGTCTT
>NZ_JAANIH010000234.1 GCF_014529705.1 Bradyrhizobium campsiandrae
CGGCATCGGCGCCGCAGTACGTATCGTGAGCGGAGCGGAATGTCCGCACGTGGCGAGGATGCCGGTGCCGGGCATGCCCGTGGACGTTTAGGACGCGCGGAGATTGCGAGTGGCGGGGTCGGGAGATGGGCTGGAAGCCGACGGCATGCGGGGGAGTGTGCGCGATCCTCTTGGTCGGCAGCGTGAGATGTGGATAGGAGACAGCAAGATAATTGATTGATTAGGAGCAACTGGTCCTTTTTCTCCGCCCGTTATACCATCAATTTCTTTACCATGAGTATCTTCTCCATTCATACTTGCTCTAAAATTAAATGTCTTGTCAGATTTGTTAGTGACTTTGAGCATTAAATATCTAGACTTAGGAGAAGATTGACCGTCAGAAGCATCAATTTACACAAAATCTAACGGCGAAATTATTT
>NZ_JAANIH010000023.1 GCF_014529705.1 Bradyrhizobium campsiandrae
GTGATCCGTCCGGCACCCCCGCCCGGCAGCGGGAGGCTCGACAGCTTGCCGTCGGGCGTGGGGCCCGGCCCGGGATCGGGAGCGCCGGGCACGGACTTCAAGTCGGCGAATTTCAGCGTCAGCGGCGTCAACATCAGGATTCGCTGGCTCGCCGCCGACGGCAAGACCGAGGTCGGCAGCATTACGCTGCTCAACAGCACCGGCCTTTCGCTGCCGACGGGCCTTGCAGCAGCTTCTAGCGGATCGCTCGCCTTCGACAGCGTCGACATCGTGTTCGGCGGCGGCGCCCAGACCATCGCCGGTGCGTCGGGCGTCGCGCTGAAGGCCTCCGACCAGGTGCTCCTCGCTGCATCCGGCAAGTTGACGCTCGGCGTCGGCACCGATGCCAATCCCGACAAGGTCAATCTCGGCATCGTCACGCCCAATGTGCTCGTTGCCAGCGCAACCGGCAGCGGATCGGGCTCGTTCACGCTGACCACGCAAGGCGATGTGAGCTTTGCCGACGTCGTTGCGCGGACCGGACTTGCCTCCCGGCCGACGGACAGTTCACAGATCGGCGGCAATCTCGCGGTGATCGCGAGCAATATTACGGTCGGCACCACGATCCAGGCCCAGGCCGGTACGGTGACGCTCGAGGCGACCGGCCCGAGCCTGAGCTTGACTGACGGCGCCTACATCGCCGCCGGCGGCTATGCCAAGGTGCTCGGAGACACCACGACTTACGCAGCAGGCGGCAAGGTGGTGCTGTTTGCGGATGCCGCTGGCGGCGGCACCGTCGCAACGAGCGAGAAAAGCGTCATCGACGTCGCCCAGCCCGTGGGCGGCATCGGCTATGGCGGCCAGATCCAGGTTTCGACGACGGCGGGCCGTGCCATTCTGCTGGGCCAGGTCCTCGGTCGCGGCGGGAACGGTCTCGGCGGCGGCTTCAAGGTCGATGCGAACAGCCTGCAACTCGCCGGCACCTTCGATCCGAATGTCAGGCTCGACCCGCTCGCCGACAGGCTGCTGGCTGGTGGCCTCGACGGTGCGATCGACATCCACACCCGAACCGGCAATCTCGTTCTGTCGAACGGGCACGTGCTCAAGGCGCACACGGTCGTGCTCACTGCCGACGATACCAATTGGGACAACGCAAACCCGGCGGCGCAGTTCGGCCAGATCACCCTCGCGGGCAAGATCGACGCGCGCGGCTATGACGGGGTGACGGCAGACGGCACCGGACAGGCTGGCGGGCAGGTCAGCCTGTACGGCGCGAACCAGGTCACGCTGGCAGGCACCAGCCTGATTGATGCGTCGACGTCGCATGCCGACGAGCGGGGCGGCGATGTCACCGTCGGGATTCCGTGGGCGGCGAAGGGCAAGATCCGCTTGCAGAGCGGCATGACGATCGACGTCTCTGGCGGCACGAAGGGCGGCCTGAGCGGCGGCACCGTCACGTTCCGCGCGCCGGTCGACGGCAATGGCGGCGCGAAAATCGTCGGGATCGATGCGAACGGCAGCGAACTTTCGGCGATCAGTCCGAACAACGTCCACATCACGGGCGCGCGCACAGTCGCTATCGAAGGCTTCCTCGCCATCGACACCAAGGCGAGCAATTATGGTGTCGACGGCTCGAAGCTCGGCTGGGACGGGCTGATCGATCCGGCCAATGCGTATGATGCCAATGGCAACCTGGTCACGACGGGGAATTGGACCGGCGTTACGGGCTTTCAGTTCACCGTCACCAACGGCGGCAGCGGCTACAAGGCGCCACCCCTCGTCAACATCAATTCCTTCGGCGATCTATCGAGTGCAATTGCGGTCATGGGCCTCGACGGGGTGACGCCGTTGACACTGAGCGCGGGCGGCACGCCGCTGACGCTGACCCCGAACCTGTCCAATCTCAAGGTGACATTCGACACTCCGACGAACGGCGGCTCGAACGTTACGAGGCTTGGCGCGCAGGGGATCGCGACCACCGATGCGAGCGGCGCTCTGACTATCCAGATCACGAACGCCGGCAGCGGCTACACCAACCTCACCATCCAGGCGCATGTTTTTGCGGCCGACGGCACCAAGCTTGCGGATGCGGTGGTGACCGCAGGTGGCCTGAAGGTGGTCGGAATCGCAGCCAATAGCAGCAAAACCTTCGCCAACATTTCGTCGGTTGCCTTCCTGAACACCGGCGCGCCGCCGTCCAGCGCCGCGGCCGTGGCCGTTGCTAAGACGTCGTCCCTCACCGGCAAGACCAATACGGCCGGCGCATTCGTGCTGACGCAGACCAACGCTTTCGCTTCGACGAAAGCGCTCGATACGGCGGTGTTCGCACCTGAGGGCGCTCACGGTCAGATCAATGATGCGATCAAGGTCTTCAGCCAGGGTGGTTCGACCCTGAACGGTCAGGACTACGGGTTCAGCAAGCTGATTGCGATGGTCACGCCGTTGGCCCAAGGGCTCGGTGCCGGTGTCGTCCACGTGCGGCCAGGCGTCGAGCTGGTGAATTCGGATTCCAGTATCAATTCCGGCAACATCACGGTGAAGGGCAACTGGAACCTGGCGGCCGGCACCGCCTACAATCTGCAGCCCAATGGCGGCAACGGCAGCAAATATGTTCACGTCGAGGACACGGCCGATGTGACGCAACAGAGCTATGTCACATTCGACTACCGGATGGCGGCAAATTATGGGACCGGGACGACGTCGATCGAAGCCGGTGCGCTGACCCTGCGCGCAACGAACAGTGTCATCATCGGCGGCTCGATCTCCGACGGATTCTTCCAGTTCGCCAACTATCTCGACACAAACTACAGCGCGGCGCTGGCCAGCTATATCAACAACAATACGCTTCGCGGTATCGATCCCGACACGACTGGCTCGCACTATCAATACTATCTCAATGCGAATGTTGCCGCGCCGATCGCACCGTATCGCTCGAGCGCCAACATTTCGAGTCCGACTTCCGCGGATCTGGCGGCAGCCGACCTGTTTCCCAACCAGCTCAACGTTTGTGTGGCCAATTGCGGCACCGCGAACGCCACCATCGTCACCGTCACGGATCCCGCCTCCTGGAGCTATCGCATCACAGCAGGCGCTAACTTGGCCAGTGGCAATCCCAATGCGGTCAGGTCTCTCGAGACCACGATCTACAATCCGAAATATGTGACGGCCTATGACAACACGTCCCGGACCCCCAGCGTCATCATGACGGGACAGACGTCGTACAATCAGACGGTTTACAACGGTGCGGGCGCGACCAGCACGAAATCGGTCACCCTGCCGACGATGGTCCGAACCGGGACCGGCAGTGTCAGCGTCAGCGCCGCCTACGATGTATTCCTCAGCGATCCCAACACGACGAGCCCGACTGCGAACAAGGACGCGCCCGGCGTCATCTATGCGGCCGGCGTCAACACGGCGAAGCTCCCCGATCCGCAATATAACGGCACCGCGATCGGCAATATAAGCGCGGACCCGAGCCAGCTCTTTCTCGAGCCAAGATTGCTGATGTACGGGAGCGATGGAGCGGTGTACGGGCCGCCGACGGCGGCGGCTTTCCCGCATATGGGCGGGGACGTCGCCGTCACCGCACAGAATGATATCGTCGGCTACAGCGCCGTGACCGACCCGTCGACCGGAGGCCTGGCCGCCAAGACGAGTTATCAGTTCTACAAGCAGTGGCTGCTCGCGGACGCCGGGCTGACACCGGCCGACATTGCGGCCGCAGCCTCGGTCAGCCTCAGAGGTCAGGGCGTATTCGCGCCGGGCGTATCGGCCATCGCGTCGCAGACCGCGTGGTGGATTGAATATAGCAGCTTCCAGCAAGGCATCCTGAGCGCCGGCGGCAACGCGACCGTCGTCGCCGGCCGCGACATCAACGACGTCTCGGTGTCGTTACCGACGACGGGACGTGTCAGCGGCGGCTTGTCGGCGTCGAATACGCCGGTGACGCATGTCTATGATAGCGGCAACATGGTTGTCAGCGCCGGACGGGACGTCCTCGGAGGATCGTTCTATGAAGGAGCCGGCCATGGAGCCGTCGTGGCGGGCCGCTCGATCGGCGCTACGAGCGAGAAGCTGGCATGGGCAGGCATAGACCGCAACAAGGCCGCCGTGCTGGTCGACAATCTGCCTGTGTTGGCCGTTGACCTTGGAATGATCCAGGTAAGGGCGGGAGCGGGGATATCGGTCGACGGCCCGATCAACCCGGCGGCCTCGCATCAGCAAGCCAGCAGCGCCGCAAATCCGGCCGGAAATACGACAGCGGTCTATATGGATACTTACGGTCCGCAGAGCGGCGCAACCCTGCTATCCACTGCTGGCAACGTCACAATCGGTATAGCGCCCACCGGAATTAATTCGAGCACATCGACGGTGTTTCCTGCCAGCTTCGAGGCGATCGCTCTCGGAGGCGACATTGTTACGACAGGCTTGTCTCTGCCAAACACAGCATCAATCAGTCCGCAGCCGGGCATGGTGTTGAGCGGATCGGAAAACGGTGAGTTTCAACTGCTGGCCAGCGGCTCGATCGACTTGACCTTTGGCTATGACCCAGCCAAGCAGCTGAGGCCGTATATTTCAGCCGGGCCGGCACTGCTCGACAAGGCGTTTGATCCATTCCGGCCCAACGCCTGGTACGGCACCCACATCGGAGATCCGAGCTACGGCGGCGGGTCCAGTAGCGTCGTGCTCGCCCATCAGAACGACGACAATATCGCCAGGATTGTGGCTCAGACCGGAAACATTGTCGCCGGCGGGCGCACCGTGGTCAACGACAACAACGTGGTCACGGCGTTGGTTCGCGTCGAGATCAACCGGCCCGCGGCGATCTACGCTGGCGGAGACATCACAGATCTCAACGTGATCGTGCAGAACATCAATTCATCGGACGTCAGCAGTATCGTTGCCGGTGGTAACATCAGCTATACGGGCTTGAACGCGGCGGGCGGCATCCAGGTTGCCGGTCCAGGTTTCCTTGTCGTCCAGGCCGGCGGCGACCTCGGCCCGTTCGTACCTGCAGCCCACAACACGACGACGGAAATCCAGGCACAGCAGGGGATAGCTTCGGTCGGCAATTCCAGCACCAGCCCGGTTGGCAACGCCTTCGTCATGCCAACTTCCAACGGCGGTCCGACGGGCATGTACAATTCGGCGCTGCTGGGGCCGTACAACAGCCCGTCTGCTCGCCGCAATGACCTGCTCAGCTCGAAGGGCGCCGACATCGTTGCAATGTTCGGCGTGAGCAAAGGCATCAATTACGATGGGGTGTTCAAGACCTATGTCGATCCTGCAAGCAACGCCAATGTGGCACACAACTATGTTGATGAACTGCGAGCGTTTCTGACGCGGATCGGCAAACCTGCGGATTCTGACCCGATCGCGGCCTTCAAGGCCCTGCCGGATCAGCTTCAGCACGTTTTCCTCGACCAGGTCTTTTTCGCCGAGCTCAAGGCCGTCGCGCAGAGCACTCAGGGCAAGGACGCGCTTCCGCGCGGCTATCAGGCGGTCGAGACCATGTTCCCGGCGAGCTTCGGCTATTCGTCCAGTGACGGCAGTTCGATCGTGAAGACGGGCGACCTCAATCTCCTCCATTCCACCATCCAGACCAAGCTCGGCGGTGACATCTCGATCTTCGGGCCGGGCGGCAACATCGTCGTCGGCTCGCTCGCGAGTGAGACGAACGCCAAACTCAAGCTGAGCGACATCGGCATCCTCACGCTCGGCGGCGGCGCCATCAACACTTTCACGGACCAGAGCGTGCGGGTGAATTCGAGCCGCGTGCTCACCACGCAAGGCGGCGATATCCTGATGTGGAGCTCGAACGGCGATCTCGACGCTGGACGCGGTTCCAAGACGACGCTGTCGTTGCCGCCGCTCCAGGTCCTGTTCGATCGCAACGACTACCAATCAGTCGATCTCGGCGGGTTCGTGACGGGCGCCGGCATCGCGACCTTGAAAGCCTCCCGTCTGGCCAAATCCTCGAACACCTATCTTCTGGCGCCGCGCGGCACCATCGATTTCGGCACGGCCGGTGTGCGCTCGTCCGGCAACCTGGTCGTGGTCGCGCCCGTCGTCGCAAACGCCAGCAACAACTCGGTGCAGGGCACGACGACCGGCATTCCGACCATCTCGGTGCAGAGTGTCGGGTCGGCGACCTCAGGCAACAGCGCGACCAAGTCGACCCAAACGTCTGATACGCCGACCGCCAGCGGCAACAGCAACCCGGCATCGGTCTTCATCGTCGAGGTGGTGGGTTATGGTGGCGGCGATGGTTCGGGCGCCGCGGCGGGCGGCGCCGCGTCGTCCCAGAACACGACTCCGGCCGCGCAGGGCAGTAGCGAAGACAAGAAGGATAAGGATGGCCAGCAATAGCGCTGGCCGCCGCCGGCCCAGGATTATGGCACGCGGCAGGATTGTGCGCGCAACAACGCAGATCCCCCCCCGCCACGATGCGTGAGACCCTGCCTCCGAAGTTAGCCGATGCGACCGCTCAGGCCGGCTCCTGCAGCAGGCTCGCTGCTGATCCTGTCGTGCGGTGCTTGACGGAATCGGACGGCGCCCCGCGCACATACAGAAAATCCGCCTGGGTCGGACCGACGCCCGCGGCGAAGAAGTGATTGTAGACGCCGCGCAGCTCGAAGCCGCGTCCGTGGAGGAAGGTCGTGATCTCGCTCGCCAAGGGCTGGCCTTCATAGAGCGTGACGAACGAGACCTCGGTATAGATCGCCTCGATCAGCTGCAGCGCGTCTTCCGCGCCCTTCAAAACGTCGAGTTCGCCGCCCTGCACGTCGATCTTCATCAGAATCGGGCGCGGCAATGTCTTGATGTCAATGACTTCCGACAGGCGCGCGACGCGCACCTTGGTCGCCGAGGTCAGGGTGATGCCGCTTGCCGCCGTCTGCACGGCGCCCGGCTTGAACAGCGAGGAGCTGTCGCGTTTGGAGGTCACGTAGAATGTGGCCTCGCCGGCGGACGCACCGAGCGCCAGCGTGTGACAAATGAGGGGCGCCGCGATCACGGATTTCACGACATCGGCTTCTGCCGGCAGCGGTTCGAACGCGTGGATCGGCGCGCTCGGAAAGCGGTCGCGCACCAGCAGGGCGAACTGGCCGCGATTGGAGCCGACATCGATCAGGCTGCCGACCTTGATGTCGTCAAGCAGCCTGCCGTGCTCAAGCGCGGGCATGACACGGCGGCGCAGCGCGGGCCAGAAGGCGGGCCTGAACATCGCGCGGAGATATTTCAGATAGCGATGTATGACGGCCTCCTCGCGTCAATGATCCGGCGATCTCGTGCCAAGGGCATCTGCGAGCGGCGATAGTGACGAGACGTTCGCGTAGCACGCGCGCCATGACCGTTTGATGTCGTGTCAGCGCTTCGCATTTCGGTTCAGCTGGCGGCGGTCGGGTCGGGCCGGTGTGTCGAGGTCGGCAGCGGCGGCGAATGCAGGCGGTGGCGGCGGAAACGAAAGGCGTCGGCGAGTTCGCGAGGCCAGTCGGGGCGCATGCAGGGACGTTCGATGAGGACGTAGAAGAGCAGCCCGGCCACGATGCTCGCGGGGATGAGAACCATCCAGCAGAGCAGGGTCGAAAGCATCAGGGAGTCGAGGTGTACCAGCCGAGCAATGATCTCCGCCCCGAAATGCATCAGCGGAAGATGGACTAGATAGATTGAATAGCAGGCCCCGCCGATGAGCGTGAGCCAGGGCCAGCTCAGCATGCGCCGCCCGATCTCGCCGCGCGCAGCTCCGACGAAGATCAGCAGGATGCAGCCGGCGCGGACCAAAGAATTGGCGATGCCGGCCGCGACGGCCGGTTCGGGCCTCAGGGCACTGAGATCTTCGATCCGGGGATCGAATACGCCGGTCATCAGCAGGCCGGCATAGCCGATGACAAGACACAAATCGAACCGACGCATGGCGGACAGTTGAAAGGGGCGAACGCGCATCGACCAGTCACAGACAAGAATGCCCAGGAAGAATCCGTAGCTTTCGGCCAGCAACGTATGCCGCAGCGGATTTTCACGGACGAGTTCGTTCTTGATCACCTCGCCGAGGACCAGGAGCGAAAGGCAGATCGCGGCGCCGAGCACGATGCGTGCGCGCTCGCTTCCGACCCGAAGATAGGCATACATGACGAAGGGTGCGATGAGATAGAATTGCACTTCGCGCTCGAGCGACCACGCCGGCGGGTTCAGCTTGGGGCTCTGCCCGAAGATGATGCCATGCGTGTAGGTCAGGCTCGCGACTAGGCTCTGCCAAAGCGGGGCCTGGGTGTAATCGAAATTCGGGGCGCGCGACGGGGTGTAGAGGCTGAGAACGAGGAAGCAACCGAGCATCGCCACGATGTAGGGCGGCTCGAGGCGCAGCAGGCGACGCTTGTAGAAGTGCGAAAGTTGCGGAGCTCTGTTCGAGAGAAACGGGTAGGAAATGATGTAGCCGCTGATGAAGAAGAAGAGCGAGACGCCAAGACCGCCCATCGGAAGCCATGCCGACAACAATGCCTCGTTGACGGCCGGATCGGACGAGATCCTCGCCCCTCGCAGCCCGGCATGGAAGATCAGCACTGGCATGATGGCGAGGAACCGCAGGCCGTCGATTTGGGGAACATAGACCCCGCTGCTCGTCACGCGTCCAAGGCGCCGTGGCAACTCCGAGAGGGCGGTTATGATGAGCGGCGTGCCGGGCATGTCCAATCCGGTCTTCAGAGGCTCATTCTAGTTGCTTGCTTGAACCGAGCTTATGATCGCGCCGAACCGATCGGCGATCTTTGCGATATCGAACGTGCTCTCGGCAAACGCGCGTCCGTTGGCGCCGAGGGTCGTCCGCTTTTCCGGGCTGTCCAGCAGTCCGTGGATCGCGCCGACGAAGCTTGGAATGTCTTCGACCGCGACCGCATATCCTGCATTGGCTCGGGTGACGATGCGCGCAGCAAGGTTTTCGAGCGGCGCACTTAGCACGATCGGCCGCCCTGAGCAGAGATAGCTCAGGACCTTGGAGGGGACCGAGAACGTGCCGGCGTCGCGTTCGAGCACGGCGATCAGGACGTCAGCTGCGCCGAGCACGTCCGAATAATGTTCGAAGGCCTGGAACGGCAGCACCAGCAGCGGCTCGCCCGGGATGCTCTTGGCCTCCTGTGCGAGCCAGCTGGCGTGCGGTCCTTCGGAGGTGACGACGATGCGCGTGCGCGGACGACCGGCCAGGGACTTCGCCGCTTCCAGAATGAGCTTGGGATCGTGCTTCAGGCCGATCGTCCCGGTATAGAGCACCACGTCGCAGTCGCTCAGGCCCTGGCTGCGGGCCCATTCGTTGGATTTCGGCCGCGGCGCGATCTCGTCGAGCGGAGCCCAGTTCTCGACCGTATGAATGCGGTCACCGCGGACGCCGAATTCCTTTTCGAGCGTCTCGCGAAAATCATCGGCGATGACGACCACGGCAGAGCTGCGATTGGCAGCGCAGCGCTCCAGGAACTGATAATATCGTCCAATCAGGCGGCCGGCGATGCCGAGCCGCGCGCCCAGCAGATCCTGAATTGCCTTGCTGTAGATGTCCTGCTGCCAGAAAATGAAGGGATAAGCCTTCCGCGCGCACAACCCGACGACCTTGTCCAGCGCATCGATGGGCAGGTTGCATCCGATCACGACGTCCGGCTTGAACGTCGCGATGCGTTCGGCGAGCGCCTTTCCGACCCGGACCTCCTGAAAGCGCCGCTTGACGAGGCCGTATTTCTTGAACGGCTTGCCAAACGAGAGCGGCGCGATCTCCAGACCTTGCGGGTCGCCCGGCTCGACCTGAAGCCGCCCCTTGGGCGTCTGGAAGTCGGAGAAGTAACTGTGCACGACCGTATTGCCGCGGCGCGCGAGCTCTCGGCTGAGCTGGACCTGGAAGGGATGGCCCGAATAGTCACATACGAAGATACGCACCGATCAGCCCCGCCGGATGCCCGCTTCCTAGACCTTCAGGTCGATCAGGCTGCGATGCTGTCGACCTCGTTCTTGCCGTTCACCTGGCCGTCGATCCATTGATAGGTCTGTTCCAGTCCGACGACGAGAGGCTGCGACGGCTCCCAGCCGAGCACTCTGCGGATTAGCTGGTTGTCGGAATTTCTGCCGCGAACGCCCATCGGCCCGGGGATGTGACGCTTGCGCAGTGTCTTGCCGGCGATGATCATCGCCATGTCGGCAAGCTGGTTGATCGTCAGCATTTCTTCGGAGCCGATGTTCACCGGTCCCAGGAAGTTCGAGCGCATCAAGCGGAGGGTTCCCTCGATGCATTCGTCGATGAAGAGGAACGATCGGGTCTGCTCTCCGTCGCCCCAGATCTCGATCGTATCGCCGTCCCGTGCCTCCGCAACCTTGCGGCAGATCGCCGCCGGCGCCTTTTCGCGGCCGCCGGTCCAGGTCCCCAGCGGACCGAAGATGTTGTGATAGCGGGCGACCCTGACATCCATCCCGAGATTGCGATGATAGGCGAGGTAGAGGCGCTCGCTAAACAGTTTTTCCCATCCATATTCGCTGTCGGGATTGGCCGGGTAGGCGCTGGCTTCCGACGTGACGGGAGCGCTCGGATCCTTCTGGTTGTGTTCCGGGTAGATGCAGGCAGAAGAGGAATAGAAAATGCGCTTGCAGTTCCGCTTGCTGGCGACGTCGAGCACGTTCAAATTGATCGTCGCCGAATTGTGCATCACGTGTGCATCGTTTTCGCCGGTGAAAATGTAGCCTGCACCGCCCATGTCGGCCGCGAGCTGATAAATCTCGTCGAAACGGCAATCGATGATGGCGCGGCAGCTTGCGGGATCGCGCAGATCGACGATCGCGAAGTCGTCGGCTTCGGTCGCGCTGTATTCTGGATATTTCAGGTCCGCGCCGCGCACCCAGTATCCTTCGCGCTTGAGCCGTGAGACGAGATGATTGCCGATAAAACCGCCGGCGCCGCAGACAAGAGCACGCTTCATGATCGTCTGTCTCACTTCATTCGCGTTATGTGATGTATAACGTTAAACTCACATGATGGTAAATAACATGCAGTTCATCGGCAGCGCAAGCTTGTTTGGTGTGCTACGCGCTTGCAAATGGACGGCAGCGAATACTTTGCGTAATCACCGATTTGTCTTCGATGCATCATAACTGTGTTATGTTGTCCCCGTTCAAGGCGAGGGTATCGGTGGTCGCTGCGTCTGCTCGTGGTCGTCGCGATTGAAGCTGGCGGGGCGACGAGGCGCGGATAGAGGAATCGATGCGCAGACAGATCGTTGCCGAAACCGGCGCTGGCACGGAACGCTTGTCGGCCGATGTTGTCCGCCGCGATGACGCGCGATCGGCGGGCAGGCGCTCGCAACGAGTGCGGCTGATCAACGTCGTCTTACTCGTTGGCGGATATGGACTCGGGCAGGGCGCGATCTTTGTGGTCCAGACTTGGCTGGTGGCGCGAGGCGCGTTCGAGCTGCTCTCGAGCTTCGGCACGCTGTTTTCGTTCGCGATGTTGAGCATCTTCCTGATCGATGCCGGTTCGACCACGACCCTGGCGCGTCGGATTGCCGGTCTGGCGGATGACGATGCGAGCGACGAAGAGATATGGCCCGTATTCTGGGCTACGGTCGTCGTCCGGGGAGGCATCGCTCTTGCGCTTGCGACGGGAGCGATCGTCTATGCACTCGGGTTCGCCGCCGACCTGTTCTCGCGATACTATCTGATGTCGATCATTCCCGGACTGGCGGTCTGGACCTGCAACGCGGTCGGGATGCTGGATGGACGGCGGCTGAGCGGAGTGAGCGGGATAACGGGTTCGCTCGCCTTCGCAACATCCGCGTTGGCACTCGTGCTCGCTGTGAACATGCCGCCGCCGGTTGCGGGTGGCATTCTGGGATCGGCGTTCTCGCTTGGCTATGTCCTGACCGTCGCTGCGCAGTGGGTGGCGTTGAAGCGCGTCGGACAGCGAATTCGGTTTCGGCGACCTGGCCTATCCGGGGTCAGGCAGGCGTTTCTGGATGGAGCGGCTCTGGTGTCGCAGTTCGTGCCAGGTCAGCTGATCCTGCGCGCCCAGCTCGTCATGAGCACCGTCTATCTCGGCGCGGAAAGCACCGCTCTGTTCGTCTACGCCAAGCAGGCCGTTGTCGCCACGACGATGCTGGTCGGCTTCATCATGCGCGTTGATTTTCCTGGCCTCGTCCAGAAACTGAAGCAAGAGGAATCGCCCGGACTCCGCACCCTATGCGAGGCCCAGAAGCTGGCGATCGCCACGGCCATTTTTTTTGCGGCGGCGATGTTCGTAGTCGGCATGGCGGCCCCGCTGATCCCGCAAGACAACTTGGCAAGAGCGGCCGAATTGTTGATGGCCTATGCGCCTACGATCGTCATTATCTCGATGGTGACGATCATGATGCAGGGTACCGCTGCGATGGGTGACTATGTCGCCGGCGCAAAAGCCATCGCGATCAGCACGTTGGTCGGGACGATCGCAAGCTACGCGGCGATCGGATGGTTCGGCATTTACGCGCTGCTGGCCGGCGAGGTGACGGGACACGGTCTGAGCCTCGCGTTGCTCTATGTGCACCTGCGACAGCGTAAGGCACGGTGATGGTCGAGCGTCGGCCGGCTACCTGCCGATCCTGCGCTCGATCACATTGCGGCGCTCGATCGCGGAAGTCACGCCGTCGTCGATTGTCAGGCCGACCCGCGAGGCGCCGATGAAATTGTCCTCTATGACGACGTCACGCACGCCGTGGGCGTTTGGAAGCGAGCCCTTGATCTCGATGTGAGCGTCCTGTTCAAGGCGATTGCCTCGCAAGATGATGGCGCGCACGAGAGGCGGCGATCCTGGCTTGATGTCGGTGCGATAGGCATGCACGCCGATCGCGGACTCTTCCGACAAAACGCTCCTGCTGGCGCCGGCACGATAGATGTTGCCTTCGACGATGCGGTTGTTCAGCAACTGCACCTGCCAGCTTGGCTGGAAGTGGTTGTAGAACAGACCGATCGCAAAGAACCCTCCGGTTCGATGTGAGGTATTGTCGGCAATGACGTGGTTCAGGCCGGTCCCATAGCTTTGCGCCGCGACCCCGCAGTCCTCGAATTGATTGCCGACGACGAGATAGTTCTGGCGCGCCTGGACCACCGTGATGGTCGACGTGGCATCGAGCGCGACCTGCAGCGTGCGGTCGAGACGGAGCCCGATCTGCGAGGATGTCGGGTCTCGTTCGAATTTCGCAACGCGGGCGGCCTCTCCGGCGCCCGTGCCGTCGACGACCAGGAGCGCTGCGCCGGTCCAATCAGAACTGACGGGATATTGGACAGGCGGATCGCGCAGCAGGACTTGCTGCGCTCCCCCTGTTTTCGCATGTCCATAATAATATCCTCCCGGGCCGTCCGTGGTCATCGCCTCGCGGTCCAGTCCGTAAATGCCTTTGAAGCTGTTATGGCCGACATAGACGTTTTCAGAGGCGCTGACCGCGTTGGACAAGGTGTTGATGCCGCCACCGTTACCCTGGAGGTCGCCGGCGGTGACCTGATTGTCTTCGAACACCACGCGGCTGGAGCCCGTGATCGAATACCACCCGAAACGTCCGTTGACGAGGATATTGCGGGCGACGACCGCATTGCTGGCCTTGAACAGATAAAGCGAGCGTCCGGTGCCCGCCACGTCGCAATCCGACAGCTCCAGCCGGTCGCCGCTCAATCTGATCGTATCGGGGCCGGAGTAGGGGAACTGGCGGTTGATGTCTGACATGCGGCGGAAGGTCGCCTCGAGGTCGAACGGCCCGCGAAAGGCAGAGGCGCGGATACGTACGCGCCTGATCCTAATGTCCGATGCATCGGGCGCCGGTCGGTCCCCGTCGAGAAAACCTCCGGCGATGACGTGACGATGATTGGATGCATAAAGCGTCATATCTTCGATTGAGAAACGGCTGGTGCCGCGGATCAGTGCCTCGGGCGGGCTGGCGAAATCCGGCCAGACGAGGTTGACAAGGTCCGTTGCTTCGCCCCTGAGGTTGACATTGGGCGGTATGACCAACCCTTCGATCACGATGTAGCGCCCGCGGGGAAAATACACGGTGCCGCCGCCGGCTCGCTCGGCTGCCGCAATCGCGTTTACGATGCCGCGTGTGCTGTTTGCAGCCCCGTCCCCGTTGGCGCCATAGGCGCGCACGTCGAACTCCTGCGCGGTCACTGCCGGGCTGCGTTTGACTTCGATGGTCCCGGCGTCGACCCGCTCGTGCTCTCCGCCGGCGCCGTTGGAAAGGCGAAGCCGATAGGTGCCGGGAGATATATTCGCCGGCAGCGAGAACCTGCCGCGCCAACTGTCGCCCCCCTCGAACGTTGCAGCGATCGTCGCGGCTCCGCTCACCGGCGTCAAGTCAAGGCTCGCATGTTCGGCGCGACGAACGATATTGCGCCCGAATAGCTGGATCGATCCGTCCGGAGTGACCGCGTCTCCCAGCGATCCCTGAACCCAATAGACATTGGGCAGATTGAGGCGGCCGGAGAGTGTCTTTCGCGAAGCGGTCAGGGTGAACTGATAGATTCCCCTCTCGAATTCGCGCGGAACGGTGAATTTCAGGGATTGCGGCGAAACCTGCAGGACCGGCACGGTCAGCATCGATGTATCGACACCACCTGACTCGCGATCCGGAATGCGGCCGACCGTCACTTGCGTCACATCGCCCAGCTCGGCGCCGGTGACGAGGACGGTATCGTCGGGACCGACGGGGTCATTGAACCAGAATATCGCCGGCTGTGCGGCCCCCTGTGCGATCGACAGGCAGGCGATCACGCTCGCAAGTCCGAGCGAGAGCATCGGTTTCAAGATTGCCGAACGCACCAGCTGTGATCTCCTGATTGCCGTTGCCGGTGCGCTCCGGAGCCGCACTGGGCGCGGAGTTTTCCGGTTCCCCTCAGCAACACGGATAGCAGGACAACCTTGTCGGATTTTGACAGGCGCGTGGGGCGTAAAGAGCGCGTCATCGATTTGTCCGCGTATGATCATTGATGTGTTACATCCGTCTAGTCTAAGGGCGCGCCGAGTTATATTATCATAACATATCGGACGGGCTTTCGCCCAGAATGCAGGACTCTGAAGGGAAACCAGCAACATGCATCGTCTCGTCTTGAAGCGGCTCGTCATGTCCACGGCTCTGGCGGTCTCTTTGTGTGTTTCTGCTCCCGGCGCGCTGCAATCGGCCGAACAGTCCGGCGATCCCGTGATCGCCCGCGTCAACGGCATCGAGATTCGCGAGAGCGACGTCCGTGCCGCAGACAAGGAAATGGGACGCAACCTGGGGCCTCAGCAGGAAGGGCGCCGCGACGAGGTCATCAAATATCTGATCAACACGCTCATGGTTGCGTCGGCTGCGGACAAGAGCGCGCTGGATGAAGCGGAGATTCGCACCCGGCTCGAGTTCGTCCGCAACCGCGTCATCTCCGAACAGGTGATCAGGATCGCCGGTCGCGATGCAGTCGCCGACGATCGGGCCGTTCGCAAGAAATACGACGAGTTGATCGCCAAGATGTCGACCGATCGGCAGTATCACATCTTCGTCCTCGATTTTCTGTTCCAGGGTGCTGGAGGCGAATCTGCTGCAAAGGCCGCAGAGGAAAAGGTGAGAAACGCGCGTCAACGCATCGCGAACGGCGAAGCTTTCGAAGCGGTCGCGCGGGAGTTGTCGGACGATCCGAGCACCAAGGCGAATGGCGGCAATCGGGGCTATGTCGCACTGAACGGCCTCGGCAAGGAGTTCGCCGAAGTCATTCCGCTGCTGGAAAACGACAAGGTGTCGGAACCGATCAAGACAAAGGTCGGCTGGCATCTTGTGAAAGTTGTGGATACGCGCGCGCCCAGCATCCCTGATTTCGATCAAATCAGCGACCGTCTGCGTGATCAGATGGCCCAGCAGGCGCAGTCAGATCTGATCGAGAAGCTGCGCGCGGAGGCACGTATCCAGCGCTTCGACGAAACGGCGTCAGGGCAAGCCGCGCCGACGCGATAATTCGTTGGCGACGAGCTGGCGCGATAGGGTGCGCCTGCTCGTCACGAGATGTGTTCGCCCATGGAAACGAGAAGCGGCGCGACTTGCCGATCCGGCGCTCGACAATTTTCCTGCGCCCGGAAATTCTTCGCCGTTCGCTCTCCGATTGATGGCGTATCCGATTGATGGCGCAATCGATTGCTGGTGATTGGCGCCGGCGCGCTCGGGTTGCGGTGAGTAACGTTCACAATAACATAAATCACAAAATCAAAACATGGTTATCACATATCGTCTCTATGGTGCCGGCACCCGAAGCGCAACGACGCTTGGCTCGGGAACGCGTCGAGTTCATCGAACGCTTTTTGCTCAGGAGATCGTAATGAAAACTATGACTCGTCTGCTCATGGCCTCGGCCGCCCTGGCGTGCCTTGGGTCGACCTCGGCGTTCGCCGCCGGCAGCAGCCACCCCGCCGGTTCGCCTGACCCGTACACGAATCCCGGTTTCTCGATCAACATCATCGGCGGCGGCGCGACCTTCCCGTCGATCGTGTATCGCGAGCTGCAGGACTGCAACTTCCATCCGCTCGGGTACGGCAACACGACCGGTCCGGGCTGGTACGACATCAACCCGAACTGCCCGTCGGCTCCGTTCGGCACCGCCAGCCGCAACTATCTCTGGTTCTATTATGCTCCGACCGGCTCCGGCAACGGCAAGGCCGCGATCAAGTCGAACTCAAACGCCACGCTGACGAGTCCGATCACCACCTCGATTCCCTACACCTCGAGCGTGATCCCGACCTATCCCTACAATCCGGCATTCGGCTATCACTATTCCGGCAGCGACGACGTCTGGAACTTGGCCGACCAGACAGCCTGGAATGCTACGGGCGGTCCTGGCAGCAAGTTCGGCAATCTCATCCAGATTCCGGCGGTTGCCGGCTCGGTCGCCATCATCCTCAACGGCCAGGATGCCACGGGCACCAACCTGGCGGAACACGGCAGCGCCGTGACCGGCTCGAGCAGCGCGATCAACCTCAGCCGTCAGGCGGTGTGTGGCATCTTCGCCGGCAAGATCACGAAGTGGAATAACCCGCTTCTGACCTCGCTGAACGGCGGCGTCGCGATGGGCAACGGGCAGATCACCGTCGTGCATCGCTTCGATGGCAGCGGCACGACCTTCCTGCTGACCAACGCGCTGCAGGAGCAGTGCCGCGCCGTCACCGGCCCGGATGAATCGACCCCTCCGGTGACCGTCTCCTACGCCTTCCCGTGGGGTGACCAGACGACTTGCCCGGCTCTGCCGCGCGGCGCCAACACCGTCAACTGGCCTGATCAGTTCACCACCGTCTGCTCGAACGCGAACCCGACTCCGGCCGGGGCGGCGTTCACCAACTCCGGTGCGAACGGCAGCCAGTCGCTGGTCAACAAGGTCCAGTCGACTCCGGGCGCCATCGGCTACGTGTCGCCTGACTTCGCCAAGCCGATCACCGCAACCGGTCCGAAGGCCGCCAACCTGCAGAACGAGTTCGACGTCAGCACCAACTCCACCGGCACCCCGACCTTCGTGGCTCCGACCGTCGCCGCGACGACCGCTGCCATGAGCTCGGTCACGCCGGTGTTCGACAGCACCACGCGCGGCAACCCGCTCGCGTGGAGCTTGCAGGGCGTCGTGCCGAACCCGGTTCTGAAGGCGGCTTACCCGATCGCCGGCTTCTCCTGGCTCGAACTGTACCAGTGCTACAACACCGGCAACAACATCCCGGTGCAGCTGCTCGAGTTCGTGTACACCCTCTACGGCACCGGCGGCTACAAGGCCATCATCGAATCCAACGGCTTTGCCCAGGTTCCCGGCGTCTGGCTGAACGAAGTCTACGCGCTGCTCAGCGACGACAACCTCCGTCCGCTGAACGACGCGACCGGTGCCTGCACGGGCAAGGTCGGCGCGAAGTAAGTCGTCCGACCTTCCATCACGTCTCGAGCATGGATGTGCACCCGGTCCTTCCGGGTGCACATTTCATTTTGGACGAGGGGTGAAGATTGCGCTCGGCGGATTTGAAGTTCGAGCGCGGTCTTCGATCGCGCGCGGTGAGGCTCGAGATGTTCAGCGGCGCCCGCGAATATCGGTCAATCCCGCTTCTGTCAGGACCGCGCGCGACAGACCTCAAACATCCAGCGCGAACCCGGTGCGGCGTTGAATTTCCGCTCGCATGGCTGCGGGATCCTCGATCCCCTCCAGGGCCCGCTCGAGTTCGTCGATCTTCGCGCCGACCAGCAGCCGATACCAAAATCCTTGCAGGCAGTGGTACAGGATGCCTTCCTTGCCGTCGAGGAATCCGAGGCGGAACACCATGCGATAGAACAGATAGGCCGGCGTGCTGATCTGATAAGGGATGCGGTTGTAGAGCTTCTCCTTGATCCAGCGCGTCAGCGCGGCCTGCCGCGATCCTTCTTCCGCGACGAGATCCACGTCGCGCCGAAACAGGCCGCGGCGCTGGTTGATCACGTCGATCGCCTCGCGCGTCGCGTATTTGTTGTGCTTGTCGGTGAAGAACGTCAGGTCCTTGAGATTGTGGTCGGCAAAGCCGCCTTCGATGGTCACTGTCTGGCCGCCTGACAAGATCATGTGTTCGTCCATCCAGCGATCCTCGATACGACCGTGGCCGCGCCGCCAGATCCGCAGCAGCACGAGCGGATAGCGTCCGCCGTGGCGGATCCATCGGCCCAGGAAGATGTGCTTGCGCTTGAGGTTGATGCCGACGACGTGTTTCGGCAGGGCGGGCAGGTCGGTGCGCAGGCGCTCCGCCAGGTCCGGTTCGATGACCTCGTCCGCATCGAGCCGCATGATCCAGTCCGCCGCGATTGGGGCGTTGTCCAGAGCCCATTGAAACTGCTTGGCGTAGTTGATGAAAGGATGCTGGATCACTACGGCGCCGTGAGCCTTGGCGATCTCCACCGTCCGATCGGTGGAGAAGCTGTCGATCACGAACAGCTCGCTCGCAAAATCAGCAACCGAGCTGAGTGCCCGGCCGATATGCCGTTCCTCGTTGAATGTCAGAATGACTACCGCGAGAGACATGACAAGGGGGCCTTTCCAACCCGCGCCGGCCGGTGACCGGAAGCTTGCGCCCTGCCATGCGCGCGCGACCCGGCAGCGTTCCGGGCTGGGCGCAGCATCCGGATCACCGTCGATGGTTCGAAGGACAGCGCGCCATGTCGGCCGGCTGCGTTGCGATGTATCATATCATGTTCGCCCAATGTAACATATCTACCTAACCGGTCGCCGGGGCTGCCGAAGCTCGAGCATGCGACGATAGGCGCCGACCTGCGATCGGCCGTGCGCCGCGTATGAGTATCTGGCGGCCGCGACCAGCGCCTTGGATTGTAGCGCGCCGTATTGCTCGGCAGTCAGGCCCGTGCACCATTCGAACGCTTCCATCAGCGGCTCGGTCCCGACCGCAACGACCAATCCGCAGCCGGTCGCCCTGACGTCGTCGGTCACGCCGACCCTCTCGGTGACGATGACGGGAATGCCGCGGACCATGGCTTCCGCCGCCGCCATTCCGAAGCACTCATATTCCGACGCAAGCACCAGAAAGTCGATGTCGCGGAAGAACTTCTCCCGCCGCTCTTTCTTCAGGAAGCCGAGCCAGTGCAAATTGTCGCTGCCGTCCGCGAGCGACTTCAGGGCTCGCTCATAGGCATCAGGTCCGCTTCCTGCGAGGTGCAGTCGCACGCCGCCGGTCCGGGCGCCCGCGCCAACGATGTTCTCGAGGTTCTTCTTGGCGTGAAACCGCCCGAGGTAGCCGAGCTGGATTTCCGGCGGCGCGACAAGGCCGGAGCGGACCGAAACGGGAGCCGCGCCGTCGAAAACCGGATGCGGAATCACGATGGAGTTGCGATGAGGCGGCGAGTCCCGCTGCTCCAAACCGGACGAATGAACGATGCAGCCTGCCAGCACCAGATAATAGCGGGTGAGGGCCTGCTTGATAAGGCCGCGGACGCGAGACCTTGTTCTGCGGCGCTCTTCGAATGTCAGCGTCTCGTGCGGCGTCACGACGCTGCATCGCCCTCTGATCTTGGCGATCAGCACCGCGACGATGCTGATTGGCACCCAGCAGCCGTCGACATGGATGACGTCGAAATCCCTCGCGCGTCGGTAGATCAACGCACAGGCGGCGAGAAAGTCGCGGGCCACATGCACCTTGATGCCGTTGGCGACGAGCCGCTGGTGGTCGGGAAAGGTCGTGACATCGGCGTTGGTCGGACGAAGGGTCAGGCACTCGATCGTGGCGCCCGCCGCGGCGGTCGAGACGACGGCCGCACTGAAGACGCTGGGGGGCCCGCCGGTTGCCGGA
Organism: Bradyrhizobium campsiandrae; assembly: GCF_014529705.1. GTDB lineage: Bacteria > Pseudomonadota > Alphaproteobacteria > Rhizobiales > Xanthobacteraceae > Bradyrhizobium > Bradyrhizobium campsiandrae. Next base: position 20,291 of record NZ_JAANIH010000023.1, read on the forward strand.
TCGAGACTGTCCAACACCCGCAGAACCCGCATGAAACCTGAACCCGTGTCCCCATGAGCTAGCAGGGCTGTCTAATGGGAACGTGTGATAGTTTGATGATGTTATCTTGTGCCGACGGCGATGTGGTGTCCTTGATAGTCTGGCTCGGACGCCTGGCGGCCGGGACGAACGGCCCCTCGCCGGAGCTTCGCGAGCCGATCCTCAACGAGAACAGCATCAGGATGACGGTGACGCCGTGGACGTCGCCGAGATTGAACAATTGCGGCTGAAAGAACGACGCGAACGTGACGGCCACGAGCCCGGCCGCGCGCGCCGCGCCGAGGCGACGCAGATCAGGCACCGTGTCCGGCATGCGGAAGATTTCGACGATCGCGCTGAGCGTGATGGCGAGAGTTGCGGCGATCGCAAGGCTTCCACCGAGGACGCCGAACTCGAGCAGCCAGCGCAGATAACCGTTGTGGCCTGCATCCTCGACGGGGGGCCGCTTGAATCCGAGACCAAAGGGAGCTTCGGAGATCGCCTCCAGCGCGCGGGCCCATTGATCGTCCCGGCCGGTAAAGCCGGAATCGAGATTTCGGGAGGGATCGTCGAGAGCAAGGACATCCTTGAATACAGTCGCAACCAGGATCAGGCAGGTGACGATAGCGACACCCATCAACGCCGTGCGGGACCCGAACGGCCGCGCGCTGAGTTCGAAGATGAGGTAGGCTAGGATGCATCCGATCACGGCGAAGCGCGAGCTCACCGCCGCAGCCAGGACCAGCGAGACAGCCTTCACGGCCATCATCGGATATCCCCGGCGGAACTGCGATGTCACAAATGCCGCAAGCATGATTCCGCCGAACGCATTCGGGTGGATGCCGCCCACCATGCGTCCTTGAGGCCAGCCGAAAACGGCGATGGAGAAGACGCCGAAGGCGACGAGCACAATGCCGATTCCGCCGAGGCAGTTTGCCAGGGCATCGGGGGGCATGGTCCAGAGTCCGGAAAGGCACGCCGCTACGAGCAGCAGGGCCAGGGTATAGGCAGTGCCTTCGAGAACCGCGGTCTCGGGCCCGTGAAATTGCAGGGCCAGGGACGCCAGGATGATCACGACGATCGCCAGCTGCGCCGGCGTAAGACGGCCGAGGGCTTCGGCGGCGCGCATGGGCGCGAGGATCATTGCGGCAGCAACGAACAGGAGCAGTCCCGCGCCCTGGTAGATCAGCACCTGGTTGCTGACGATTTCGAAAGCATCGACCGTGGCGATCGGGAAGCTCAGCAAGGCGTACCAGACCCACAGCGCGACCATCAGAAGCCCGTCGCGCCAGTCGTCGCGTCGCTGCGAGACCGCCTGCTGCGCGGGAAGCTCGACTGTGCTGCTCATGTGTCTCGCCGGCATCGTTGCTGACACCGCGGGGCGTCGTGATCCGAAAATCGAAGATACAATCTGGATATCGGCTGCGCAAATCAAGGATTCCGTGCGCAGCTCGTCTCCGCCACGCAATTTCACATTTCTGTTAGTCGGAGCCGATATAACATATCATTACGTCGTGAGGCGCCGGCTTAACCGGCTTGCCAGGCGCTCCGGGCGACGAAAACGAAAGATCAGTCCTGCGTGCCGCAACGATCATATTCCCACAGCCAAGAGAGCGCTGTCGTCCAGCGCTGGGCCTATCTGTGCGGCGTGGCGTCGATGTATGTATCGAGATTGTTCCGGCCGGAAGATCTCGGTGGCCTGGCGCTCGACCTCAAATTCTATGAGGAGACTTATGGCCGGGAAGGGGGCGGCGAACTGCGCGACGCACGCATCCTGGAACTCGGCTTCGGGCAGCGCCCGCTTCGCCTGATCTTGCTGCAGTCTCTCGGATATGATGCTCGCGGTATCGATCTGGACCAGCCGCTGTACCGTCTCAATGCCGTGAGCGTAGCCGCGCTCTTCCGATCGAATGGCTCGCTCCGCGCCATCAAATCGTTGGTGCGCAGGACGATCTTTGATGGATCCGAGTACCGGAATCTCGCGCGGTTCGTCAGTCACCGATATGGCAGGCAGCTGACGCTCGACGCCAGCGCCCTGGTCACCGGTGATCTCGCCGACGCGTCCGCCTGGAGACGGGCGGGCGAGCGGTTCGACTTCATCTATTCCGAGGACGTTTTCGAACACATTCCGCGGCAGGCATTGCCGCAGGTGATATCGCTTATGGCAGACGCCATGGAGGATCATGCGATTGCCGTCATCGCGCCGATGATCTTCACGGGAATCGCCGGCGGTCACGACCTGGATTGGTACCCGCATCGCGTCGACCGCGAGGATCGTTCGCGTGGCCCCGCCTGGGGCCATCTGACGGGTGAGAACAGCCCCGGTGATACTTTCCTGAACAAGGTGACGCGGCGGGAATTTCGGGACTTGTTCAGCAGCCGTTTCGACATCGTTCGGGAAGAACGGGTCCGCGGCGACCTGGGTCGCCAGCATTTGACCGATGAGCGCCGCCAGAGGCTCGCATCCTACGACGAGGATGAACTGTTTTCGAACAAGGTGCGTTTCGTTCTCCGTAAGAAGGCGCCGCGATCTTAGAGCCGTGGCGCCGGTCGGCGGCGGCCTCAGCGGCTCCATTATGTTAATAATATATCATGATTATGTGATTGTCTCCGTGGCGACATCGGACGCGTCTGAGAGCCGAATTTGCCATGACGGACGTTGTGAACTCTCGTGAGACGAATGCATTCACGCGCGGACTCGCTGGGACGCGTTTTCACGTCCGTCTGGAAGCCGTCGAATCCATTTGTGCCCTGATCGATATCCTGACCGTCGCCGGCGCCGGCCTCCTCGGTGGGTGGCTTTACAAAGTCGTGCTCGATGGTGGCGGCGGCGGTGGCGATGCATCGATGCACGCGGCCTTGGGTTTGGGTGCTGGCCTGGCCTACGCGCTGGCCGCGCACGGGGGCGGTCTCTACCGGACGGGCGAGCTACTGAAGGGCGGGCATGAACGCGAACAGATCTGGGGCAGCTGGTGCCTCGTCGCGCTTGCCCTGGCGATGACGGTCATCCTGTTCAGAGCCGGCGATCGGGCCTTGCTTGGCCAATTGGGCGTGCTGTTCGGTCTTGGCGGCATCTCCCTTCCGCCGTCGCGTCGCATGGTCAAGCGCTGTCTTCTCGCTGCGCTTCGTCGCGAGTTGGTTCGAGGCCCGCGCGCGGCCGTCATCGGCACCAAGGACGAATTGGCACTGATGTCGAAGAGCGAGCTTCTGACCCGGTTTGGTTGGGATGAGGTCCGGCGCTTCAGCTTGCCGTCGGATGGCTCGTGCGAAATTCCGGAGATCATGCGAGATGAGATCGTGACCTGGCTGCGCAGCGCGGCGGTCGAGGAGGTGGTTCTTGCGCTGCCGTGGTCGCGCCCGCGCCATATCCAGCATGCGCTCGCGGCCTTGCGGGTGTTGCCGTTACCGGTCCATCTGCTACCCGACTCATCGCTCTCGAGGCTGCTGGATGGCCAGACGGCCGTGTCGCGGCGCCTCTACGTGCTCGATCTGCAACGTGCGCCCCTGACGAGAGCCGAACGAGTCATGAAGCGCATGCTGGATCTGACGGTGGCGGCAACCGCTTTGGTCTTGCTGTCTCCCATCCTGTTGATGGCCGGAATCGCCGTCGGGTTGAATTCCAAGGGGCCGATCATCTTCCGTCAGCGACGAGCCGGCTTCAACGGCAAGCCGTTCGTGATCTACAAATTGCGCACGATGAAGGTGCTGGAGGATGGACCCGATGTTGCCCAAGCGACAAAGTCGGACCCTCGTATCACCAGCGTCGGTCGCGTGCTTCGTCGGAGCAGCATCGATGAGCTGCCGCAACTCTGGAATGTCCTGCGCGGACATATGTCATTTGTCGGGCCGCGCCCGCACGCATTGGCGCATGACGACCAATACGGCCAAGTCATCGCCAACTATGCCTACCGCCATCACGTCAAGCCGGGAATGACCGGTTGGGCCCAGGTGCAGGGCTTTCGCGGGGAAACGGCCGAGCTCGCATTGATGGAACGCAGGATCATGCTGGATCTGTGGTATATTGATAATTGGACGTTACTGCTGGACTTATGGATTATTTTCGCGACCGCATTCGAACTTGTGCGGCGCAGGAACGCTTATTGAAGTCGATTTTTCCGGCCGATCTGCGCGTGTTAACGACCGTTAATTTGAGCCGCGCTGTTATCGGGCTTAGCGTGATCGCGCTTGACAACGTGCCGACAGGGTCCCGTGTCGGCCCGGTATCGTCGGCAGCGATCCTTGCGGCTATTGAAAAGATTAGGGATTTGCGCTTACAAGGTCCTTGGGACTGGCAGGGTGGGATTCGGGCCGGAGCGAGATATGGTCGGCAAGAGACATGCCTCGGAAGAAATTGCGGCGAAGCTGGCTCAGGCCAACGATCTCGCCGCAAGAGGCAAGACCCAGCGCGAGATTTCGAAGGCGCTCGGTGTCAGCATCATGACTTATCATCGCTGGAAGAAGATGGTCAATTCCGAGGATTTTGCTCCCGTGGCATCGTCGGCCGATGAGTCGCGTGTCGCCGGCGGATCGCAGTCGGGGGACGCAATTCGGCGTCTGGAATTCGAGAATGCGCAATTGCGTCGGCTGGTGACCGACATGCTACTTGAGAAGCTGAAGCTCGAGGACGCCTTGCGGGACGGCCAGGCAAAGCGCCTGCGACGCCCGGACAACACCTAGATATTTTGCGCCTCACACGCTCGCGATGATCTCGAAGAGGCGCCGTCGGCTAGGCGGGGCTCGAATAATAGCCGTAGTGCGAGACATCAGGTTGTTCGAAACGCCGCAGCAGTTTCGGATCGGCCATATTGAGCACAACGCCGAGAATTCGCTCATGTAGCTCCGGCTCAGCGCCGAATTGCCGGCGGACCGAGGCGATGCTCGTGCTGCCCCATTTCACCACAAATACCACCGAGTCGATCAATGGCAGCGCCACGCGAACGTCGATGACCGGGGCGGTCGGCGGCAGATCGAGGATGACATAGTCGAAGCGCTCGCGCAGCGCATCGATCATCTGGGCAAATTCCGCAGACGCCAGAATTTCATCGGAGTGGAGGAGGGCCTCCGTCAGGACGACCGGGAGCAGCGACAATCCGGTATCCGCATCGAAGCCGATCACCTGGTCGACGTTGGCCGTTCCATTCAACACGCCGAGCCATCCCGTTGACGGTTGCGGCGTGAGGCTTTGGCCGAGCGTGGGATTGCGCAGATCGGCATCCACCAGGATGACGCGCTTGCCGGCGTCGGCGGTGAGCGTCGCAAGATTGCAGGCGACGGTCGACTTGCCCTCGCCGGGCAGGCTCGAGGTAACGCCGATGACCTTGTTGTTGCGGATCGAGGCTTCGAGCGACACACGGATCTTGATCCTGCGGATCGCCTCGGCGAAGGCCGAGAGCGGTTGATCGGCAGCCGTCCGCTTCATCGGGTCGGCGAACTGGAAGGCAGGTGTGCCTTGCAAGCTCGGCAGTTTGTAGCGTGAAGCCAGGACAGATGCAGGGCCGGGTCTGCGGGCATCCTTTCGCGAAGCCGGTTTCGATCCCGGCGCGGCTTTGCGATCGGCCATCGGGACGACGGAGAGGCACCGAAGTCCCAATTCCTCCTCGGCCTGCCGGCCGGTCCGAAACACCCCGTCCATCGCTTCGCGCAGGACGGCTGTTCCGATCCCCGCCAGCAGACCGAATGTAAGGGCGATCACCAGAACCAGCGAACTGATCGGCCGGCTCTTTTGCGTCGGCGGCACCGCCGCGCTGATCACGCGGGCATCGGTGATCGGAAACGACTGCTGCTGGATCGCTTCCATGTAGCGCTGCAGGAAGCTGTCATAGAGGCTGTGATAGACCTTGGCCGTGCTCTCGAGTTCGGCGAGACCAAGCCGGTCGTGTTTCAACAATTGTCCCTCGGAGACGAGATCGTTCAGCGCGCGCTCGAGGTTTTCCTCGCGCGTCTTCGCGACCTGGTAGTCGCTCCGGGCGCTCGCCAGGATACGGCCGAGCTCGGCGCTGATGTTCCGGCGCGCTTCTTCCATCTGCGCTCGCACGTTTGCGGCGGCTTCGTGGTCGATGCCGTAGCGCGACGACAGGCTGGCCTCGCGCGCGGACAGGTCGAGATACTGGTTGCGCAGGCGCGTGATCACCTCGTTCTTGAGGACGTCGGCGACTGCGGCCTGGCCGACGTCCATCTTCTGGATCTGTTCGACCCGGTCCAGGCGGGCCTTCGCCTCGCTGGTCGATCCGCGCGCGGATGCGAGCTGACTGCTGAGCTCGATGGCCTGCTGGTCGCCGATCAGGCGGTTCGATCCTGGATTGCCGCCTGGACCATTGCTGCCGCCCAGATCGACGATCTTGTTCCTTTCCTTGAATTCCAGGACGGCGCGATCGGCTGATGTCGCCTTGGTCTTCAATTCGTTGATGCGATCCTGAAGCCAGACGCTGGCCCTGTTGACCGTCCGAAACTTGGCTTCGAGCTGGTCGTCGATATAGGCATCGGCCAATGCGTTGGCGATCCGCGCGGCCGTATCGGGGCTGCGCGAGGTGTAGGCAATGTTGAGCACGTAGGTCTTGTCACCCCGCGAAATCGCGCGGTTCCGCATCAGCTGGTCGAGCGCCAGTAATTCGCGGTCGTCGGAGGAGTCACCGGCCGCGCCGGTGAGGAAACCGAACGGTCCACGGTTGCTCGTGAAGTCCGGATCATCTGCCAGGTGGAGCTCCCTGACCACCGCAAGCGCGATCTTGCGCGACATCAGGATCTCGACCTGCGAACCCACCTGCAGCGTGTCGAGCGGCACGTCACCTTGAGGCTGGAGCTGGTTTTGCAGGACCCGCAGCGTGCTGCTGTCGATGAGCAACGTCGTCGTCGCCGTATATTGCGGCGGCGTGATGACGAGGTACAGGGCGCCGATCGCGAGCGCTGCAAGCGGAATGGCGAGCAACAGACGATATTGCCTTCGAACCAGCCCCGTCAGCCGCTCGAGCAGGGTTGAAAGCGAGTCCGGTGCATCCGCGCCGCTATTGCGATAGTCGGCTCGCGCAGCGCGCGAGATCATATCCATTGTTGATCAAGTCCCGCGGAGGCGCAATATGCGGTCCTCTGATACGGCGTGCACGGGAAATCACACCCGCATTTGTGCTGCCTCTCCCTCCGTGACGGAGAAGCCGACCTAGGTCTAACCTCACAATAATACAGATATGTTACAGTTCGTGGTGTTCGGGCCGGATCAATCGCATGGATCGATCATTGCCCTTCTTTTTGAGTCGCATTCTTGAGAGCAGGCGGCCGCGCGGCCCCTCAGCCGTACTCCTCGCCGATCCCGTATTCGCGGTAGATCTCGAGCGGATCGAGGTCGGGGAACAGGCGGCATTTGGCCTGGGCCAGATGCAGGCTGACGGCCGCCGGCTCCTTGCCGTTCGACAGCATTTTCCGGAGATCATCCATATGCGCGCTCGGCTGGTGCTTGGCCTCGAGCTGCTCCAGCGCGACCAGGGCCGTCGCGAGCGCCTCGGTCAGAACCCAGTCGTCGTGGCCCGTGATTCCCTTCTTCGGCATCGGCAGACCCCAATCCGCAGACTTCGCCTTTAGCTGCGGCAGCACTCTACCGTAGCTTCGGTCGAATCTCCATCGAGCCGCGGCAGCCGGGCGCGTGGAACAGGCGATGATCCCCGCGCTCTCGCTTGCATTATGGCGGGGCGTGGCTAAAAGGCGGCGGCACGCGGGGGACGGTATCTTTGTTGAAACAAAGTTGGCGTAGACGGACCTCGCGTGACCTCTCTCGGCTGGAGCCAGCATGGTCTTTCTAAGCTTCGTCTACCGCTTCCTGACCAATTTCGCATTCATGGCGCTGGTCTATTTCAGCCTGAACTTCATGGAGAAATACCAGAACCGGGCGATCCTCGCGATCCTGGTGCTGGTCTATAGCGGCATGCGCGCGGCCTCGACGCTGCGCGCCTTCTACTTCTTCCAGAAAATCGAGAAGCTGGAAGCCGAGACCAAGCGGCTTCAAGCGCCGATCAATGACGGCTCGGGCGGGACCAATTCGCGCAAGCAGATCGTCGTGGATGTCGGGCGGCTGCGCCGCGACGGCGAGCTCAAATCCTATATGGATCTGTTCTTCCTGGCGCTGATCGTGCTGCTCTGCGTCGCCAACATCATGCGGCAGTAACAGCACTTCGCTCAGGCGCGTTTTTTCACGCTGGTGGCGAGGCGGGTCGGGCGGGGCGCCGTGGTCCTGACCTGAGCCGCGTGCTTCGGCGCGGCGCGCGCAGCCGTGTGCGCGGCCTGAATCTTTCCGGCCTTGATCTTCCCAGCCTTGCCCTTGCCGCCACGCGGCGCCTCGGCCGCCATCGCGAGCCGCGTCGCCGCGCGCCGCGACAGGGTGGTCGACAGCAGCACCTCGATCGAGCCCTCGGGGATCGCGAAGAGATCGCGGCCGGGCGCGGGCAGGGTGGCCGCGACATCGGCCTGCGCCATAGTCCTGCGCGGCAGCACGACCGGCTGGTGCGCGGTCCGCACATTGAGATCGGCGAGGGCCGGTGCCGGCAGGCTCGCGGTCTGGGTGAACACGAAATTCGGCACAGCGGGCCAGCGCGCGATCGGCGTCGTTTCCGTCGGCGGATGCAGCAGCCACTCCACCGGCGTCGTCGGTGTCGCCGGCTGGTCGGCGGTCGCGGGCACCACGTGCACGATGCGGTAGCCGCGCGCCTTCAGGTCGCGAATGATCTTTGGCAGCGCCGCCACGGTGCGCGGCTGGATGTCGTGCAGCAGCAGAATGCCCTTGCCCTTGGCCTCCAGCCGCTGGATCGCAAGCTGGTAGACGCGATCGGGCGAGACATGCCGCCAGTCGTCGGCCGGGAAGTCGGCGCTCCATACCTGGATGCCGCGCGAGATCAGATAGTCCTCGACGCCGTCAGCGCGCATCAGGCCGGGAATGCGAAAGAACGGCGCCAGCTTGGATGGGTCCGTCATGGCCGCCGAGGTCCACTCGATGCCGCCGTTGATCTCGGTCTCAGCCTTGTCGATCGGCATCCTGTTCATCGTCAGCGGATGGGTCATGCTGTGCGTGCCGACGGTGTGCCCCGCGGCCACCAGCTTGCGCACGCCTTCCGGGTTGGCCTTGGCCTGCTGACCGATGATGAAGAAGGTCGCCTTGATGCACTCGCTCGCGAGGATCTGAAGCACCTGGTTGGAATATTTCGGCAGCGGACCGTCGTCGAAGGTGAGGACCACCTCGTGGTCCTTCAGCGGCAGCGTCTCGCGATATTGCATGGTGCCGATGCGCGGATGCTCGCGCGGGTCGACGACGAGCGTGCGGGAGGTGCCGAGCGCATCGGGATGACCGGGGCAGTCGGCCGCCAAGGCTGCCGGCGACGCCACAGTCAGCAACCCGAAGAACACGCCAAGAAGCAGGACGGTCCACGATCGCGTCCGGACAACAACGCTACTGCCGATCATGAACCCGGTCTGCCCTCATCTGAGCTGGCTGCGATATCCGTAGGTCGGAGACATCAGGAAACGGTTCAGGCGCAAACAGCTTTCCCGCCCAAGGTCCGGTCCAGGGGTCCCGTCCGTGGCACCCTCCATCAATGCATGGCGTAGCATGAACAGAGTGTTAATAGGGCTCAAATCACCCCATTTTGGCCGGACGTGACATTCCGGCATCAATGCGCATCGGCATGCTTCGGCGCCGGGCCTGCGGGAACCACGTGAACCACGTGAAAGCCGTTCTCCCTGAGGTAGCGCAGGAAGGCCGGCATGATGGCCGCCGTGCGCGCCTTGGGATCGTGGAACAGGATGATGCCCTTGCCGGCCGCGGCCACGCGCTCGGTGATCAGCTTCAACTCCTGCTCCGGCGTCATCTCGTTCCAGTCGCTGGCCCACAGGTCGGCGCCGAACACGACGATACCGCGCGACTGCAGCAGGTCGAGCTGTCCTTGCGTCGATTCGAAATAGGGGAAGCGGAAGAACGGCGTCGATGGCGTCGTGCTCGAGACCCCGTGCAGCGCCATCTCGTCGGCGGCGATGCCGCGGTCGATCTCGCTGCTGGCCTTGTCGGCCGGGATCCGGGCCATGAACGGGTGCGACCAGGTGTGGTGGCCGATTGTGTGGCCCTCGCGGGCGATGCGCTTGACCATATCAGGGTGTTCGGATGCGTGCTGGCCGATCAGGAAGAAGGTTGCGCGCACGCATTCCTGCGCCAGCGCCGCCAGCACCTTCGACGTGGTCGGTGGATGCGGGCCGTCATCGAAGGTCAGCACGACCTCGTGATCGGCGAGCGGCAGCGTCTGCGGAAAGCTCTTCAGGCCGACGCGCGAGGTGCTCTTGGCATCGACGCTCAGCAGGCGCGACGTGCCGAGTGCATCCTTGCGCGGGCAGTCTGCGGCCTCGGCCGCGCCGCTCCCGATGAGGGCTGCGAGAGCCGCGGCCATCGCGATCGAGGTCCATTGCGGTCGATGCATCTTTGCCATTGCGCTTGCGATTGCCTTGTGGGTATTGGCTGACCGTCAGCCCAAATCACCAACCTGTTGAACGGCGAGGCCCACCATGGATGAACAGATGGACGGCGCCGCCTCCGCCGAGGCCTCGGTACTCGACCACGTGCCGATGCGCAATGAAGACGGCGAAATCAGGCATGAATTCGTCGAGGAAATCGCCCATGCGATCGAGGCCGCCGACAGCGCCGCGCTGCGCGCCTGTGTCGCCGAGCTGCATGAGGCCGATCTCGGCGACCTTATCGCGGCGCTCGCGCCCGACGATCGCGTCCGCCTGGTCGAGCTGACCGGCGCCGACTTCGACTTCTCCGCGCTGAACGAGCTCGACGAGGGGGTGCGCGAGGAGATTCTCGACGAGCTCCCCCCCGAGACGGTGGCCGAGGGCGTCCGCGAGCTCGAATCCGACGACGCGGTCGAGCTGCTCGAAACCCTCGACGAGGACGAGCAGGAGGAGATCCTGGAGAAGCTGCCGCTGCAGGAGCGCGTCGCGCTCGAGCGCAGCCTGCTGTATCCGGAAAACTCCGCCGGCCGGCGCATGCAGACCGAGTTCATCGCCGTGCCGCAGGATTTCACGGTGGGGCAGGCAATCGACTACATGCGCGATACGCCAGATCTGCCTGACCGCTTCTACGAGATCTACGTCGTCGACAAGGACCAGCACTGGCAGGGCGCGGTTCCGCTCGACGTGCTGCTGCGCGCACGCCGTCCGGTGCCGCTCACCGAGCTGACTGACGAGGATCGCCGCCGCGTCTCCGTCCTGGAGGACCAGGAGGAGGTGGCGCGCATGTTCGGCAAGTACAATCTTGTCGCAGCGCCCGTGCTCGACACCCAGGACCGCCTCGTCGGCGTCATCACCGTCGACGACGTCGTCGACGTGATCGAGGAGGAGGCGGACGAGGACCTCAAGGCGCTCGGCGGCGTCACCAGCGACGAAGAGCTCTCGGACAGCGTGCTGACGATCGCGCGCGCGCGCTTCAACTGGCTGCTGGTCAATCTCGCCACGGCGTTCCTGGCGTCCTCCGTGCTCGGCCTGTTCGAGGGCCAGCTCGAGAAGATGGTGGCGCTCGCCGTGCTTGCGCCGATCGTGGCGAGCCAGGGCGGCAATGCCGCGACCCAGACCATGACGGTGGCGGTGCGGGCGCTCGCCACCCGCGAACTCGGCTCGTCCAACGCCTGGCGTGTGGTGATGCGCGAGACGTTCGTCGGCCTCGTTAACGGTCTCGCCTTTGCCGTGATCACCGGCATCGCCGCGGTGGCCTGGTTCAAGATCCCCGGCCTTGGCATCGTGATCGGGCTCGCCATCATCTGCAACCTCGTCGCCGGTGCGCTCGGCGGCATCCTGATCCCGATGGGGCTCGAACGCGTCAGGGCCGATCCGGCGGTGGCATCGGGCACGTTCGTGACGACGGTGACGGACGTGGTCGGCTTCTTCTCCTTCCTCGGCATCGCCACGCTGTGGTTCGGGTTGAAGTAGTGGGGCGTGCCACGCTCTCTCCACTCGTCATTGCGAGCGGCAGCGAAGCAATCCAGAATCCTTCCGCGGCGCCAGTCTGGATTGCTTCGTCGCATCAGCGCAAAATTGCTTCGCAATTTTTGTCGCGAGCTCCTCGCAATGACGGGGTAAGAGCGGTGCGGCCCTCTTGCGCTCTCGTGGGGGCGGGGGCCGCATCCTTTAATCCGACTTTAAGCGACCTGCCGCATCATTGCTCCGCTTGGGGGAATGGGCATGCGGTTGCGGCTGAAGGCGGACGGACGGGTCGTTGAGTTGCGGGACGGGCAAGAATTTCCTGTCCAGCCGTTTCCTGTCCAGCCGGTCCCGCCAGCGGCCGAGGCGCCGCCGGCCGAGATCGGCTCGCTCGCAGTACGCGATCTGCGCCGGCGCTCCTGTCTCACCCAGATGGAGTTTGCCGCCAAGCTCGGCGTGCCCGTCGAGACCATTCGCAACTGGGAGCAGGGCAAGCGCGCCCCGCGCGGTCCCGCCCGCGCGTTGCTGACCGTGATTGCGCACGCGCCGGATACGGTGTTCCAGGCGCTCGCCAAAGCCTGACGTCAAGGCCTGATCCCGCGAACCTCCCGTTAGCATTGCAGCTCAAGATCGGGGCCCGAGGCCGGCGTCGTCCGTTGCACTCTGCCGGGGCGGGGCCATAATGACGTTTGGGGCTGCCGCAACAGAGAGGATTCCTCATGCTGTTCGTCGAGGCCAATGGCGCAAAGATACCGGCGATCGGGCTCGGGACCTGGGAGCTGACCGGCCGCACCTGCGCGCGCGTGGTCGAGCAGGCGTTGCGGCTCGGCTACCGCCACATCGACACCGCCCAGGTCTATGACAATGAGCGCGAGGTCGGCGATGGCCTGCGCGCCTCCGGCGTACGCCGCGACGACATCTTCCTGACCACCAAGGTCTGGACCAACCATTTCGCCCCGCACGATCTCGAGCGCTCGGTCAAGGAGAGCCTGGCACGGCTGCGACTCCCCTCCGTCGATCTCCTGCTGCTGCACTGGCCCAATTCGCACGTGCCGCTGTCGGAGACCTTGGGCGCGCTGGCGCACGCCAAGCGCATGGGCCTGACGCGCCACATCGGCGTCTCCAACTTCACGGTGGCCTTGATCGAGCAGGCGGCGGCGCTGTGTCCGGAGCCGCTGGTCTGCAACCAAGTCGAATTCCATCCTTATCTCGACCAGGCCAAGGTGAAGGCGGCCTGCGACCAGCACGGCATGGCGCTGGTTGCCTATAGCCCGATCGCCAAGGGCCGCATCAAGTCCGATCAGACGCTGGCGGAGATCGGCCGCGCCCATCACAAGACGCCGGCGCAGATCTGCCTGCGCTGGCTGGTGCAACAGAATGTGTCCGCAATTCCCAGAACCTCGCGCATCGAACGCCTGTCGGAAAACATCGAGATCTTCGACTTTGCTCTCGCCGATGACGAGATGGCCCGGATCGCCGCGCTGGCCAGCCCCAAGGGCCGGCTAACCGATTTCGGCTTCGCGCCGAAATGGGATTGAGGGGGAACTTGGGTATGCTAGGAGCAGGACAGCAACCCAAGATCGGGCGATGGAACTGCGGAAGATCATACGGACGGACATTGCGGCGTCAGCGATCGCGCATCTGACGCTGGTGGCGCTGATCATCGTGATCAGCGAGGTCCATCCGTTTCATTCCGCGCCGCCCGAGACGGTCGCCGTGGATATCGTCACGCCGGAGCAGGTGAAGCGGGAAGAGGCCAAGGCAGAAGAGAAGGCCAAGGAAGAGGCGAAGGAGAAGCCGCCGGAGCCGCTCCCCGACTTGCAACTGCCGAAGATCGATTTCGCCGACAAGGACAAGGCCGCGGCCCCCAAGCTCGCGGCCAAGGAGAAGCCGGCGGAGAAGGCCCCGCCGCAACCGCAGCAGCAAAAGCAGGCCTCGCAAGAGCCTCAGCAGAAGCAGCCACAGCCTCAGTCGTCGGAAGCGCCGAAGCAGCAAGAGGCCAACGCACAGCCGCAGGCGCAACAACCGCAGCCGCCGCCATCGCAGCAGCCAGCGCAACAGGCGCAGCCTCAGGCAGCGCAGCCATCACCGCCCGCGATGCCGCAGCCGCAGGCCGCGCCACCGGCCCATCAGGCGCCGGAGCCTGATGTGACCGTCAAATACGGCGTGATGCTGGGCCTGCCGCCCGAATTGCCGCCGGAGCCGAAAGACGCGCCCAAGGACGACGGCGGCGACGCCAAGGATTCGATCAGTGCCAAGCTGCCGGCGGACGTCATCGCCGCGCTGCGCCGGCACCTCAGGAGCTGTTCGAAACTGCCGGCGGGCGTTGCGCCCAGCGACGCCGTCCGCATCAAGCTGCGCGCGGTGATGGCCACCGACGGCACGCTGGCGCGCCCGCCGATCCTGATCGAGGCGCCGCCATCGGCAAAGGGCGTCGCCATCGTGAAGTCCGCGATGAGCGCGATGCAGGCTTGCCAGCCTTACAAGATGCTGCCCGTCGACAAATATGCGGAATGGAAGGTGATGGACCTTTCATTCACGCCGGGGGATTTCGGATCGTGACCGGCGTGTGGCCGCCGCCCCGCTCGACCGTCATACGGCCCTCGGATTGCCTGCCGACGGGCAAAACACCCGGCAGGGTCGTCAATATGCCCCGCGAAAATATTCCACTTTACCGAAATTCGGAAATAGCGTATGTGTTGCCCATCCCGGCTTGGTCTTGAGGGGCGATCGTACGTCGTCACGTGTCGCGAGCCGGGTTTGCGGTGGACGCGGCAGCGTCGGCACGAGATGGCGCGGGCAGGGCGGGTAGTCCCTGTGAGCCCGAAGCCGCGTGTAGATGAACGGCGCTGTGAAATTCGTCTTGCCAACATGCTTTCGGCGCGTGTGCACAACGGCCGAAAGCCTCTGCGGCGCCGGCGGACGCGCGTACGGCAAAACCGTGTGGTCCTGGCCGTCGTAGCGACGGTCAAGCTTTCCGCCGAGGTGTGGAGCGCCCGACCGGGTTAACCGCATCGCCAATCTGCGGAAGCGAGGGAGGCCAAAGGAAATTCGGCTCCCGGGAGAGCGCGGCATAAGCCGTCAACCCATCGCGCAGGGAAGGCCGTGCGTTCGGCCACACCTGTATGCTGCTGTGCGGTCTTCTTGCGTTCCATTTCGCGCAGCAGACCGCGGGTGCGAGGTCAGCACCCGGTCTTCCCTGCGCCCTCTTGATCGAGAGGGTGGAGAGATCAGGCAAAGCTCGGGCGAAAGGGCGTCGCGAGGACGAGAAGGCGTGTCTGCGATTTGAACTGAAACCAGAAGAGTGATGCCGTCACCTCATACTCCGTCATTGCGAGTGCAACGAGGCAATCCAGAATCCCTCCGCGGAAAGACTCTGGATTGCTTCGCCGCGCTCGCAATGACGACGTGGAAGTGGAAAGAGCATGCGCTCATCCATTCCCGTCATCCTGAGGCGCCGGAGCCTTGCGGCGCAATTGCGCCGCCGGGCGGAGGCCTCGAAGGATGCACGGCCCGGCTGTATCGGGGCCGTGCATCCTTCGAGGCTCGCGATGGGCCGCGTTGCGTCCCATCGCTCGCACCTCAGGATGACGGGTCTAATGTTCGCAAGGTCGGTGTGGAAGGACGCATATCACCGACCGCGCTTCCCCTCATCGCCCCCCGCGACCTCCGGCGCCATCGCGGCCCACGCGCTCGATGCGAACTGCCGTCGCCAGGTCACGATGACCACGGCGGCCGTGGTCACGAACAGCACCCAGGGGCTGACGAACCAGCCGAGATAGCCGAGCGCGAAGAAGAAGGCGCGCTGGCCGCGGTTGAAATGGCGGCCGGCGGATTCGAACACGCGCGTGGTCCGCATGACATGGGCCTCGGCCTCCGGCGTGTCGCGTTGCGAGGCCGGCGGCATGCCGCCGTAGAGGATCGCGACATAGTTGAACAGCCGATAGGCCCAGGCGAATTTGAAGAAGGCGTAGACGCAGATCAGCACCAGACCGACGCATTTCAGCTCCCACATGGCGGGCGAGGTGCTGAGATCGATCGGCAGCTTGCCGAGAATGGTGATGGCATCGTTGGTGGCATGCAGCAGCGCCAGCGCGCCGCCGAGCGCGAACAGGCTGGTGGAGGCGAAGAAGGCGGTGCCGTTCTGCAGTGAGGCCATGATCTGCATGTCGACCATGCGCGCCTCGCGGTCGAGCAGGCGGCGGACCCAGACTTCGCGATATCGGTTCATCCGCGCCGACAGACTGTCGCGGCCATAGGCGGAGTGCTCGAGCGTGGCGGCATAGGCCAGCCATTCGATGATGAAGAAGCCGACGGCGGTGATGTCGACCCAATGCCTGCTCATGTCTCTCTCCTCGCGAGCCGCCACGATTGCCACGCATGGCCAGTAGCGGCAACGATTGATTGGCGGCAGGCGATGGCGTTAAAAGCAGCCGCACAGACGGACTCAACCAGGGATCCATGACATGGCAGCGCTCAAGCTCGCGATCGGCAACAAGAACTACTCGTCATGGTCGATGCGGCCCTGGCTCGCGCTCCGCGCCAACGACATCCCGTTCGTGGAGACCGTGATTCCGCTCTACACGGACAATCCCGCCGACAAGGAGCAGATCCTGTCCTTCAGCCGCGCCGGCAAGGTGCCGGTGCTGGTCGACGGCGACATTACGGTGTGGGATTCGCTCGCCATCTTCGAATACATCGCCGAGCGCTATCCGGAGAAGAAGCTGTGGCCCGACGACGTCGCCGCCCGCGCGTTGGCCCGTTCCGTGTGCGCCGAGATGCATTCCGGCTTCATGGCCTTGCGCAGCGAATGCGGCATGAACCTGCACCGTCCGGTGCGCGCCGTAACGCTGTCGGCGGACGCCAAGGCCAACGTCGCGCGCGTGCAGGAGATCTGGCGCACATGCCGGAGCCGCTATGGCGCCGGCGGGCCATTCCTGTTCGGCGGCTTCGGCGCGGCGGATGCGATGTATGCTCCTGTCGTGCATCGTTTCCGCACCTATGCGATCGAGGTCACGCCGGAGACCAAGGCCTATATGGACACGATGATGGCGCTGCCGGCATTCCAGGAATGGACCCGCGACGGGCTCGCCGAAACGCTTGTCATCGAAAGATTCGAGAACGTCTGACTGGGAGCGCGAGCCGGGAGAAGGGCGCACCGGTTCTGCGACGAGATCATGCTCGCTCGAAATGTGATTGCGCGCGGCTTGACGGCGTGCCGGCTGGCGGCGCTCAATCGAGGCAACACGGCTCAGGAGAGGGATGGCCATGGGACTTCTGGACTCACTGGAGAATAACCCCGCATTGCGCAGCGCGCTCGGCCAGCTCGGAGCCGCCGTGCTGCCGGCCGTGCTGAACGAGGTGCTCGGCAGCAACAATCAGGGCGGCCTGGGCGCGATCGTTGCCAAGCTTCAGCAGGCTGGCTTTGGCGACCAGGTCAAATCCTGGCTGGGCAATGGCCAGAACCTGCCGATCTCGGCCGACCAGCTCCGCGCCGTGCTCGGCAACGACACCGTCCGGCAGCTCGCCGCGCGCTACAATATCCCGGTCGACCAGCTCGGCGAGATCCTGGCCCAGGAGCTGCCCAAGGCCGTGGATCAGGCGAGCCCGCAGGGCCATCTGCCCCACGGCGCCTGAGCGGCTGTTCCCGACGGTATCGCCGGATGCCGGGTTCGGCTTCTATCATCCTGAAAAAACTGCAGGATTTGTGCATTTGCCAGGTCTGATATCGCTGGCCAGAACGCCGCACCGCGTGCTATAGGTCGGACCGGGTATTCAGCCGGTCCGTCGCAGTGGGACCCTGGGCACGGCCGGCGCTGTTTGAGTGATGGAGATGGGCGTTGAAGCATAAATTCCCCGTGGGAACGCGCGTATTATTCACTGCCAGCAACGTCGCGCGCCCGGCTGCGAGTGGCTCATACGAGATCATTCGCCTGCTGCCGACGGAAGGCGACGACTGCCAGTACCGGATCAAGAGCTCGACCGAAGCTTTCGAACGGGTCGCCAAGGAAAGCCAGCTCGCGCTCTCGTAACGCGCTGACCGCGCCGACGCATTGACATTGCGAACGAATTTGCTCCGCTCGCCGTCAAAAGGCCCGCTTCGCCTTGGCAAGGTGGCCAGGGGCAGCTGCCGGTTCGCGGTGCTCGCTTGACCATCAGCTCTTTGCTCGCGTGAGGGGACATCGCGCATGAACTGGGCTTGGGCCTCGTCGCTCGACCAAATCTGGCGCTCGCCGGCATTCCCGATGTGGATGACGCTGGCCGCGGCCGGCTTCTTCGGATTGATCCTGCTGATCACGCTCGTGCGTGCCGAGAAATCGGTTGCCAACGGCGCGCTGACCGTCATCACGCTGCTCTCGATCGGCATCGCGGTGGCCGCCACGATGCGCATCTATGGGCCGGTGGCGCGCGAAACCTCGACTGCGGACGCCCGCACCCAAGCCACGGTGACCGCGACCCTGCCGGCGCTGGCGTGCCTCGATGACCTCGCGGGCGATGCCGTCGCCATCGGCTGCGAGAAGGCGCTGTTCGGCGCGCCCGATGCGGCGGCGGCGGCTGTTGCCTATACCGCTGCCCGCATCGACCGCCTGACCGCGCTCGGCGATGCCGCGACCGCCGAGAAGAGCCTGACCCTCGAGACGAAGGTGCTGCGCAAGTCCCTGGAGCGTGATCGCTACGGCCTCGTCGCCCAGGTGCTGGTCGCGCGCGACGGCTGCACCCAGTTCGATTGCGCCGCGTTCCGCTCGCTGAGCGATCAGCAGCAGGTCGCTGCCAACATGGATACCCATCTCTATGATCAGCTGGTCGCGCGTTACGCGCCGACCTGGAATGCGCCTGCTGCGGCGCCGGGGGCGCTGCCGCCCAATTCGATCGCCGTGTTGCCGCCCTCGATGCCGACGGGCAAGCCGACCAATGCCGAGTTCCCGAGCGCCTCGTCGACCCCGCCGGTGAGCATCATGAATCCGGAGCCGCCGACGGCTGCCACGCGCCAGGCACCGGCCGCCAATGCGGCCGCGGCCCCAGCGCCACGCGCGCCGGCAGCAACCTCGGCCCAGGCCACTGCGCCTGCCGCACCGGCTGCGAAGAAGCCGCCGGCGCCGAAGGCTGCGCGCGCACCTGCCGCTGCGCCGGTTCCGCTCGCGCCGCCCCCAGCCTCGGCTCCCGCGGCTGCGGATAACGACTAGTTCGGCTTTGAAAACCTGCGCCTGGCCCGCTAATGCTGGGCCATGCCACTCCATCTGATCAAGCTTGCCGTCGGCTGCGACTCCGTCAAGGAATTGAAGGAGTGGGTGGCCGAACGGATGCAGACGGCCAAGAAAAAAGGCCTGCCGCAACACCACATCCACATCACCCGCATGGTGCCCAAGCGCGACGCCGAGATTCTGTCGGGCGGCTCGCTCTATTGGGTCATCAAGGGCGAGATCGCCGCGCGGGAAAAGATCATCGGCATCGAGCCGTTCCGCGACAAGGACGGCATCGGGCGCTGCCGGATCGTGATGCAGCCGAAGGTGATCTCGGTTTCGCCGCGGCCGATGCGCCCGTTCCAGGGCTGGCGCTATCTCACGGACGATGCCGTGCCGCCCGATCTCGGCAAGTCCGCCGCAGGCACCATCGCGGCCATGCCGGAGCCGATGCGTCGCGAACTGCGCGATCTCGGGCTGCTGTAACTAGACCGCGATATTGTCGATCAGCCGCGTCGTGCCGAGCTTGGCTGCGACCAGGATCCGCAGCGGCCCGTCCTTGCGTGAGGTGACCGGGGCCAGCGTCTCGGCATGCCGCACCTCGAAATAGTCGAGGGCAAAGCCGGCCGCCTTGATCGCCTTGGCGCCTCCCGCCATCGCGCTGGCGATGGCTTCGCCGGCCTGGATCTGCCCGACGCTGTGCCTCATGGCGCGGTAAAGGGCAGGGGCGATCGCGCGTTCCTCGGCCGAGAGGTAGGCGTTGCGTGAGGACATCGCGAGCCCGTCGCGTTCGCGCACCGTGCGGGAGCCGATGACCTTGACGCCGAGGTCGAGATCCCGCGCCATCTGCGTCACCACCCGCAGCTGCTGGAAGTCCTTCTCGCCGAAGATCGCAAGGTCCGGCCGGCACTGCGTGAACAGCTTGCCGACGACGGTGGCGACGCCGCCGAAGAAGTGCGGCCGGAAGCGGTCTTCGAGGCCGGCCAGCGCGGGCCCCTCCGGGACGATGCGGGTCGCAAAGCCGCTGGGGTACATCGCCTCGACGCCCGGGTGCCAGACGATGTCGACGTCCTCGGCCGCGAGCTTGGCGATGTCGGACTTCCAGGTACGGGGATAGGCGCCGAAATCCTCTGATGGGGCGAACTGAGTCGGGTTGACGAAGATCGATACGACGACGCGGCTGGCGCGCCGTTTGGCAAGGCGCACCAGCGACACATGCCCGTCATGGAGGGCCCCCATGGTTGGCACCAGCGCGATCGTGGCCTTTCGTTTGCGAAGATTGTCGACGGCGCGTCGCAGGGCGGGCACCGTGCGGGCGATCAAGGGGCTTGGTGACATCAGAACTCGGGAAGGTTGAGGAAGGGCGCGGCCGGCTAACCTTAACAAGCGGCGGTCGTGGACGCCATGCATCGGCATGCGGCACAGCATCCCGCGCAGTGCCGCGCAGGATGTCTTCGCCATTGTGGGCTGGATCACAGACTAGAAGCGGCGGTGCGATTCATGATGAAGAGCTACGCACATCGATTTGCATTTCCTGTCACGCATTTCACTTGACCGCAGACGCGGCCAACTCGAAGATATTGCTTAAGGGGTGTTGAGGATCGCCATGCTTGTGCAGGCCAGCCAAAGCCAATCGGGCTCGGCGCACGTCGTTGTGCTCGGCAATGAGAAGGGCGGCTCCGGCAAATCGACCACCGCCTTGCATATCGCGGTTGCGCTCCTGAAGGCCGGCCAACGCGTCGCCACCATCGACCTCGACTGCCGCCAGCAAAGCTTCACCCACTACATCAACAACCGCTCCGCCTGGGCGCGCCGCACCAAGCTCGATCTCGAGCTCCCGGTGCATCGCTGCATCAAGCTCGGCGAGACCATGCAGATTGCCGAGAACGAGAACTCCGAGTTCCAGCAATTCATGGAGGCGGTCTCGGCGGTCGAGAGCAGTTTTGACTTCATCGTCATCGATACGCCCGGCACCGACAGCTATCTGATGCGGCTGGCCCATTCGATGGCCGATACGCTCGTCACCCCGATCAACGACAGCTTTCTCGACTTCGACGTGCTCGGCACCGTCGATCCCGCCAACTACGCGGTAACCGGCGAGAGTCATTACGCCGAGATGGTGCGCGACGTCAGGCGCAAGCGCCGCCAGCTCGACGGCTCGACCACCGACTGGATCGTGGTGCGCAACCGCCTGTCGATGCTCGGGTCCCGCAACAAGCAACTCGTCGCCGACGGGCTGAAGGATCTGTCGCTGCGGCTCGGCTTTCGCTACGTCGACGGCTTCGCCGAACGCGTCGTCTACCGCGAGTTTTTCCCGCGCGGCCTCACGGCGCTCGACGAAATCGACGAGGCCACGCTTGGCATGCGGCCCAATCTCGGCCATCTCACCGCGCGGGAAGAGGTGACGGGACTGCTGCGTCAGCTCAAGCTGCCGCTCGACGAGCGTGGCCGGCGCCGTGCGGCAAATCGCGCCGAGTGGTTCAGCCAGGTGGATAAGCCGCTCGAGCTCCACGACATCCTTGGCGTCTAGGCGGTACGACGCTACTTCCGGATGATCATAATTGCAGGTTCCCGCGGGAACCCGGCGTACCCGACGTTTGTTTTCACCATGCATTCACCGGGAAATCGAACCCGGTGGTGACGGGTTGCGTCGAATGGTCGGATGCATCCGGGCGTAGCGGTATCAGAACAGGGTGCCTACCAAACGTGTGCGTCGCACAATGAAAGGGCTGCCGGATCACAATATTTAGCCTTCCTGTCACGCGCCTGTGACATATATTAGGGAATAGGCGCGAAGGGGCCGGAGAGCTCCTCGAACACGATTTTCAACAGGGATCAGGCCGCAAGGCCTGAGGCTGAGGACGAAAATGAAGCGTGGAATTGCCGTTCTGGTTTCTGTCGGAGCCCTCTGCGGCGTCGCCTATTTCACGGCGAGCAAGTGGGCGATCAAGCACGAGACCGTCACTTTCTACGATGCTTCGCGCGACAATCGTCCCGTGCCTGTCGACGTCGCGGTCCGTCGCGACAAGGAAATGCAGGCCAATGCCGGCATGATCACGCTGCCTGTCGCCGTGATCAATCACGGCAACACCGTCAAGAACACCGAGTACGGATTCCTCGCCAACGTATTTGCCGCGCGCGGCTACCTCGTGGTCAGCCCGCAACATGATTTGCCGACCGATCCGCCGATGGTGACCAAGCCCGGCGAGCTCTATGTCGGCCGTCTGCCGCAAATCCTGCGCGGCGTCGCCAACATCCATCTGGCGATGCAGGAGATGAAGAAGGTTCAGCCCAACGCCGACTATTCCAGGGTGACGATGGTCGGCCATTCCATGGGCGGCGACATCACGATGTATTTCGCCAAGCAGTATCCGGACGAGGTCAAGAAAGTTGTGACGCTGGACAATCTCCGCGTCCCGTTCGTGACTGCGGGCAAATTCAAGATCCTGTCGTTCCGTTCTCACGATCCGCAGTTCAAGACCGATCCGGGCGTGATCCCGACGGACGAGGAGTGCGAGAAGGCCGGTATTCAGGTCGTGAAGACTGATTTCCAGCACAACGACATGCGCGACACCGGCCCTGACGACGCCAAGAACTCGATCCAGGGCATGCTCGATAAATTCCTGAGCGACACTGACAGCTCGATAGCGCCGGTCGACACGCGTTCGGCTCCGCCCAAGATCCTGGAGCCCGGTCCGGTCGCACTGATGGCCCCCGCCAAGAGCTGATCGTCCGTAGCCTCAACGTTCAAAAAGCCTCCGCCGGCTCCCACCTGCGGAGGCTTTGTTCATTGATCGGGCAGGGCATGCTATCCACATTGGTGACGTAAGACCAAGTGTGACCTCGGATGCCGGGCGACCCCATCAAACCGCGCAATAGCGATGCCGTATCGGCCAGAGCCGAAAGCGACGGCGCGTTGCCCCAGGCAACGACGTCGAGCTCGGAGGACGTCGCTGCCTTTGTCGCCAAGGCGCGCGCGCTGTCGCCGCACGCCCCCGGCGCCAAGGGCCGCTTGATCTTTGCACTGGATGCGACGATGAGCCGGCAGCCGACCTGGGATATGGCCTGTGCGCTTCAGGCCGACATGTTTCGCGAGGCTGCGGCCCTCGGCAGCCTCGACATCCGGCTCGTCTATTATCGCGGCTACAACGAATGCCGCGCGACCGGGTGGATCTCCGACAGTGGCAAACTCGCGACGTTGATGAGCAAGATCGATTGCCGCGGTGGCGATACGCAGATCGGCCGGGTGCTGACCGACGCGAGGCGCGAGGCGGTTGCATCCGGCGTGCGTGCCGTGGTCTTCGTCGGTGATGCCATGGAGGAGAAGGTCGACGCGCTTTGCGCCAAGGCCGGCGAACTCGGCATGCTGAAGGTGCCCGTCTTTCTGTTTCAGGAAGGCCATGACGCGGTTGCCGAGCAGGCGTTTCGCGAGATCGCGCGTCTGACGGGGGGCGCCTGGTGCCGGTTCGATCCGGGCGCGGCGGCGCAGTTACGGGAGCTGTTGCGGGCCGCCGCGGCCTATGCCGCCGGCGGCCGCGAGGCATTGCTGCGATTGGCAAAGACGGCGAGCGGTGCGGCGAAGCTGATCGGCCAGATGAAGTGAGACCGGCGCTTCCGGCTCGCCGCGGCAGCATGCTTTTTGAGAATTGGACGACTATATTCGGGCCATGACTCTGATCGCCGGCCTTGTCGCCATTATCACGCTCTATCTGTTGCTCCAGATGTTCCGCGCGGCCAATCCGGCGGTGCTGGCGCGCGCCGTCAAACTTGGCGGCGGCGTGGTCGCGCTCGCGGTGGCGGCCTTCACCGGTTTGAGGGGCGAGCTGGCGGTCGCGATCCCGCTCGGGCTTTTCGGGGCCGGACTGCTCGGTTGGACGCCTCTGGCCAACGCGGGATTCGGGACTATGGGGGGCTTGTTCGGCGGTGGCGCAACGCGCTCCTCCGGCCAGAGCTCGCGCGTGCGCTCGCAATTCCTGGACATGCGGCTCGATCACGAGTCCGGCCAGCTCTCGGGCCAGATCGTCGCGGGGCCTTACGCCGGGCGCAATCTCGATGAGTTCGATCTTGCAAGCTTGCTGGCGATGGTCCCGGCGTTCGACGCCGAGAGCGTGGCCTTACTTGAAAGCTATCTGGACCGCCGGTTTCCCGCTTGGCGTCAGAACGCGCAAGGCGACGCGGCAGGGGGGCAGCGCCGCACGGCGGCGAGCGGCAAAATGACGGCGGAGGAAGCCTATCAGATCCTTGGCTTGCAGCCGGGAGCGGGGCGCGACGACATCAGCCGGGCGCACAAATCCCTCATGAAGAAACTGCATCCCGACCAGGGGGGCTCGACGTACCTCGCTGCCCGGGTAAACGAGGCCAAGGATACTCTGCTTCGTACGCATAACGGCTAACTCCGGCACCACGCCACAAACGCCCGTACCGTGTGAGCTCCGTTTGGCTCTGTTTGCCGTCGCCCCGATGCCCGCCATTGTCGGCGTGGTCGATCCCTTGAGCAAAGTTTTAACCGTAAATTCTTGACGAGAGGTTGTCGCGGAACAGCTTCCGGCGCCAGCGGCTGCCAAAAGCAAAAATGCCCGCGCAAGGCGCGGGCATTTTGCCGGGAAGAATGAGATAGATCAGTTGCGGACCGTCATGCAGGAGATGTCGGCGCGCTTCAGTGTCCGGCACACCGCTTCGGCTTCGTCGCGCTCGAGTCCGGCGAAGCGGGCGCGGTAGAGCTTGCGATTGTCCCTGGCGACGACAGGCTCGGTGAACGGATCGGCCTTGCTGAGCAGGCCGCGGGCCGAGCTGCGCGCGGCTTCAATTCGCTGCTGGGCCTCGCTCTCGCTCTCGAGCGCGCCGACCTGGACGATCCAGCCGCTGTGGGTGATGACCGGCTTGGTGGTCGCGCTCATCTGGATCGGCTGCGGAGCCGGATCGGCGGAGGCCAGCCTGGCGGCCGGGGCGGGCGCCGGCGCAGCGGCGGTCGCTGCCGGCAGCACGCCGAGGACGCCATTGCCGGTACCAAAGCCCGCCGGCTGCTGCGGCAGCTCGGTGCGGGCGACCTCGGTCCTGGCCGGCTCCGGCTTGTTAATGACGTCGGCCCTCGCGACAACAGCGCCGGAAGTTTCGGCAATGTCGCTGCGGGCTGAAATCGTGTTGGTGACCTGCGGGGCAACTTGCGTCGGAGTGGCGGACGCGACCTTCACCGCGCCAGCCTTGACCTGAACCGTCTTGACCCGAACCGGCTTCATCGGCTCGGACGAGCCCGGGATCAGGGCGAGCGGCTGGCTCGCGATCACGCCATTGGTCAGCGGCGCGGGCTCGATCTTGGACTCGGTGGGCTTGGCTTCAGGCTTGGCCTGAACCGGGGGCATTGCGGCGGTCGCATTGGCAAGCGCCGACAGCCGTGAAGCCGGACGCGGCGCGACTGCCTCTGGAGCAGGAGCGGCCGCGACCTGGACCGGCGCAGTCGGACGAGCCGGGGTCTCCGATGCGTCGGCGACCTCGCTGCCGGCGTCGGCGCTGTTGCGCTCGGTCACCGCGGCAACCGTGTGGGTGGTCGCACCCTTCTCGAGGTTCTCGGCGAGCAGGTTGCGCATGATTGCGTCGCGCGAGCCGCCGCTGCGGCCGCCCAGCACCACGCCGATCAGATGGCGGTTGCCGCGACGCATCGAGGTCACGAGGTTGAAGCCGGAAGCGCGCGTATAGCCGGTCTTGATGCCGTCCACGCCTTCAACGCTGCCGAGCAGGTGATTATGGTTGCGGATCTGCTCCCCGCGCCAGCTGAACGAGGTGGTCGAGAAATACCGATAATAGCGCGGGAAGCGCTCCTGGATGGCCCGGCCGAGCGTCGCCTGGTCGCGCGCGGTGGTGACCTGTTCGTCGTTGGGAAGGCCGTTCGCGTTGCGATAGACCGTCTTGGACATGCCGAGCGCGCGCGCCTTGCGCGTCATCATCGCGGCGAAATCATCCTCGTCGCCACCGATCGCTTCCGCGATCACGACGGCGGCGTCGTTGGCGGAGCGGGTAACGAGACCCTTGATCGCGTCCTCGACGCGGATGGTCTGGCCGGCGCGCAGATTGAGCTTGGTCGGATCCTGGTCGGCTGCGTGCTGGGACACCGGCAGCTCGGTGTCGAGCTTCATCTTGCCGGACTCCAGACGTTCGAACAGCAGATAAAGCGTCATGATCTTGGTGAGCGAGGCGGGATGGCGCAGCCCGTCGGGATTGTTCGACTGGAGCACTGCGCCGGAATTGCCGTCGACGATGATCGACGCGAATTTCGGGCTGGAGCTCTCGGACGCTTCACGCTGCACCCGGTGGTGTGCGTAGTGGCGCCGATAGCGCCGGGCGTCGGCTGCATCGGTCGTGAAGATGACGGCCGTCGTGACCGTCAGAAGCCCGAAAACGCCGACCCGCGCCAAGCGCGAGGAAGACCAGTTGTTACGAAGCATGGAACCCCGTCCCCGTTTGTGACTTGATCACCGGCTCGTGAGGCGAAATTGTGCCCTGCGGACCCGGGATCATTACCTGCTCAGGCTGTCCCTCCGTTGATGCTCACCGCGGGGGACGTTGGGCCTGAGCCGCTGTTCTGGCTAAGGTGATGTTCTCAAACGGCTTTTGACCGTTTGCGGAAGGCGAACATTTCCAGGGAATCAGGGTAGGGGGCCGCGGTTTCCAAAAGCTTAAGGAACTCTTGCGGGAAAGCCCGGGAATCTCCGTAACTTGCATCTGTTTTTGTGCGTCGCACAAGATTCTTGACTTTTTTGTGCGTTGCACTATTTGTGGGCAGAGTCAGGGAGCCGGGGCTTCCGGACACGAGCCAGGGAAAAAGGATTCCAAGATGTTCAAGGTTGAAGACTTTCAGAACTACGGGAAAGAGCATTTCGAGAGCTGCGTTGCCTCCGCGACCTCGGTGCAGCACGGCCTCCAGGCGATCGCCAGCGCCTATGGCGACTACACCAAGAAGTCGTTCGAAGACACCAAGTCCTTCGTCGAGAAGCTCTCCGGCGTGAAGTCGCTGGACAAGGCTCTCGAGGCCCAGACCGATTTCGCCCGCTCCGCCTACGAGACCTTCGTTGCGGAATCGCAGAAGATCGCCGGCCTTTACAGTGATCTCGCCAAGCAGGCATTCAAGCCGGTCGAGACCGTCGTGTCGAAGTTCACCCCGGCCGCCCAGTAATCCTCCGAACTTCTGGAATCAAAAAGCCCGGCTGAACCAGCCGGGCTTTTTCGTTTGGCGCGACGGTACTGTCAGCGTGCCACGCGCAGTTTCGACAGCGATGTGCCGATGCTCTGGAACACCGAGACGGTCTGGTTGGCCGACGTGATCAGGAAGAACTTGTCGCTGCTGCTCGCGCAATATTGCATCACTGTCGAGGTTGGATCGGAGCCGGTGTTGACCTGTACCGTGTAGATCGTGATGCCCTGGGCCTTGATGTTGTCGCACAGGATCTTCTGCCGCGCGTCGATCGAGCCGTTGAACTGGGTGTTGCCATTGCCGTAGGCGGGCCAGCGATCTTCGGTGTTGAGGCCGTCCGAGAGCAGGATGATCGCCTGCTTGTAGGTATAGTTGCTGTCGAGGGCGGGCGCATTCATCGGCGAGCTCTGCTGAAGCGTCATCCACGCCCAGGCCAGTCCGATCGGCTGGTTGGTACCGCCGGTGGGCTGCATGTTGCTGATCGTCGTCTTGATCGATGTCCAGTCGTAGCTCAGCGGCATGATCGGCTGGAGCTGCGGGCTGTTGCCGCTCTTGCAGTAATATTGGCCGTTTTCATAGTACTCGTCGGCCGGGAACAACGTCGCAATATTGCTGGTCGTCGGCGTGGTGTTCTGCGTGTCGTAGGGTTGGGTGCGATCGGTCACGCAGCCGGTCCACGTATTGTGGTTGGCCGGCGTCCAGGTCGAGCTGGTGCATTGACCCCAGCTGTTGCGCGCGGTGCAGGTGCTGGTGCCGTTGGCGGCGTTCCAGTCCGTCCAGTCGAGCCACGATTGGGTGTAGTTCGTGCTGCCGACATTGACGTCCTTGGCGAACGGGACCACCGAGATGTAGACGTCGCCATTGGTCCTCGCGAGCGCGCTGAGCTGATCGACCAGGTTGCTGGCGGCCGTGCGCAGGGCGCCGATTTTGCCGCTCTGGGCCATCGAGCCGGTGTTGTCGAGCGCCATGGCGACGCGCATGCGCGTCATGCCCCAGGCACTGGTCGACGAGGTGTTGATGTCGAGCGTCGGATAGCCGGCGATCTTCATGAAGGTGGTCGTGAAGCTGCCGCCACCCGTCACCTGGATGGTCGAGCCCATGGACGTGCTGGCCGTGTAGGTTGCGGTGACCGCGACGTTTGGCAGGGCGGATTTGTCGGTGAACAAGGCGTTGAAATAGGCGGTCGCCTTGGTGCTGATCTGCGCGGTGGTAATGGTGCCGGATGACAGGTCCTTCGACAGCATCAGCGCAGTCGAATCCAGCGCCGCCTGCATCGAGGAGCGGGCCTGGACGGCTCGGCTATAGTCCACGGCGGCGCCGACGAAGCCCAGGACGGGGACGAGCGCGATGGCAAAGATCACGGCAATATTGCCTTGCTCGGCCCCGACGAAACCGGCGATTTGTCGTCCAAAGCGGCTGACAACGGGCAGGCGAAACATGACGGTCCCCGAGATCTGTGATTTTGCCCGATCTCACGCCACACCCTTGAATGGTGAGTAAATTGAACCGTAGAAAGACGGAGGTATCCCGCGCCAAACCACCACAGCCGCTTTCGTGTAAGGTTCCTGGTCAACACGTTCTGAACAGGTCGACGGGAAATTTTTGTCAAATCGGTCCGGATTGATTAACCTCGCCCAGGATCGCCCGGACCGGGAATCGGGACCGCAGCGGCCGTATCGGCTGGACCTCTGCACGCTTGCGGCGAGCCGGGGGCGGGGCCATATTCCCAGCAACCGATCCGGCCCTGACCGGACCGGTGGGAAGCGGTGATCCAACTGGGCGATGCGCCCGCGCGAGGCTCCCGAGTGAGGGGCTGGGCGGCGGACCGCCGTACGCTTCCGTGGGGAATATGAACGCCTGAGCCATGCCGCAACTGACTTCCAGACTCGACCTGTCCGCGGCTGCCGCCGCCCGCGCTCCCCGGATGAGCAATGATGAGAACCCTTCCGGAGGCCCGACGGGTCCGAACACCTCCGTCATCACCAAGGTCAAACCGAAGACCAAGCGGCCGAACCTCTATCGTGTGCTGATTCTGAACGACGACTACACACCGATGGAATTCGTCGTCCACGTGCTGGAGAAGTTCTTCCAGAAGGATGTCGAGGCCGCGACCAAAATCATGCTGCATGTCCACCACCACGGCATCGGGGAGTGCGGCGTGTTCACCTACGAGATCGCCGAGACCAAGGTGACGCAGGTGATGGATTTCGCCCGCAAGCACCAGCACCCGCTGCAATGCGTGATGGAAAAGAAGTAAGGCGCGGTACAAGCCTGCCCGACTTTGTCGCACGTGTTTGTCGCGTGATGTCTCCGTGTGGCGTACCGGCGTGATTCCCCATGGCCATCGGCAAAACTACGGAAATCCGCGCCGGCCGGAATCTGTCTAAGAATCCTGCCCAAATCGGAACGGGTTTTGCATCGAAAATACCGCAGGTGCCGAGCTGACGAGTCGCGGAACCGGTCTTTCGCCGCGATCTTGTATAACTATATGTGACAAAGGTTGTTGTTGCCTGACCGGGCGATGGCGATCATGATGGTGGGGGCCATAGAGGACGCGAATGCCGACTTTTTCCCAAAGCCTTGAACAATCCCTGCATCGTGCGCTGGCGATCGCAAATGAGCGTCATCACCAATACGCGACGCTCGAGCATCTTTTGCTCTCCCTGATCGACGATTCCGATGCAGCCGCGGTCATGCGCGCCTGTAGCGTCGATCTCGACAAGCTCCGCACGAGCCTTGTCAACTATCTTGAGACCGAATTCGAAAACTTGGTGACGGACGGCGCCGATGACGCCAAGCCGACCGCCGGTTTTCAGCGCGTGATTCAGCGCGCGGTCATCCACGTGCAGTCGTCAGGTCGCGAAGAGGTGACCGGCGCCAACGTGCTGATTGCAATCTTCGCCGAGCGCGAGAGCCATGCCGCGTACTTCCTGCAGGAGCAGGACATGACGCGTTATGACGCGGTCAATTACATCAGTCACGGCATCGCCAAGCGGCCGGGCGTGTCCGAGGCGCGCCCCGTTCGTGGCGTCGACGAGGAGACCGAGACCAAGGGCGCCGAGGACGCCAAGAAGAAGGGCGAGGCGCTCGAGACTTATTGCGTCAACCTCAACAAGAAGGCGCGCGACGGCAAAATCGATCCGGTGATCGGACGCAATTCCGAGATCAACCGGGCGATCCAGGTGCTGTGCCGCCGACAGAAGAACAATCCGCTGTTCGTGGGCGAGGCCGGCGTCGGCAAGACCGCGATCGCGGAGGGCCTGGCCAAGCGCATCGTCGATAGCGAGGTGCCGGAGGTTTTGGCCGCAGCGACCGTGTTCTCGCTGGACATGGGCACGTTGCTCGCGGGCACACGTTATCGCGGCGATTTCGAAGAGCGCCTGAAGCAAGTGCTGAAGGAGCTCGAAGCGCA
This sequence comes from Bradyrhizobium campsiandrae, assembly GCF_014529705.1. Taxonomy (GTDB): domain Bacteria; phylum Pseudomonadota; class Alphaproteobacteria; order Rhizobiales; family Xanthobacteraceae; genus Bradyrhizobium; species Bradyrhizobium campsiandrae. The sequence continues at coordinate 51,030 of NZ_JAANIH010000023.1, forward strand.
TCCCAACGCCATCCTGTTCATCGACGAGATCCACACCGTGATCGGTGCCGGCGCGACGTCGGGCGGCGCGATGGATGCTTCGAACCTGCTCAAGCCCGCGCTCGCATCGGGCACGATCCGCTGCATGGGCTCGACCACCTACAAGGAATATCGGCAGCACTTCGAAAAGGACCGCGCGCTGGTGCGGCGCTTCCAGAAGATCGACATCAACGAGCCGACGGTCGAGGACGCCATCGCGATCCTCAAGGGCCTCAAGCCTTACTTCGAGGACTACCACCGGCTGAAATACACCAATGAGGCGATCGAGGCGGCGGTTCAGCTGTCCTCGCGCTACATCCACGACCGCAAGCTGCCCGACAAGGCGATCGACGTGATCGACGAATCAGGCGCGGCGCAGATGCTGGTCGCCGAGAACAAGCGCAAGAAGACGATCGGCATCAAGGAGATCGAGACCACGATCGCTTCGATGGCACGGATCCCGCCGAAGAGCGTGTCGAAGGACGATGCCGAGGTGCTCAAGCACCTCGAGCAGACGCTGAAGCGCACCGTGTTCGGGCAGGACAAGGCGATCGAATCGCTCGCTGCCTCGATCAAGCTGGCCCGCGCGGGCCTGCGTGAGCCTGAGAAGCCGATCGGCTGCTATCTGTTCTCAGGTCCGACCGGCGTCGGCAAGACGGAAGTGGCAAAACAGCTCGCGGCCACTCTCGGCGTCGAGCTGCTGCGCTTCGACATGTCCGAGTACATGGAGCGGCATACCGTGTCGCGCCTGATCGGTGCGCCTCCCGGCTATGTCGGCTTCGACCAGGGTGGTCTTCTGACTGATGGCGTTGATCAGCATCCGCATTGCGTGGTGCTGCTCGACGAAATCGAGAAGGCGCATCCTGATCTTTACAACGTGCTGCTGCAGATCATGGATCACGGCCGGCTCACCGACCACAACGGCAAGCAGGTCAACTTCCGCAACGTGATCCTGATCATGACCACGAATGCGGGTGCGGCGGATCTCGCCAAGCAGGCGTTCGGCTTCACGCGCTCCAAGCGGGAAGGCGACGACCACGAGGCGATCAACCGGCAGTTCGCGCCGGAATTCCGCAACCGTCTCGATGCCATCGTCTCGTTCGGCCATCTCAGCGTCGAGGTGATCGGGACCGTCGTCGAGAAGTTCGTGCTTCAGCTCGAAGCGCAGCTCGGCGACCGCGACGTCACCATCGAGCTGTCCGAACCCGCCAAGGCCTGGCTGGTGCAGCACGGCTATGACGAACAGATGGGTGCGCGGCCGATGGCACGCGTCATCCAGGAGCACATCAAGAAGCCGCTGGCTGATGAGGTGCTGTTCGGCAAGCTGAAAGGCGGCGGTCACGTCCGCGTCGTTCTGGTCAAGGACGAGGCCGACGAGACCAAGGAGAAGATCGGCTTCGAGTTCGTCGAGGGACCGGTTACGCCGAAGCAGGAAAAGCTGCCCGGCGCCCGCAAGCGCCCGCCGGGTAAGCCTAACAAGCCGGGCGGCCCCGGCGGCTCCAAGGGCCCGACCTCGAAGGGCCCGCTGGTCAAGGTTTGATCGGCACATCATGAATCGGAAAAGGCCGGCTGAAGAGCCGGCTTTTTTGTTGGTACGCACTTCGGTCCCGTTGAACGCCTACTCGCCACGCAAGCGCTGGTCATCTTGCACACGGACCTGCTCGGCGCCGCGCGCACCGGCTGGCGACAGCCGCAGCATGCTCAGCAATGCGCCGCACAGGGCAAATCCGACGCCGGTGAGAAGTGCAATTCGGGTTCCGTCGATGGGGTAGCGGCCGAGGAACAACGCCACCAGCGCGGCCCCCGTGGTCTGGCCGAGCAGACGTGCCGTGCCGAGCATGCCGCTAGCGCCGCCGGCGCGCTCGCGCGGGGCGGCTGCTATCATGGTGCGGTTGTTGGGCGTCTGGAACAGGCCGAAGCCCGCACCCGCCAGCGCCATTCGCCAGATGACGTCGAGCGGCGTCGGGCTCGGGGGCAGGAAAGCGAGCGCCGCAAGCCCAACGGCGAACAGCGTCAGCCCGACGCCGCCGAGCAAGCCGGCGGGATAATGCTCGACCAGGCGTCCGGCGAGGGGAGCCGCGAAGGCCACCGCGATCGGCCATGGCGTGATCAACAGGCCCATATGCACGGCCGAGTAGCCGAAGCGACTCTGCAGGTAGAAGGGGATCGCGACGAAGGCCAGCATCTGTCCGCAGAACGAGGCGATCGAGGTTGCGATCGACAGTCCAAACACCGGGATGCGCAACAGGTCGACCGGCAGCAGCGGCGCCCTCATATGTGTTTCCCGGTAGATCAGCGACACGCCGGCGATGATCGCAATCGCGAACTGGACGAGACAGGTGATCGTCGCCTCGCCGTGACCGACGCTGTCGATCGCGGCAATGCCGACCCCAAAGGTGATTGCCGACAGCCCAGCGCTCTGCCAGTCGAAGGAGTGGCTCGCCGCAATCGTATGCGGCAGGCTGCGCAGGCCGAGTACCAGCGTCACGACGCCGAGCGGGATGTTGATGGCGAACAGCCAGGGCCAGCTGCCGACGGCAAGGATGCCGGCTGCCAGCGTCGGCCCGACGGCGGCGGAGAAGGCGACGACGAGCGCGTTCAGCCCGATGCCGCGGCCGAGCAGGTGGCGCGGATAGGTGAAGCGGACCAGCGCCGAATTGACGCTCATGATGCCGGCCGCGCCGAACCCCTGGATGATGCGCGCAACCGTCAGCAGCGGCAGCGTATGCGCCAGCGCACAGAAAGCGGATGCGAGCGTGAACAGCGCGAGCCCGACCAGGTAGACGCGGCGATAGCCGACGATCTCGCCAAGCGATGCGAGCGGCAGCAGCGAGATGGTGATCGCGAGCTGATAGCCGTTGACGATCCAGATCGAGAAGGCCGGGCTCGCATTCAGATCGGCTGCAATCGTCGGCAGCGCGACATTGGCGATGGCACTGTCGACCACGGCCATGGTGATGCCGAGCGCAATGGTCAGGATCGCCTGATTGCGCTGCGGTTGCGGCAGGCCGTCGGCATGCTCGATCGGGACAGACGACGACATGGTGGATGCGTGCTTGATTCGAGCCGTGTTGATCCCCTCGATTAGGAAATTGCACTGACCACCGCAACCCGGCAGGACACGGACGGTTCCTTTGCCGGAAGCAGGTCTTCCGGCGCTGCCGGCGTGGATTGGTTCACCCGTGCGGGCTCACCAGCGCGAGGTCACTTTGCCGTAGATGTAGAGGCCAACGAGCCCGATCGTGACGGCCGTGGAGAAAATCAGGACACGGCGATCCCAGTCGATCCGCACTCTCTCGGCGCGGTCGAGCTTGAGGGCCGTGAACAGAGCCTTCATAGCAAATCGGCGCATCGGACAGCCTCGCGAGGCAAACACGATGCCACGATCCGCAGGGGCCGGATTGATGCAGCTCAAATCAGGCCGACCCGTGCGGACAAGCGGGTTACACTGGCGGTGGGTTGCGGTCGGAGAAGGTTCCGCGCTGGTGCCAGTAGGGATAGGGTAGCGTCACCTTGCTCGCAGCGTCGAGCTTCGCAACCTGGTCCTTGGTCAATGACCATCCGACCGCGCCGAGATTTTCGCGCAGCTGCGCCTCGTTGCGCGCCCCGATGATCAGCGTCGAAACGGTCGGACGCTGCAGCAGCCAGTTCAGCGCGATCTGCGAGACGCTCTTGCCGGTCTCTTTGGCGACCTCGTCGATCGCCTCGACGACGCGATAGACGTGTTCGTCGGACATGGGCGGTCCGAAGTCGGCGGTCTGGGGTAGGCGGCTCACTTCAGGCTTCGGCTGGCCTCGGCGGATCTTGCCGGTGAGGCGGCCCCATCCCAGCGGCGACCAGACCACGGCGCCAAGCCCTTGGTCGAGGCCGAGCGGCATCAGCTCCCACTCATAGTCGCGCCCCACAAGCGAATAGTAGGTCTGGTTGGCGACGTAGCGCGGGAAGCCATGCTTGTCGGCAACGCCGAGCGACTTCATCAGGTGCCAGCCCGAAAAATTGGAGACGCCGACATAGCGGATCTTGCCGGCGCGCACGAGCGTATCGAGCGTTCCGAGCACCTCCTCGGGCGGGGCGAAAGCGTCGAAGCCGTGGAGCTGGAACAGGTCGACATAGTCGGTGCCGAGCCGCTTCAGCGAAGCATCGACGGCGGCGAGCAGATGCTGCCGCGACGAGCCGACGTCATTGGGCCCGTCGCCGAAGCGGAAGGTCGCCTTCGTCGAGACCAGGACCTTGTCGCGGCGGCCCTTGATGGCCTCACCGAGGACGCGCTCGGATTCGCCGAGCGAGTAGACATCGGCGGTGTCGAACATCGACACGCCGGCCTCGAGGCAGATGTCCAGCAAGCGCCGCGCTTCGGTCGCATCCGTCGTTCCCCAGGCCGCAAGGCGGCCAACGCCGCCGAAGGTGCCCGTACCAAGGCTCAAAGCGGGCACCATGAGGCCGGACCGGCCCAAACGTCGATATTCCATCAGATTGCTCCTCGGCGAGCCGCTGATTGATTGGCGCGGCTTTGGAGCCGAAGTTAATGTAAGCCTGCCCGGTGCACCATTGCGTGCGCACATAGCGGCTCTGCTTTGCGGATTCGGCGTCGCTAGACCACGCTCGTCGTCTGCAAATTCGCAGCCGAGATCTTCGCGCGCAGCCAGGTCTCGAACGCGCTGACATGGCTGCGCCCCTTGGTTTCGGCCGATCGCACGAGATAGTAGGAGACTGTCTCCACCTCGAATTTGGGCAGGTGGAACGGCGCAACCAATGTGCCCTTGCCAAGCTCCTCGGCCGCGAGGATCTCGCTCTCCAGCACGACGCCGAGGCCTTCAACCGCAGCGTCGATCGCCATCGTGGACCGGTCAAACCACAATTCGTGACGCGCCTTGATACTGGTGCCGACGACCTTACGCAGATAGTCAGTCCAGGTCAGTGCGTTCGAGGAATGGATCAAGGTGGCGCGTCTGAGATCGCCGGGCTCGCGAAGCTCGAGCTGCTCGATCAACCGCGGGCTGCAGAGCGGGCGCAGGCGCTCGGCGAGCAGTGGCTCGATCTGCCTGTCGTTCACGACCGGCGGACGTCCATAGGCAATCGCGAGATCGAAGCGGATGGTTTCGAGATCGCGCAGATCAGTGATGGTCGACAGCCTGATCCCGATCTCCGGATGCTGGCCGATGAAATTGCCGATCCGCGGTTGAAGCCATTTGGCGGCGAAGCTCGGACCGCTTGCGATGAAGAGATGATTGCGCTGGGACTGCGGCGCGACCAGCCGCGTTGCGCCCATGATCGTTCCGAACGCGCGCTCGATCTCGCCGGCATAGAGGCGGCCGGCATTAGTCAGCACCGCGCGCCCGGCGTGGCGCGAGAAGACGCGCACGCCGAGGAAATCTTCGAGCTTTTGGATGTGATGGCTGATCGCCGAGGGCGTGACACCGAGCTCCTCGGCCGCGCGGCTGAAGCTGCCATGGCGCGAGGCGGCCTCAAACGCCGACAGCGCCTTCAGCGGCGGCATTCGCGGCCGTTCCGTTGACTCCACTTCATCGGCTGCTGAATTTTTTGAACTGGCGTCCATCATGCCTGCCCGGTACGAATTTCCCCGTTGCTCTGGCAAGTTTCGTACCGCGAACCTCCCAACGCAACACCTTCGTGCCACCAAAACCGACCCGACAACGGCGAGCGGCTTCCGCTTGCCCAAGGAGAACCCATGACTTCCGCGCTGAAGCAGGCCGCCGACGAATTCCTGGTCCGGTACGGCGGCGACGTGTTCCCCAACCTCTTCACCTCGGCGAAAGGGACCATCGTCACCGACAGCGACGGGCGTGAGTATCTCGATTTCACCTCGGGGCAGATGTGCGCGACGATCGGCCATAACCATCCCGCGATCGTCGCGGCGGTGGAGCGAGCAGGCAAGAAGGCTTTCCATCTCTTCAGCGGGATGATCCCCGAAGTCGTTGCTGAGCTCGCCCAGGTGTTGGCGAGGGATTGGCTGCCGGGCGATCTCAAGCGCTCGATTTTCATCAATACAGGCTCGGAGGCGACCGAAGTCGCGCTCCGAATGGCCAAGATGTACACCGGCGGTTACGAGGTGCTCGTCCTCGGCGGCTCCTGGCACGGCATCACGGGGGGCGCCGCTTCGGTCTCGATGGCGAGCGATCGCAAGGGCTATGGCGTGCCGCCGCCTGGTGTGTTCGTGATCCCCGAGCCGAACGCCTACCGGCCTTACATCGCGAAGGGGAGCGATGAGGAATCCGCGCTGGCCAATCTCGAGCTTGCGCTGAGGATGTTCGACATGCAGTCGAGCGGGCGGGGGGCTGCGATCATCGCCGAGCCCGTAATCAGCGCCGGCGGCGTGCTGGTGCCGCCGAAGGCGTTCATGGAAGCGCTGCGCAGGGCAGCCGATGAGCGCGGCATGCTGCTGATCTTCGACGAGGCGCAGACTGCGTTCGGGCGCATCGGCACAAAGACGGGATCCGAATATTTCGATGTCGTTCCCGACATCATGACCATGTCGAAGACGCTCGGCGGCGGCCTCCCGCTCGCGGCGGTGTCGACCACCGAGGCGATCGAAAGCAAACTGCACGAGGATCACTTCACCTACTACACCAGCCATGTCTCCGACCCGTTGCTGGCGGAGGTCGGGCTCGCGGTGCTGCGCGTCATCACCGAAGAGAAGCTCGTCGCGCGCGCCAACGCCATGGGGGCCTATCTGCGTGGCCGGTTCGAAGGGCTTCAGCAGAAGTACGAGCAGATCGGCGATATAAGGGGCATGGGCCTTCTGCTCGGCGTCGAACTGGTCACTGATCGCAACAGCCGCCGCGCCGCGCATCAGCTCGGAGGACTGACGACGAAGAAGTGCTTCGAATACGGGCTGAGCATGAACATCCGCCGCCGGCCCGAACGTGGCTCGGTGTGGCGTATCGCGCCGCCCCTCACCGTTTCGAATGAGGAGATCGACCGCGCGGTTGACATCCTGGATCGCGCCTTGAGGGAGAGCCTCGACGAGTTGTCACGAAATACCGCTGCTTGAACCCGGTTCCGGAGGCCGACATGATCTGCAGAACGCCGCTGACATTCTCTGTTGTCGTCGTTTCGCTTGCGCTGCTCGATATTCGGGGCGCGCTGGCAGCCAGCCAAACGCTCGACAAGATCAGGGAGGTCGGAAAAATCACGTTCGGCTATCGCGAGGCGTCCATCCCGTTCGCCTATATTGGCGCAGATCAGAAGCCCACAGGACTGTCGATCGACCTCTGTTCGACCGTTGCCGACAAGGTGAGGGCCGTGTTGCGCCGACCTGAGCTCGGGATCGAGTACGTTCCGGTGAATGCTTCGAACCGCATTGCGCTGCTTCAGAACAGCACGATCGACATCGAGTGCGGTAGCACGACCAACACGGCGGAACGGCAGAAGCAGGTCTCTTTCTCCGTCGCGACCTATGTGGCCTCGCCGCGCTGGCTGGTATCTGCCTCATCGCAGGTGATGGAGCCGAAAGGACTCGACGGACAGACAATCGTCATCACCCAGGGTTCGCTGAACTTCGCGGTCGCCAAGAAGGTGATCGATGACCAGAAACTGAACGTGACGATCGTCCAGGCCAAGGACCATGCGGAGTCACTGCTCATGCTCGGCACGGGGCGAGCTGCGGCGTGGTTTGAGGACGATATCCTCGTCGCCGGGCTCGTCGCAAACGCGTCCGACCCGAAGGAGTTCCGGATGCTGGCTGCGACGTATGCGCCGTCCTATTATGGGCTGATGACCCGCAGGGAAGATCCGGAATTCAAGGCCCTCGTCGATGCTGCGATCAGCGAGAAAATGGCCTCCGGTGCATTTGATCGGCTCTATGTCAAATGGTTCGAACGGCCGATTCCCCCAAAGGGGCAGAACCTCCAGCTTCCCATGAGCCAAGCGATGAAGGCGCGTGTTATGTCGCCGAGCGACGCGCTGTTGCCCTAGTCGCGCAGACGCATGTCGTCGAACGCTGCATCTGCGAGCCGTGGACTGACCGTTGTGACAGCAGGTTGGGTTTCGATCCTTGCGGCAGACGTGGGGATGCAGACAAGTTCGCCGTCGCGTGTCTGATGTGGAAGTAGCGTCAAGCCCCAGCCGGCCAGGACCAGTGCCGCGAGCCGGATTGCGATGACGATCAGCAGCAGGTCCGAGCCTGACATCGTCGCGTGAATCCTCATGCGCGGCAGCCTGATGCAGGTGGGACAACCTGACAATCTGGAATTGGCGAGCATTGCCTTCGCCTGAAGCGAAGGCTTGCCGTGACGACTGCTTGTCAGAGCCGGAGCCGGCAGTTGCCGGAAGTCGCGTGGCGACATCCGAAATGTTCGCGGAAGACGGTACCGAAATGCTATGCGACGCAGTGGCCGAGCAGTTCGGGATGCGCAGCGCAGATGTGATGCGCGCCGGCGTCGCGCAGCTCGGCTTCGCTGCCATAGCCGTAGAGCACGCCGATCGCCGTCATGCCATTGGTCCGGGCGCCGACAACGTCATGGCTGCGGTCACCGATCATGATGGCGCTGTCGGCATCGATCCCGGTCTCGTCGAGCGCGTAACGCAGCAGGTCGCGCTTGTCGACGCGCGTGCCGTCGAGCTCGGAGCCGAACACACGCTCGAAATAAGGCTTCAGGCCGAAATGATCGACGATGCGGCTGGCGTAGACCGCTGGTTTGCTGGTCGCGACGAACATCCGTGGTGTGGCGGCGGCCAGGGTCGCCAGCGTGTCCATGATGCCGGCATAGGCCTCGTTCTCGAACAGGCCGATATCGCTGAAGCGCTCGCGGTAGAGCAGAAGGGCCTGGTCAGCGAGTCCCGCGCTGCCTGTGAGCTTTTGCAGGCTCGCGTGCAGCGGCGGTCCGATGCACCAGGTCAGCTCATCTTCGCTGGGGACCGGGAGGCTCAACCGCTCCAGGGCATATTGGATCGAACGCGTGATCCCGGGTTTCGGGTTGGTCAGCGTGCCGTCGAGATCGAAGAAGATGGTCATCATCGGGAGTCGGCCTACGCTAAAGTTGCCGGCCCTTTGCTAGTGGGATCGCCTCTCAAGTCAAGAGCCGCCGCGTCATTGCTGCCTGGTCCATTCGACGATCGCGGCGGCATCCGCGCCGGCCTGCGCCTCCCAGGCGGCGATCGTGGCCGTCGCCGCGGTTCGGAGCGCGGCAAGGAGAGATGGCGGTGCTGGCTCGGCGATGCGGACGCCGTTGTCGCGCATCCGCGCGTAATTCTCGGCTGTGCGGTGGCTCAGCAATGCGAGCTGGCTCTGCTCGGTCTCGGCCGCGGCGGCGAGCACCTCGCGCTGTATCGGCTCTGGTAACGCCGCGAATGTCTCGCTGCGAACAAAGGCGATTGAGACCGGCATCGCGTAGTTGATAGCTGTGAAATGGGGCAGGAAGTCCCACAGCTTGCGTCCCGCGCCGCCGTCCCCTGAGGTGAGGAACGCGTTCAGCTGATGGTCCTTCAACCCGGCAAGCGCTTTGTCCATCGGCAGGAACTGCGCGTTCGCACCGGCCGCCTTCATCACCTCGCTGGAATTGGCATCGTAAGCGCGCAGATTGAGTTTCGGCAGATCGTCGGCGCCTGCGAGCGCGCGGTCCGACCACAGGCCGGTGGCCGGCCAGATCGTCAGATAGAGCAGCTTGAGGCCGCGCGTGGCGAGCGCCTTCTCATAGAGAGGCCGCGCGCGCACATTCGCGGCGTGGGCGACGTCGACCGATTGGACCAGGAAGGGCAGGGTCGAGAAACCAAGCACGGGGTCAAGGCCCGAGAGGGCGCCAGCAAAGGCATCGCCGCCCGCGATCCGGCCATCCAGTGCCGCTCGGGGCATCTCGCCAGAGCTGATCTTCAACTGATTGTCGAAGGCGTTGGTCACGGTCACGAAACCGTTTGTGCGCGCGGCAACGCGATCGGCGAAAGTGGTGAGCCCGATGCCGGAGATGTTGTTCTCTGGATATTCGGTGGTCATCCGCCAGACCGCCTGCGTAGCACTTTGCGGCGCGGTCTGCGCCTTGACCGGTGCCGCGCAGAACAGGAGCGCGGCGAAGGCAAGGATGGTATGGATCCGTCGGCTGGGGGAGCGCATTGGAGGAAGCAGGTCAGGCAGCATCGATTGGCAACTCGTTGAACCATGGCACAACGCCACGACATGGCAGATCATCTTGTTGCACACCGCGCCCGGGCTCGCCACAATGATGGTTGGGCAGGGGCGGCGCGAATAACGTCACTGATCATCGTCGGATTGCTGGTCTCGGTGACGGCGGGAGCAGCCGAGGACGGCGCACCGCCGCCCAGCGATACCGGGCCCCCCAGCGTCCAAGTGCCTGAGACTCCTGGGACGCCGTCGGAGAAGCCTGCCGATGGTCGCGAAAGCGATACCCGGGAGTCGATCTGCCTGATCGTGGAGGCGGCCGCGCGCGATGCCAACCTGCCGCTCGAATTCTTCGCCCGCGTGATCTGGCAGGAGAGCCGCTTCCAGGCCGATGCGGTGGGCCCCATGACGAGGAGCGGCGAGCAGGCGCAGGGGATCGCGCAGTTCATGCCGGGCACCGCGAGCGAGCGCGGTCTGCTCAATCCCTTCAATCCAGTCCAGGCCCTGCCGAAGTCGGCCGAGTTCTTGAACGAGCTGCGCAACCAGTTCGGCAATCTCGGGCTCGCGGCTGCCGCCTATAATGCCGGCCCGCGACGAGTGCAGGAATGGCTTGCCGGCACCGGCGGCCTGCCGGAGCAGACCCGCAACTACGTTTACGCCATCACCGGTACGACGGTCGACGCATGGGCCAAGGCCGGCAACGCCGGGAAGGCCCCGCCGAGCTCACCGCCGACAAGCTGCCGCGACCTGATGGCGCTGCTCAAGCGCGCGCCGAATCCGTTCGTCGCCGAGCTCGAACAGCACGTCGAGCTTGCTGCCGCCAAGATCTGGGGCGTTCAGCTCGCTGCGGGCTTCGACCGCAACAAGGCGCTGGCGATGTACTCCCGCGCCGTCACACGCCTGAGCAGCGTGGTTGGCGACCGCGATCCGAGCTTATTGAGCTCGGTCGTGCGCAGCCGTGGTTCGCACGCCTTCTACCAGGTGCGCATCGGCGCCGACACGCGAGCCGAGGCGGACGATCTCTGCAACCGCATCCGCAAAGCGGGCGGCGCCTGCTTTGTACTGAAGAACCGCGGCGTGAACGGGTAGGGAGTGCCACGCATGCCAGCCCCGCCGCCGGCTTCCTTGACGTGGCCGTTCGCATTGCCCGTTATGCAGGGCGAGTTCCTCACCGCCGGCCAAACTCCCGTGGCGCTTCCTCCGCTCGATTCCCCTCAATGGCAAAGTCCCTGGCGCGCCTTCACCTGGGGGCTGCGCTCGATCACGCAAACGATCCTCACGCTCGTCCTGTTCGCGACCTATCTCGGTATCGGCGCGCTGGCCCATGACAGCCATTTCAGCCTGGTCTGGGCGCTGGCATCGACTCTTTTCGTCTGGGCGGGCCCGGCGCAGATCATCCTGATCACCACGCTCGGCTCAGGCGCCACCATCATTCAGTCGGCGATCGCGGTCACCGTCAGCGCGATCCGATTATTTCCGATGGTGGTCTCGGTGCTGCCGCTGATGCGCACGCCGAAGACCAAGCGGCGGGAGCTGTTCTTCGCGGCGCATCTGACCGCCGTGACACTTTGGGTCGAATGCCATCGCTTCCTGCCGCAGGTGCCGCGCGAGCGGCGTATCGCCTTCGTCAACGGACTTGGCTTCGGTCTGGTCTCGGTGTGCCTCACTGCCAATACGATCGGCTATTTCCTCGCCGCCAATCTCACGCAGACGCTGGGGGCCGCGATCCTGATGCTGACGCCGCTGTCCTTCCTGTTCTCGACCGCGCGCAACAGCCGCGAGATCGCCGACGTCGTGGCGCTCGCACTCGGAATCTTGCTCTATCCGCTGGCAGCGAAGATGAACTCCGGTCTCGACATCCTCGCCAGCGGCGTGGCGGCCGGCACGATCGCGTACGGCGTGCATTGGTGGCGGGAGGTGCGCGCATGAGCGCCGCGCAACTCATTGGCGACTGGCATGCGCTCTTCGTCCTCTTCGTCGCCGGCGTCATTCCCAACCAGATCTGGCGCATGCTGGGTCTGTGGTTCGGCGGCGGCATCGATGAGGGCTCGGAACTGCTGGTCTGGGTGAGGGCGGTCGCGACCGCGATCCTGGCCGGCGTCATCGCCCAGATCGTGGTCCAGCCGCCAGGGGCGCTCGCCAGCGTGCCCGATGGTTTGCGTTACGGCGCGGTGGCCGCCGGTCTCGTCGTGTTCCTGCTGACCCGGCGTTCGATTTTCGCGGGTGTTGTCGCCGGCGAGGTCTTCATGCTGGCCGGCAAGTGGTGGTTGGGCTAAAACCGCTTCCCGGACAGCCAAGGAACTGGAAATATGGTTCGCGAAAACGAACTCCGCGAGGGCGAAGTCGCCATCGAATTGCCGCCTGCGGAGGATGCCGGCCTGGTCTTCATCGGCCGTATCCGAACGCCCTGGGCCTCGCGGCTGGAGACGCCGCGGCAGGGGCGCCAGGACGGCCCGATCTGCCGTCTTGAGATCTTCGAGCTATTCGTGCCGGCGATCAAGGGAGTCGATTTCTACAGCAATCTCGAAGTGCTGTACTGGCTCGACAGATCGCGCCGCGACATCGTGTTGCAAAGCCCGAAGAACAACGACAAGACTCGCGGTACGTTTTCGCTGCGCTCGCCGGTGCGGCCCAATCCGATCGGCACATCGATCGTGAAGCTGGTCGGCATCGAGGGCAATGCCATTCTGGTGCGCGGGCTCGATTGCCTCGACAACACGCCGCTGATCGACGTCAAGCCCGACCGCTGCGAGTTCACGCCGCTCTCTGCGCCGCAGAAGGGCGATTTCGAGACGGAGTGAGCTCCAACCCCGTCATTGCGAGCGAAGCGAAGCAATCCACAATCCGTCCGCGCAGGCAGCCTGGATTGCTTCGTCGCAAGAGCTGCTCGCAATGACGGAGTGTCTCGCTCTACCCCGCCTTCAACGCCGCGATCAGCTTGGTCGCGTTCTCTTCCAGCACGTTGACGTCTTCCTTGCGGCTCGCGGGCGGCAGCATGGCAACGCCGTCGTGGCGGGGCATCACGTGCATGTGGAGATGAAACACGACCTGTCCGCCGGCGGGCTCGTTGAACTGCTGGACGGTGATGCCATCGGCATTGAATGCTTTCATTGCGGCGATCGCGATCTTCTTCGCACCGCGCGCGACATGGGCGTAATCGTCCGGCGTGACGTCGAGGATGTTGCGGGCAGGGGCCTTGGGGATCACCAGCGTATGGCCTGTTACCCGCGGCATGATGTCGAGGAAGGCGAAGACGTGCTCGTCCTCATAGACCTTGTGGCAGGGCAGCTCGCCGCGCAGGATCTTTGCGAAGATGTTGTTGGTGTCGTAGGCGGTCATGACGGCTCCCTCGGAATTTTGCGCTTACTGTCACCAGCCACAGTCAACCGTCAAGGCGCCTCGTCGATGCCTTTCCGAAATGGGCCAAGCTCGGCGAGCTCCCGGCCGGCTTCCGAAACATAGGCGCGCTCGCGCTTGAGGTAATCGGCGATGGCGCGACGCAGACCGGGATCGGCGATGAAATGAACGGAATGGGTCGTCCGCGGCAGGTAGCCGCGTGCGATCTTGTGCTCGCCCTGCGCGCCGGCCTCGACATGTGTGAGGCCGTGCCTGATCGCGAAATCGATCGCCTGATAGTAGCAGACCTCGAAATGCAGAAACGGGTGATGCTCGACCGCGCCCCAATTGCGCCCGAACAGCGTGTCCGAGCCGATCAAGTTGATGGCGCCGGCGATCCAGCGATCGTTGCGGCGGGCCATCACGAGCAGTACGTCCTGGCTCATGGTTTCGCCGATCAGCGAGAAGAACTCGCGCGTGAGGTAGGGCCGGCCCCATTTGCGCGAACCGGTCTCCATGTAGAATTCGAAGAAAGCATCCCAGGCGTCCTCGGTGATGTCCTTGCCCGTGAGCCAGTGGATGGTGATCCCTGCGGCGAGTGCATCGCGCCGCTCGCGCTTGATCGATTTGCGGTGGCGCGAATTCAGCGTCGCCAGGAAGTCGTCAAAGGTGGCAAAACCCTGGTTGTGCCAGTGGAACTGCTGGTCAGTGCGCTGAAGGAAGCCATGCTCGGCGAGCAGCTTCCACTCCGCCTCGCGGGCGAAGGTGACGTGCACCGAGGACGCCTTGCTGACACCGCACAGCGCCACCAGGCCGCTCGCCAGCGCCTCCATGATGCGCTCGCGGTCGACGCCGTCGCGGACCAGCAGCCGGGGGCCCGTGGCGGGCGTGAAGGGAACCGAGACCTGGAGCTTCGGGTAGTAGCGCCCGCCGGCGCGCTCATAGGCATCCGCCCAGCCGCGGTCAAAAACGTATTCGCCCTGGCTATGCGATTTCAGATAGCAGGGCACGACGCCAACCACGCCGCCGTCGATCTTGGCCACGAGATGCCGCGGCCCCCAGCCGGTGCGGATCGTGGCCGAACCCGACTTCTCGACGGCCGATAGAAAAGCGTGGGACACGAATGGGTTATAAGCGGGCTTTAAGAGGCCGAGGGAGTTTGCTGGAAGCCCGGATGAGGTTCCCGGGCCAAGCCCGTTGCAGGCCTCTTCATTGAGAGCCTTGCCGGGATTGGCGCAGGCGTCCCAATCCTCCGGCGAAACTTCGCCAATGGAAGGTACCGCCTCCAGGGTGATGTCGGATGATGCCATTGAGCCCAAGATCGTGCATTGCAGCAGCGACTTCAAGGGCGGGCAACATCAAGGTTAGGGGACGAAGCCCTCAAAGATCATCTGATCGGCATATTGTCCGACCCGAGTCCGCTGCTCCGGGGTCCGTACGGTCCAGCCGAGCAGGGCGCAGCCGAAGACGTTGCGGGCGATCCAGGGGGCGGGCGCCGGGAGGTGATCGACCTTGAAGGCGACGAAGTGCGGCTGGGTCTGCAAGCCGTGGCGCAGGTACAGCATGCTGTCGCGTTGCTCCTGGGTCAGGTAGGCCCAATATTCGTCTTCGTAGCTGCGCTGTGCGACGATGCCGCGTGGACGGGAGGGCAGCAGGTCGCGCAGCGCCAGCACCTGGTCGGGGTCGAAGGACATGCCGGCGGCGGGGCCTTGGTAAGACGCCAGCACCTCGGCCATCCGCTTCACCAGCTTGCGGTCGCCGTCGAAATGGCTCTTCACCTCGATCACCAGCGGCACGCGCCCTGCGACCATGGCGCAGAGGTCGCCGAGCGACATCATTCGCTCGGGCGTATCCTTGAACGGGATGGCCTTCAGCTCCGCGGCGGTCTTCGCGACCACGGGGCCGGTGGCCTCGGTGAGGCGGCCAAGCGCATGGTCGTGATGCACCATGGCCTCACCGTCGGCCGAGAGCTGGATGTCGATCTCGATCGAGAAATTGCCCGCAACAGCCGCCTGCACCGCGCCCGGCATGTTCTCGACGATGCCCCGGGAAATGTCATGCAGGCCGCGATGGGCGACCGGCCGCGCTGTCAGCCAATCCGGAGCGCGCATCAGCGTCAGGCGATTTCGAACACGCCTTCGACCTCGACCGCCGCATCCGCAGGCAGCGAGGCGACGCCGACGGTGGTGCGGGCGTGGCGGCCCTTGTCGCCGAAGGCGGCGACCATCAGGTCCGAGGCCCCGTTCAGCACCTTCGGTCCGTCCAGGAAATCCGGCGACGAGTTGATGAAGCCGCCGAGGCGCACCACACGCACGACCTTGTCGAGGTCGCCGAGCGCGGCCTTGACCTGGGCGAGCAGGTTGATGGCGCAACCGCGCGCGGCAGCCGCGCCGTCCTCCAGCGAGACGCCGGCGCCCAGCTTGCCCTTGGCGATCAGCTTGCCGGCGGGGTCGAAGCAGACCTGGCCGGAGACGAACAGCAGGTTGCCGGTGCGAACGAACGGCACGTAATTGGCGACGGGGGTGGGGGCATCGTGCAGCTTGATGCCCTGTTCCGCCAGTTTCTGTTCGACCGTGCCCGCCATGTCTCGACCTCGATGTCTGAAAATTTATCCGCGCCGGCGCCGCTGGTGGACCGCCGGGCGCGCCCTGTTTCGCCCATCATGGCGCCACATGCAAGCAAGCTGGCAAGGCGGCGGGAGATCGGGGCGGATTGCCTTTTCGTGAGGCCGGTCAGGCAGTTCAACAAAGAGGCGCAACTTTACGTGAAACCGCCGCAGTTGCGACGCAATGGAACGGTCATTAAAGTGTCGAATCTGCGCGTCCCCCAGGGAATAGACATGGTGCACCTTTTCCGGACTTCACTCGGTGTGATGGCGCTCGCAGTGGCAACTGTCGGCGCCGGCGGTGTGCAGGCCGCGAACGGTCCGTTCCTCGCGCATCAGGCGCTCTACGATCTCAGCCTGGTCAAATCGCGCTCCAATTCCATCAACAGCGCGCGCGGCCGCATCCTCTACAATTTCGCCGGAAGCAGCTGCGAAGGCTACACCTCCGAATTCCGCCAGGTCTCCGAACTCGACAGCGGCGAGGGCAAGGTGACGCTGAGCGACCTCCGCTCCAATTCATGGGAGGACGCCGCCGGCAAGAGCTACCAGTTCAAGATCGAGACGCGGATGAACGAAACCGAGGCCGGCCTCGTTGACGGCCGGGCGGAGCGCGACGGCGACCACATCAACGTCAAGCTGAAATTGCCGGCGCCGAAGTCTTTCACGCTCGACGGCAAGATCGTGTTCCCGACCGAGCAGATCCAGCGCATCATTGCGGCCGCCAAGGAGGGCAAGTCGCTGCTCGAGCTCTCCGTCTATGACGGCTCCGACGACGGCCAGAAGGTCTACAACACGCTGACCGTGATCGGCCAGCCGATCCCGCCGGACCGCACCGCTGCACCTGATCCGTCGACGTCGGACGAGCACATGAAATCGCTGAAGCGCTGGCCGGTGACCGTCAGCTATTTCGACCGCGACGTCCAGCAGAAGGAAGGCGAGCAGACGCCCGTTTATGCGATGTCCTTCGAGCTTTACGAGAACGGCGTCTCGCGCCAGCTCGTGCTCGACTACAACGATTTCGTCATTTCAGGTGCGATGGGCAAGTTCGACGTCAAGGACAGCAAGCCCTGCAATTGAACGGCGAGGCTAGCTCTCGACACAGTCTCAAGCTACGCTCCCCTCCAACCACAAACTCCGGGAGCCAGCCCATGCCCAAGCTCGATCATCTCCGTCCCAGCGGCCTGCACCACAATCCCGCTTATTCCCACGTCGTCGCCGCCTCCGGCGCCCGCACCATCTACATCTCCGGTCAGGTGTCGACGGACGAGGAGGGGCGCATCGTCGGCGAGGGTGATATCGCCGCGCAGACCACGCAGGTGATGCAGAATCTCGGCCTCGCGCTGAAAGCCGCCGGCGCGAGCTATTCCAACATCGTCAAGATCACGACCTTCGTCGTGAACTACAAGCCGGAGCTGCGCCCGATCATCGGCAAGGCCCGCTCGGCCTTCTTCGCAGGCATGGAGCCGCCGGCCTCGACCCTCGTCGGTGTCTCCGCGCTCGCCGCGCCGGAATGGCTGATCGAGATCGAGGCGATCGCCGTCGCGGATTGAAAGTACGGACATGACTTCGCAGGATTCCATCCGGATCGCGGCAGCGCTGATGAGCGGGAGCGATGGACGCGTCCTGCTCGTCAGGAAGCGGGCCACGGACGCCTTCATGCAGCCGGGTGGCAAGATCGAGGCCGGCGAGCACCCGGAGGTCGCCCTCAGGCGGGAACTGTCCGAGGAGCTCGGGATCGAAGTCGACCCGAGCGACATGACCTATGTGGGACGCTACACCGCGCCTGCGGCGCATGAGCTGGGCCGGCTGGTCGATGCGGAGATCTTTCGCGTCGCCATCACGTGCCCGGTCAGCCCCGGCGCGGAGATCGAGGAGATCCTCTGGCTGGATCCGAATGCGCCCGGTTCGGTGAAGCTCGCGCCTCTCACGCGCGACAAGCTGCTTCCGCTGTGTGTACGCGACTAGCGCGGTAGCCGTACCTCCCCTCCGGCAAAAGGCGAAAACAACCCCATGCACAGTAGAAACGAGTTCTGGGAACGGTTCGTTCTTTCGTTTTTTTAGAATTTACTTTGACGCGTCGGGCAAAACAGGCGTACGATGCCATAATCGCCGTCCAATCCATTCGGCAGACTTGATGGGGATACAAGAGATTCCCGGCGCCCGACTCTCATGACGCTTGACGGCGACTCGTCCGTCCGAGCGGCTCGCCGCGATGATGCTGCAACGGTTTTCAACATCACCCAGGCATCGATCCGGGGGCTTGCGGGGCCCTCCTGTTCGCGCGTTGGCCGGCTTTTTATGAGGAACTCATCGCCAGAGCGATGCCGGTCTTCGCAATGCTGGGCAACACGTCTCGTTACGGGAGCATGAGCGAAAGCTCAGCGGCCATCGCCCGCAGCTTAGAGACGAATTCTCCTGCCAATTTTTCTCTGCTAGCGCGCGCACTGCTCGTGCTTGCATTGAGGGCTGCCACAACGAGACCCGCGCGATTGAAGACCGGAACGGAGACACTCACCAGGCCATCCTCGAGTTCTCCGTAATTGATGTGATAGCCCTTCGGCCGAGCATCCGCGATCAGCGCCAGGATCTCGCGCTTCTGCATGATCGTGTGCCGCGTGTATCGCGTGATCCTGGTTCGCGCCAGCAGACGTTCGACCTCAATGCGTGGCTTGTGAGCAAGCAGCATTCGTCCGGAGGCAGATGAGAATGCTGGCAGGCGCATGCCGGTGGTGACGACATACGACAGGCGGCGGCCGGGAATGTCGGAGCGTGCGACGAACACGACCTCGGCATCGTCCAGGACGGAAAGGGAGGTCGTCTCGCCGATCGAAACTGCGAGATCGTCGAGAAACGGCTGAAGCGAAGCGCCAAGACCGGCCGATGACAGGAACGAGTAGGCAAGGCGAAGTACGCGCGTGGTGAGCTCGAACCTGCGCTCGTGCACGCGCGCGAAGCCGAGCCCGACCAGCGTCAGCAGCAGACGCCGCGCTACGGCCCGATCAAACCCCGTGCGTTCCGCGATCTGCGACAGCGTCATCGCCCTGTTTTCGGGACCGAAGGCCTGGATCACCGCAAGACCGCGTGCAAACGCGGTCACGAAGTCACGGCCCGGTTCCTCGTCGGCGGCCGGGTGGTGACGAATGGTCTTCGATGTCGCCATCGATCGTGTCTCCTAGCTCTTGTGCGCTCAGCGCACATAATAGCCCAAAAACGCACAATTCGCGCTCGCACTCGACCGCCGTCCCCGCGCATATTCCGCGCAGAACACAGGCGCAGGAATGCGCGGGAAGGGAAGGAACATTATGGCCCTTGGCAGCAGCGAAATATTGCAACGGGCGACCGGGCTTTCGCCGGTGCGCTCGGGCGATCATTTCGACATTATCGTCGCCGGCGGAGGAGCCTCGGGCTTGATGGCCGCGGTGTCTGCGGCGCGGCGTGGTGCCCGCGTGCTTGTCGTCGAAACATCGGGCTGCTTTGGTGGCGCGGGCACCACGTCCATGGTGGCCCAGTGGCTCGGCTTCTACAACGGCCTGACCTGCGCGGTTGGCGGCCTGCCGATGGAGTTTGCCGAACGGGTCATCGCGCGCGGCGGATCCAAGGGTTTCGAGAATTACGTCCTGGCCGAAGCGACTGCGCAGCCGCTTCGCTTGAAGCGCCTGCCGTTCAATCCGGAAATCGCCAAGCTCGTCGCCGACGAACTGGTGCTGGAGAGCGGCGCGTCCGCATTGGTTCACGCCCGCATCGCCGGGGCCCGCCTGGAAGGAGACCGCGTCACGGCCGTGCAGGTCGAGACCTCAGGGGGACGGCTCGAGGTGCGTGCGAACTGCTTTGTGGACGCGAGCGGCGATGCCGTCGTTGCGCGCCATGCCGGGGCGCCGTTGAAGGGCGTCGGACCTGGCGAGCACCGAATGGGGATGAGCCTCGTGTTCCGGCTCTCGCATGTCGACATTGCCCGCTTTCGCGCGCTCTCGAGACAGGACAAGCGCGCGATCGCGCTCGAAGGCATTGCCGCGGGCGAGCTGTTCTGGGACGTCCTGTCCATTTCGCCGGTGGGCGAATCCGATGCCATCTGCCTGATGAGCCACCTCGATGGCCTCGACAGTCTCGATCCGAACGATCTGACCAGGGCGGAGTTCATCGGGCGTTATCAGGTCGGCAGGATCAGCGGCTTCCTGAAGCGAAGAATGCCCGGATTTGCGGCTTGCGAACTCGCGGCCATCGCGAGCCATATCGGCGTGCGGGAGAGCGTCCGGCTGGTCGGCGACTACCTCCTCACCGAGCAGGATGTCGTCGGCGCCACCCCGTTTGAGGACGCCATCGCGCTCGGATGCGGTCCGCTGGACGTGCACGAGGAGGACGGCAGGCTGCGGCTGTTCATGCCCTCGCAGCCCTTCGAGATCCCGGTGCGCACGATGACATCCGCGTCGGTGAAAAATCTCGTGGTCACCGGTCGCGCCATCTCGGCGAGCCGCGAAGCGAATGGCGCCATACGTCATCAGGCCACGGCGATGGCGCTCGGCCAGGCTGCCGGTCATCTGGCGGCCGAGGCGGGTGCTTTCGGATGGGACGTGCGGGCAGTCCCGCACAAGATCGTCCAAGATGGTCTGGCCGCGGCCGGCGCCTTGCCGTCGCTGCGGCATCTGCCCGCGCAGACGGCGGCCGGATAACGGCCGCGCGAGGGGACACTCTCATGAGCGATTCATCCCTGTTCGACCGTCGAACATGCCTGTCGACGCTCGCCGCCGCCACGCTGGCAGCTCCGTTGGCCGCAAAGGCCGATCCGGTGCCCGTGTCCCGGAGGACCTTCGTTCTCATCCACGGCGCCTGGTTCGGCGGATGGTGCTGGGCCAAGGTTGCAGACCGTCTTCGCGACAAGGGTCATCGCGTGTTCACCCCGAGCCTGACGGGCCTCGGAGACCGGGCCCATCTGGCGGCGCCGAACGTGACCCTCTCCACGCATGTCGCTGATGTCATCGACGTCCTCGATTCCGAGGAGTTGAGCGACGTTGTTCTCGTGGCTCACAGCTATTCGGGAGTGCCGTGCGCGATGGTCGCCGAGCGGACCAGCGCAAGGATCCGCCGGCTCATCTTTCTGGATGCGGTGCTGCCGGAGGATGGAAAGCCACTCTCGACCCTGTCATCTCCCAAACTCTGGGAGGAGCGGGTCGCGGCCTCCAAAGCCACACCAGCGAACGGCTTCCCACCGCCGCCGGTCGCAGCATTCGGAATGGCAGACCCGGATCAGGCAGACTGGCTGGAGAGACGGCTGCGCCCCCAACCGATCGGGACCTATCTCGAGCCGCCAAAGCTCGCAAAGCCGGTCGGTGACGGCATCGACACGGTGTATGTGAGCTGCGAAGCGCCGGCGATGGCCGCGATTGATCCCTTCCGTGCATGCGCGCGAGCAAGACCGGACTGGCACTTCCAGAGCGTCTCCGCGTCCCACGCATGCATGATCGCCGACCCGCAACTGACCGCCGATACGCTAGCGGAGTTGGTCGCGTGAGCATTTTTGCGGAAGAGACCAGGCGTTTGCTCAAGCAGGGGAACGAGATGAGCGTATCTGCGGAGCTTGCGGATGCAGCAGGTGGAGCATCGAAGGTTGCGGCGGTCCATGAGCCCAAGGCAGCGATCTCGCGCTATCGCTGGGTCGTCCTTGCGGTCGCGTTCGCAGCCTTCCTCGTAACGTTCCTCGATCGCCTGGCATGGGCGAACGCCAACCTGCTCGCCGGCAAGTCATTGGGAATCCCGATCGCCGCGCTCGGCGTATTTGTCACGGCATTCTACGTCGGCTATGTCACCGCCAGCGCGTTGGCAGGCTTTGTCACCGATCGCGTCGGGCCGCGATTGATGCTGTTCTTCGCGCTTGCTCCACTTGCCGCAAGCACCTTCTTGTTCGGCCTGACCACCTCGTTTGCGATGGGCCTTGCCTTGCAAGGCCTCATGGGTCTGTGTGCCGGCGCTGATTATGCCGCTTGCGTCAAGGTTGTGGCGTCCTGGTTTCCCCGTGCTGAGCGCGGCAGGGCGTTCGGCCTGTTCTCAATGGCGCCGTCCATTGGCGTTGCAGGCGCCAACGCGATCTTTCCCTGGCTGCTGAACCTGATCGACTGGCCAACGCTCTATTGGGGCCTCGGCGGCCTGACCTCGCTGGTCGCGGCGATATGCCTTTGGCTACTGACGGATTCCCCGACGGAGCGCGACGATGGCGTCCGGTCCTCGCCCGTGTATTCCGCAACTCGGCGCCGTGGATTGGCGGCGCTCTGCAAAGACAGAAACCTCGTGCTGATCGCACTCGCCGGCTTCGGTGCCAATTGGGGGACATGGGGCTTTGCATTCTGGGCGACCGCGCTGATGGTGCGGGGCTATCAGCTCAGTCCGACCGATGCAGGCGTGGTCGCGCTGATCTTCGGCATTGCGGCTGCGGTCTCGAAGCCGCTTTACGGCCTTCTGTCTGACGTGCTGGGTGGCAAGCGGCGCAATCTGGTCATCTACGACCTCATCGCTTTCGCTGCCATGCTGATGCTGTTCGGCTTGATGCAGACGAAAGCCGGCTTCCTGCTGGCTGCTCCATTCCTTGGGCTGACGGCGGTGGTCTACAGTCCGCTTCTGGCCGCCATGATCACCGAGAAGGTCGATCTGCGCTTCACGGCCACGGCGACAGGCGTCATCAATGCATTCTGGCAGCTGGGCAGCGTCATCGTTCCAACCATCGTAGGCGTGGTGTTCGCCGCAACGGGCTCGTTTTCGATCGCCTTCGCGATTCTCGCAGCAGGACCGCTGATTGGAGCATTTTGCATGTTCGCGGTTCGCGAGTAGGCGAACACGGTACGCAATCGCAATCGTTGCGCCAGCAGCGTTTCAGAAGAAGGTAGGCCGGATGATCCCAACACTCAGCGGTGCGACAAGGCTCAACGTCATCGTCGGCGATCCGGTCGCACAGGTACGCGCGCCGGCGGGGGTAACCCGGGCCTTCGCCGAGCGAGGCCACGATGGAATCCTGGTCCCTGTGCAGGTCTCGGCTGCGGACTTGCCCGACTTCATTTCGGTCGCGACCCGCCTCGAGAACCTCGACGGTATCATCGTGACCATTCCGCACAAGTTTGCCTGCTATCAAGCGTGCGAGAACGCAACCGACCGCGCACATTTCCTGGGCGCGGCGAACCTCATGCGCCGCCGTCGTGCTGACCGCAAATGGCACGGAGACATGGTGGACGGGCTCGGCGGCGAGCCGATCGAGATCGTGCACATGGAATTATAGGCTCGACGCACCAATCCGACTTGATCGTCCGCACCCCCATCCCGGATTCGCTGCGCCGCAGTTGCTTCACTGCTGACATCTCCTGCAGCAGCACCATCCATCACGCTGTGCGCCTTCTCAGGAAGAGACCGGTTTCGCAAGGGCGCAATCCTACCGGCGAGGCGTTTCAGCAGGCATAATCGTTCAACTCCCACCCCAAGCGACCAAGGATATACTCACATCCGTCATCGGTGGCGCCTGGCAACGTGGAGCCGGAATGGCTGCTCATAGTCCGTCTGCGAAGTTGCGCCGGGTATGCCGGAGGTCCGCTCATTGAGCCAGAGCGAGCCAGGAATTGCTCAACCTGAGTCCTTCGATCCAGGGCGGAATTTCTGCCGCGCAAAGAGCGTGGTGTAGCTGACAAATAGCCTCTGGTTGTACATGGTGACGCGCTATAAGGTCGACCAGCAACAATGCGGCGGACAACCAATGCTGAGGATTTGCGATGATTAAGCAATCCCTCCACCAATCGAATCGCTATCTCTGGCGGCTATTATCTTTGTTGCTGATTGTAATTCCGTTCCTTCCGGAAATCGTAATCGTGTCAACGGCTGCTGTTGCAGAAATTATGGGGTGGGATCAGAAGGGCGTGTGCACCATTTATTCGCTGCCATTGACCAAGATCATAACCTTCGCGTTGGAAGCAGCGGCAAGCTCGATCTTGGCTGTTATCCGTACTGACGCCAAGTGGCTCCCTGTGTTTTATGCCGGCGTTTCCGCATGGCTTTGTCTCTGTTTGATCACAATATATCTCGGTTGGGCGTCGCCGCTAAGTCGACTTCTGCTCGGCTTCGCGGCGGCATTGGCATTTGCCTTCCTACCCTACCTCGGACCAATGCTAGCTATCGCCAGTCTGATGAATGACAATTGCCAGCCGAACGAGGCTGGCATCGGCTCTTGCGTCGTGTTTGGTGGTTATATCGGGAATGCGGAGTATAGTCCCGTGCACGACGCTGTCGCGATAGGTTGGTTGGCTTCTTACGGCGTCCCGCTCGCATTCGGCATTTTGGGCATCTACGCAATCGCAGTCATCTTGTTTTGGGCAGGTTCGAGAAAGCGCACTCGCGCCGTCGTGCGATAAGTTTGCTTACGCGAATACCACTTTTGATCGCAAAAAAGCTTGCAACCGACTTAAACTTGTGGCGCAATTTGCGTAGCACCATTGAGGGAGATGTCAATGCTGCGAGATATTTCAACAATACTATTTCTGATCGTAATCACCTTCAGCGCCCTCGCGTTCCAACAACATCCGGCAACCGCACAAGCGTCGTCGGAGAAGCCGACACCTTGCGGCAGCTACAAAGAGGAAGAAACGGGAGTGTTGAAAGATATCACGGAGGACGAAGGCCGTGTGATCATCGGACAATACTCAACGCGCTGCGGTAGCTATTATGCGCCTTACGCAATCATGGCGGCCGCCGTCTACCCTCCTATTAGCGCTGAGCTTGAACAAAACCGTCGAGCGGGGCGCAACAAAGTGCCCGACGCCGACGTGGCAGTGAAGGCGCTTAAGCCAGACAACAGGCTATATGCCAAGGCGCTTCTGCGCGGATGGAGCTACCAATTCGGCAGCGAGGGTTACACCGCGTGCCTGCATGACAAGGATGAAGCCTATCCGGAAGACGATGCTTGTAAACGTTCGCTACCGGGCAGGATCAGACGCCTCGTTGGTTCCTATACGGACTTCGCGTTCAACGTATGGACTCACAGACGTAGACGTGCCTCATGCAGCGAGGTGAGTATCGTGTTTCGTGGCACTACCAACTTGGCTGATTACGTAAGTAGTGGCTATCGTTACACCGGTTGGGTGGCGGATACTGGTTATCATCAACTAGAGCGCAATATCGACGCTATCATCGGAAGAATTGCGAAACTGAACTGCTATAGGAACGAAACTCAAATCGTTTCAGTGGGACATTCGCTTGGGGCAGGCTTGGCCGAATTGGCGGCTTTTGCGCCGCGAGTAGGTGGTCCGCGCATTGCGAAAGTTTTTGCGTTCAACCCGTCTTCGGAGTCAGGTTACAAACTTGTTGATCAAAAAAGGCTGGCTTCGAACGCTGGATCCAAGGACGAAAAGAATTCCTCGCTCGAGATCGACTATGTCTACCATCCTGGAGAGATCCTAGAACAAGAGCGAGTATGGATCCCGCAGTATCCAATCAAACAGCGCTGTTTCCCGCTGGTACGGACTGTCAGGTTCGACGTGAGTGAAGACCGTGGGTTAGTTGCACAGCACAAGATCGGCAATTTTGCTGACGGCATTGTTAAAACATCAATGAACGCGAGGACATTGTCCGCGCCACCTACGGTGAGTGGTTGCGATACGCGATATCGCCGCCCGGAGGGAGAAGGAGAGTTGGTGGCTGCCGCACCTGAGCAAGCCATCTACGCCCGCGGCGTCCCCCTCGCGAAGACCGCCGCAACCAGTAGATATGGGTTCACGAGTACTTATGCGACCGAGACACAAATTAAGAAACAGGAGGGACGCGCATTCGCAAGGCCTGCGGCGCTTCAGCGTGAGCTTGATATCGGTAGCACATTCGCCATGACTGGCTATGGCGGTTGATTTGGGTGTGCTCTTTCGTCGTAGCGCCTCCGGTGAGGAGCGCGTCTTTCCGACTACCATATGACTGCAGTACGTTCGATTGCCGATGTCGCCTATAGCCCCTTCAGCGACCTTGGCAGACGTCCGCTTTCCCGCTCCTGTTAGGGCTTGAGCAGGCACCTGGCGGCCAGCTGGCTTATGACCCAGCCCGGGTCTCGTTCGGCCCGCCCATGTTTTGCAACAGAGCCATTGCTTCATCGGCCCTGTCGTAAGGCACGAAGAGGTGGTCGTGATGAAAAGCCGACACGGCGTTGACGCTGATGCCGGCTGCGGCGAGGCGCACGGCGATTGCCGCCAGGAATCCCACGGCATCGAGCGCGGACTGAACCGTCAGCGTGATCAGCCCTGAGGCGAACGCGTAGCCCAGTCCTGCCGCTTCGGCGCCTTCGCGATGAACGACGAGCGTCGTTCCTTCCTCCTCCCGGAACGTCAGCAGTGGATCGAGTGCTGCGGGAACAGGCGCGCCCGCCGCGATCGTGCAGAACACGAAGATGCCCGGCTGCAGCTCCGGTTTCATGTTCTTCAGCAGAGTGGTGAGGTCGCGTTCGGTTGGCACGTGATTTCCTTCTCATGGATCGTAACGGCGAGAATCCATCGCCGTCATCGTGAGGTGCCGTAGCCTTGCGGCGCTATTGCGCCGCCGGGCGGAGGCCTCGAAGGATGGACGGCCCGGCTGACAGCTCGGCCGTCTATCCTTCGAGGCTCTCCACACGGCGCGTTGCACCGTGTGTTTCGTACCTCAGGATGACGGAACGAACACCGCCATCGCAGCCGGATTACTCCTGCGTCTTCTCCGGCCCCTCATACGCGATGCCGCGAATGACGGCGGCATTGCCGAACTTCTTGCGCAGACTGTCGACCGCGCGCTCGGCATGCGCGGCGCGGCGGTCGAGCATGTCGGTGTCGTCGGCAGGGGAGCCTTCGCGAAGTGCGCTGACGCCGGCGCCCATCAGGCGGAAAGCGGTGCCGTCGATCTCTTTCGCCAGCATCTCGCGGCAGATCGAGAAGATCTTTGCGGCAAGCTGCGTCGGCGCCGCGATCGATTGCGAGCGGGTGCGCTGGCGGAAATCGGCGGTCTTCAGCTTCAGCGTGACGGTCGAGCCGGCGAGCTCGCTGCTCTTGAGCCGCGACGAGGTCTTTTCGCACAGCCGCCACAGGATCTTTTCCAGCGAGGCGAAATCGCGGATGTCGGTTTCGAACGTGGTCTCGCTCGAAATCGTCTTGGCGCCGCGGTCCGGCTCGACGCGGCGGTCGTCGATGCCGCGGGCGAGCCGCCACAGCCTGCGGCCATCGCTCGGAAACTGCCGCATCAGCTCGATCTCGTCGGCCTTCTGCAGATCGGCGATGAGACGGAAACCGCGCTGCACGAGCCGCTCCTGCGTCGCCGGCCCGACGCCGAAGATGAAGCCGACCGGCTTCTCGGCCAGCATCGTGCGCGCCTCGTCCTGATCAAGCGCGGCAAAGCCGCGGGGCTTGTCCAGGTCGGAGGCGATCTTGGCCAAAAACTTGTTGCAGGACAGGCCGACCGAGACTGATATGCCGACGTCGCGCTCGACGTCGCGGGCAAAGCGCGCCAGCACCTTTGCCGGGATCATGCCGTGCACGCGCTCGGTGCCGGAGAGGTCGAGGAAGGCCTCATCGATCGAGAGCGGCTCGACCAGCGGCGTCAGCGCCTGCATCGCCTGGCGCACCTCGCGGCCGACGCGGACATACTTTGCCATGTCAGGCGGGATAACGATCGCATGCGGGCAGGCTTCCAACGCCCTAAACATCGGCATGGCCGAGCGCACGCCATAGGTGCGCGCGATGTAGCAGGCCGCCGACACCACGCCGCGTTTTCCGCCGCCGATGATGACGGGCTTGTCCGCAATGTCGGGATTGTCGCGCTTTTCGACCGTCGCGTAGAAGGCGTCGCAGTCGATGTGGGCGATGGTCAGCCCGGCGAGCGCGCGGTGCCGGACCAGGCGAGGGGAGCCGCAGGCGGAACAGCGCCGCGCGCCGATATCCAGATCGGCCAGACAATCCCGGCAGAAGCAGCGGGGCCCGGCCGCATCAGGGGCGCTCACGGCACGTCGCGCTCCCAGGTGCGGTCGCCGAGCGCATCGCCCAGCACCTGCCGCGCGGCGGCAACGTTGGTCGGATGCAGCCCCACAGCCTTGGCAAAGGCCTTCACGGTGTCGTCATCGCGCAGCACGAAATCGAGCACGCTGAGCAGGAAATGCGGGTCCGAGGCGGCGTTCCGGAGCGTCTCCGGACCGACCCCTGTCTCGGCCAGGAACAGGCCCAGCCGCTCGGGCTCGCCGGCGACGAAGGACAGGGCCTGAATCGCAACGATTTCAGCGACTTCGCGGGGGTTGTGAACAGGCTTTTTCAACGGCCCGGTTTGCCTTTCCATTAACTTTCGGTGTCTACTTTGGACTATGCCCGAGTCTCGAGACTGAGTCTCGGCGTTGAGCCTTGGGGCCCCAGACAAGCAACTGGAAACCACATCGCAGAAAGTGCCCCCTCGGGTTTAACCAAACTCAAGCGAATCTGGGGCTAGTTTGAATCCAGTTTTCGAAGCGCCGGAAAGCGGCGCCTGAGGCGTCACATGCATCGGTCTTTGCGACCAAACAGGAGGGCGGGATGGCCAAGACCGTCCTGATCGTGGAAGACAACGAGCTCAACATGAAGCTCTTCCGCGACCTGTTGGAGGCGCACGGCTATCAGACCTCGGGAACCAGTAACGGATATGAGGCGCTCGACCTCGTCCGCAAGATGCGGCCTGACCTCGTGCTGATGGATATCCAATTGCCGCAGGTCTCCGGCCTCGAGGTGACGCGCTGGATCAAGGACGATCCGGAGCTCCGTTCCATTCCCGTCGTCGCGGTCACGGCCTTCGCGATGAAGGGCGACGAAGAGCGCATCCGCGAGGGCGGCTGCGAAGCCTATTTGTCCAAGCCGATCTCGGTCGGCAAATTCATTGAGACGGTCCGGCGTTTTATCGGATAGGAAGTGAGTTCACAGTGTCCGCGCGTATCCTTGTCGTCGATGACGTTCCCGCCAACGTCAAGCTGCTGGAGGCCCGTCTCTCGGCCGAATATTTCGACGTGATGACCGCCTCGAACGGCACCGAGGCGCTGGCGCTGGCCCGCCGCGCCGAATGCGACATCGTCCTGCTCGACGTGATGATGCCCGACATGGACGGTTTCGAAGTCTGCCGCCGGCTGAAGACCGACCCGGCAACCCACCACATTCCGGTCGTGATGGTCACCGCGCTCGACAGCCCCTCCGACCGCAACCGGGGGCTGGAGGCCGGCGCGGACGACTTCCTGACCAAACCCGTCTCCGACGTCGTGCTGATCGCGCGCGTGCGCTCGCTGACGCGGCTGAAGATGATGACCGATGAGCTGCGCATGCGCGCCATCACCTCGCTCGAGATCGGCATGCAGGCGCCCGAGCGCAGCGCGGTGGCCGACACCGGCAAGGGGGGCCGCATCCTCCTGGTCGACGACCGCGAGTCCTCCTACCAGCGGCTGGCGACGATCCTCGCCGCCGAGCACACCGTCGACGTCGAGCCGAACCCGACGGAAGCCTTGTTCCACGCCGCCGAGGGCAATTACGACCTCCTGATCGTCTCGCTCGACCTCAACAATTTCGACGGCCTCAGGCTGTGCAGCCAGGCGCGCTCGCTGGAGCGCACGCGGCATGTGCCGATCCTGGCGATCGCCGATCCCGAGAACTCGACGCGGCTGCTGCGCGGCCTCGAGATCGGCGTCAACGACTATCTGCTGCGCCCGATCGACAAGACCGAGCTCCTGGCGCGCGCGCGCACGCAGATCCGCCGCCGCCGCTACACCGACCATCTGCGCGACAACGTGCAGAACTCGATCGAGATGGCGATCACCGACGCGCTCACCGGCCTGCACAATCGCCGCTACATGGAGAGCCATCTGGCAACGCTCGCCGAGCAGGCCTCGACCCGTGGCAAGCCGCTCGCGCTGATGATCCTGGACATCGACTATTTCAAGTCGATCAACGACACCTACGGCCACGACGCCGGCGACGACGTGCTGCGCGAATTTGCGGTGCGCGTGCGCAAGTCGATCCGCGGCATTGATCTCGCCTGCCGCTACGGCGGCGAGGAGTTCGTCATCGTCATGCCGGAAACCGATCTGCACGTTGCCGGCATGGTCGCCGAGCGCCTGCGGCGCTCGATCGCGGGCGAGCCCTTTGCCGTCCACAAGGGCACCAAGCGCATCGAGGTGACGATCTCGATCGGGCTGACCACGCTGGAGCAGAAGGGCGAGGCGGTCGCCGACGTCCTCAAGCGCGCCGACACCGCGCTCTACCGCGCCAAGCACGACGGGCGCAATCGGGTGGTGTCGCAGGCGGCGTGAGGGCCAGTCGCGGCCCAACCAAGCGCAGACTCACGCACACTGCCGGCGCTGGCCGTATCAACGGCCCGAAGCGGAAGTGACGCACGGCCAGCAAGCGGCCTTGCTCATCCTGATGAGATCGCAAACGGTACGTTTACTGCCCTTGGGTCACTTGCTGCAAAAGCTGTTGAAACATCTGGGATGCCGGGTCCCGTTGACCTTCGGCTTTCCGGCACACTCCCTCGAGTGCCCCTTTGATGCCGCCGCTCACGCGGTCGAGTTCGCGCTCGTTCAGACCGTTGCTGTCCGCGTTGATTGCATCAGTCATCAGTTCTCTCCGTTACCTGGCGCGATCATCCGACGCCGATGCGGCCACATTGGCATCACCGCGCACGCCGGTATGTGACGGCCATCACAAGATGTCTGATTTAACGCCGGCGCTCGCCGGTCAGCTCGTGCCTTGCAGCCTAGACCTCTTCCGGCCACGTAATCGGCGTGCAGAACAATCCGCGGCGCTCGATCTCCTGCCGGAGTTCTTCGGCGCGGCTCCGGGCTGGTTCGCCGACCAGGCGGACGGCGGACCTTGCGTCGGCGAGCGCCTGGTCGCGGATGTTTTCGTACATGCGCATGATGAAGTAGTCGGAGAGGTTTTCGAAAGGCATCCGAGCTTCAAGTCCCATGAGGGTGGGCCGCCAGACTTGGGGCAGTATCGCTGGCGGCCCGTACCGGACGATTGAAATCGTGGTCTTGGCGTTCGACTTGGGAAAAAGACCAGCCCCGCCCGGTGCCGCATTGAAACCATTCGCCGCCCGCGAGCTCAAGCCGATGTTCGGATTAACCTCACTTCTCAAGGTTAAGGACGACGGTTACCTCCGCCGCCGATCTGTGGCCGGCGTCGCCGCGCCATCGCCGACATCCACCCCCGCATTCTGCAGCAGCACCTTCGCGGCTTGCTTGGCTGCGCGGGCCATGGCGGGGTCGTCGCGCACGAGGTCCTGCGCGATGGAGCCGTCGACCAGCAACACCAGCTGCGTTGCAAGTGCATCCGCATCGGCAACGCCAAGCTCGGTCAGCCGCTCGCGAAACCAGACGCGGCGGCTTTCCTTGAAGGCGATGGCGATCTTCTTCACGGCGCGGTCGGTCGGTCCGAGCTCGGCCACCGCATTGACGAACGGGCAGCCGCGAAAATCTTTCGCCGCAAAACGCCGCTCCAGCGAATCGAAGGTGCCGAGAATCTGTTCGGCCGGCGGCTTGTCGGAGGGGCGGGCGTGGACGAAGCGGCGCTCGAGATAGGCCGCGATCAGCGCGTCCTTGGAGGGGAAGTGGTTGTAGAGGGTGCGTTTGGAGATGCCGATCTCGGCGGCGATGGTGTCGACGCCGATGGCGCGAATGCCTTGCAGATAGAACAGTCTGTCGGCGGTCTGCAGGATCCGCTCTTTCATCGTCTGTGGGGCGGGCGGGGGAGCCATGCGTCGTGAGGTGTCCTGTTCGCTTGACAGCGCCTGCCTCTTATAGGCTAATTACACAGGTCTGTGTAACCAAAATCAGCGCGAATTGCAGACGGCGGCACGCGTGCCGTGCCCATGAGGGAGAACAAAAATGCCCCTGTTGCAGGTCCTGCGTCCGACCCTGCCGATCCTGATCGGCGCCTCGATCATGCTGACGCTGAGCATGGGCCTGCGGCAATCGCTCGGCATCTTCATGCAGCCGCTGACGCACGACATCCACCTCTCGGTGTCGGACTTCACGCTGGCGCTCGCGGTGCAGAATCTCGCCTGGGGCTTTCTCCAGCCGCTCGCCGGCGCGATGACGGTGCGCTTCGGATTCCGTCCGATCATGATCGCAGGCGCGCTGATGTACATCGCGGGCCTCGCCCTGATGGCGACCGCGAACGGGCTCGTCAGCATCATGGTCGGTGCCGGCGTACTGATTGGCACGTCGCTCGCCTGCACCGCAGCCGCGATCGCGATGTCGGTGGCGGCGCGTGCAGTTCCGGCAACGGTGCGCTCCACCGTGCTCGGCATCGTCTCCGGCGCCGGCTCGCTCGGTGCGCTGTTGTCGGCGCCGATCGGGCAGATGCTCAACGAGGGCTTTGGCTGGCGCATCGGGCTTGCCGGTTTCGTCGTCATGTCGGTGCTGATGATCCCTGCCGCGTGGTATGCCGGCCGCGTCGACGCGATCCCGCTGCCGAAGCCGGCCGCCGACGACATCGGCGATGCCACGGCCGCATCCGCGACCAGGGCGGCGTTCGGCAATGCCTCCTTCGTGGTGATGACCTGCGCCTATCTCGTCTGCGGCATGCAGCTCGTCTTCCTCACCACGCATCTGCCGTCCTATCTAGCGATCTGCGGTCTCGATCCGATGCTGAGCGCTCAGACGCTCGGCATGATCGGCGGCTTCAACGTGCTGGGCTCGCTGTTCTTCGGCTGGGCCGGCCAGCGCTGGAACAAGCTGGCGCTGCTGGGCGCGATCTACATCCTGCGCTCGCTGGCGCTCGCCTGGTATTTCATGCTGCCGGCGACGCCGTTCTCGACGCTGCTGTTCGGCGCGATCATGGGCTTCCTCTGGATGGGCGTCGGCCCGCTGGTGGCCGGCGCCGTCGCCGAGATGTTCGGCCTGCGCTGGCAGGCGATGATCCAGGGCCTTGCCTTCATGAGCCATCAGATCGGCAGCTTCCTCGGCGCCTACGGAGGAGGGCTGATCTACGATTCACTCGGTTCCTACACCATGGCCTGGCGCATCGGCGTCGCGCTCGGTCTTGCCGGCGGCATCATCCAGGTCGCGTTCGCGCTCGTGAGGCCGTCGCAGCCGCCCGCGCCGGTGTTGCGGACTGTGTAGACGTCCCCTCAGACGACCACGGCGGCAATGGCCTCGATTTCTATCACGAACTCGGGCCTGACGAGCCCGGCGACAATGATCAACGTTGTCGTCGGAGGCGTCCCAGGAAAGCGGCGGTCCCGCGCGCGTCTATAGCCGTCCATATGCTCGCGCGCTGTGACGTAAACGCTGAGGCGAATGACGTTCTCCATTGTCATGCCGTCTTCAGCCAGAATGGCCTTGATATTGGCAAGGCAGATCTCGGCTTGTCCTTCGCTGTCCGCAGGGATCTTGTCTTCCCGATCGATGCCGAGCTGTCCCGCTGTGATCACCAGCCGATGGTTCGCCGGGACCGCAAGGCCATGGCTATATCGGGCCAAGGGAGGGCGAATAGTTGATGGCGATAGCGCGCGCACGGAACGCTCCCATGTCGGATATGAAGCGAGGCCAGTTGCAGTATGCTGGCGGACAACCTAGAGACCGCGACCTCTTCTGTCCAGCGACAGAGGGACAGCGCACGGGCCAAAGAGACTTTCCGCTTCGTGTCACAGGACTAAACCGCTGGCGCGGCAGGGTCAGCTTGCACAATCGCGCAGCAGATTCGTGATTTTCGTATCGAGATCTCGGGCGACAGCAAGCGCTTCCGAGCTGCCATAGCCCATCAGATAGCTCTCCATCGTGTCATACGAGACGTGCACGCCGTCGGCGCGCTCATCGACCAGCACAGTGACTGGCGCGTAGGATCCGGCATCGGGGACGTGCTTGACCATGTCTTTCATGATAAGTGGATTGCCGACGACAAACCGCATGATCCTGGGCGTCCCGGATCCGGATTCGCGGCGCAGAATGTCGCCCAGGTCGAATTGCGCAAAGAGCATGAGATCCGTTGGGCCGAGATTGCGTCGTACGACGCGTTCCAGATCCGGGAAGGAATGTGTCGCCTTGGTCTCCTTGAAGAATTCGGCGATGTCAGGCTGTCCGATCGCGGACTTGAAGGCGGCCACAACGGCGTCGAATGGTTTTGAGCTCGTCAGGCTGAATCGTTCCACGTCGACTTTAACGATTGTCATCTCGTCCTCTTTACGTCTCTATTGGCGGGCTGCGTGTGATGGCGTCGGAACGCGAGGGATCATGCCGTCGCAGGCTGCGCGTCCAGGAAAGTCCGGACGTGGCTGACGAACATCGCGTGGTGCTGAAACAGGGCGCCGTGGCCTGAGTCGGGATAGAGCGCCAGTTGCGCGTTGCTGAGTTGCTTGAATATGGCGTAGGCGTTGCTCGCGGGCAGCATGGTGTCGTGGCTGCCGCTGACGACGAGAACAGGCTGATTGATCGCGCGAAGAATGGCGTGCTCGGGGTCCGGCGTGGCACACCAGGTGATCAGCGCCTTGGCCTGCGGATCGGTGACCTTGTTGCCGTTGTCGGTGTCCCGATCTTCCCGGCGCAACTTCGTCCGCTTCAGGAATGCCAGGCCGGCCGACTGGCTGGCGGATGACTTCGTGAAGAACAGCGGCAGACGGGGGTCCGGCGCATCGGTCCGGGCAAACGCCTCCTGCAAAACCGCCAACAGGTGCTCCTCGCCGCCTTTCGGCGCGGTCCCGACGAGGATGAGTTTGCGCACCAGCTGGCCATGCTCGGCGGCGATCTGCTGAGCGATGCAGCCGCCGAGAGAAAAGCCCAGCAGGTCGACTTCAGAAAAGCCGAGGAGATGGATGAAGGCGACTGCATCTCGCGCCATCGCCTCGACGTTGTCGGGCGTTTGGCCGGTCGAACGGCCGACCCCGGCATTGTCAAAAGCGATCACGGGGCGATGAATGGCCAGAGCGTTGACGACGGCGGGATCCCACGCATCGATGTTGCCCGAGAAGTGCTGCAGGAGAACCAGCGGCGTTCCGGTCGCGGGGCCGAGGCGGCGATAGGCAAAGCGGATGCCCTGGCCTTCGACGTAACGGGTCGGCGCCGTTTCGAGTGTGGCATTGTCGTGTTGCGCGATGTCGAGTTGAGTCATGTGATCCTCCGGATGCTTGGCATGTGCGCTCCCGGCGCGGCGGCGCCGGGAGCGGCTCCGTCACTTCACGAGGGTTGCCTTTTCGATGACCTCGGCAACTTCCTTGGCATGGACAACGAGCGAGGCGTGGCTGCCGGCGACGTCCGTCACCTGAGCCTTCATCCTGGCTGCGAAGAACTTCTGGGCCTCGGGCGCGATGACTTTGTCCTTGGTGGTGATGACATCGAACGTCGGCTTGTCACGCCAGGCCGCAATGGTGACGGGAGCCTCGAACGCGGCAACATTCAATGGAAGCTGCGAGTTGGCCAGGTGCTGGGCGATCTCCGGCGGAAGGTCAGCCGCAACCGCCGACGGAAATACCTTGGGATCGATGTACAGATTGCCCTTCGCGTCGGGATGGATCGCGTTGCCGCCTTCGGTCGGCGGGCCGGCCTTCGACAGCGAAGCCAGGGATTCGCCAACATCGGGCGCGAAGGCGGAGACATAGACCAGCGCCGAAACCTTGGGATCGTCGCCCGCTTGCGTGATCACCACGCCGGCCCAGGAGTGGCCGACCAGAACGGTCCTGCCGTCCTGCTTCGCGAGCGCCTGTTTGGTGGCATCGACGTCAGCAGCGAGCGATGTGAGCGGATTTTCCACCAGCGTGACGTTGTAGCCCTTCTTCGTGAGGATCTCGGCAACGGGCTGCCAGCTCGTCTGGTCCACGAAAGCGCCGTGCACGAGCACGATGTTGTGGGCTGCTCCCTTGGGCGGTTCGGCGGCGCGCGCGGAGCCGACCAGTGTCGATCCGGCCAGGAGTACGGTGGCGGCTGAGAGAAGGATGCTTCGCATTGATAATTCCTGTTGGCATGTCGGACGAAAAAGTCCGGGGGGGAATGGACAGGCGTTTCCAGCAACGTCGCGATTCTTCCATCTGCCGTCGGCGAGATGGTTGCCGCACGTGACGGCGGCCCGTCGCGGCATGAGGTAGTGCGCGGACTTTTCGGACAGTAGCCATCAACCGTCCGGATGTTGTGTCCGATCGTCCACCGGATTAGCTTGGGCGGCATGGACATCCTCGCCCAAGTGCTCGACCGCATTCGTCTCGGGGGGACGTTGCTGTTCCACTTCGAACTCGGCCATCCCTGGCATCTCGAATTGCCGGCGCGCCCCTACGCTCTGTTTCACTATCTCAGCCAGGGCTCGGCGACCCTCGCGCTCGGGCAGGGGCGGAAGATCCAGATGACCGAAGGCGATTTCGTCGTCATCACACGAGGCGAGCCCCATGCGTTCTACTCGGATCGCCGGGCCAAGCCTTTGCGGATCATTGACATCAATCGGGCGTCCGCGCGGTTTGGCATCATTCGCCACGGCAGCCGCGCCAAGCCGTTCTCGACCATGATCTGCGGCAATTTCACGGTCTCGCGGCCGATGTTTGCCAGCGTGCTGGAACTGCTGCCCCCCGTACTCCTGCTGAAGCCGACGGCAGATGGCGGCTGGCTTGAAGCGATCCTGCGCCGCATGGTCAGCGAGCACGCGCTCGAGCGTCCCGGCCAAAGCGTGGCGCTTTCGCGCCTGACGGAAGTGCTGTTTGTCGAGGTGCTCCGAAGCTGGACCTCGTCTCTCAGTCCCGGAGAAGGCGGCTGGCTCGGGGCCATATCCGACCCGCATATCGGACCAGCGCTCAAGCTCATTCACGAAAACCCGGAGCGGCCATGGACCCTGAGCGAGCTTGGCCGTCGCGTCGGGCTCGGCCGCTCGGCATTTTCGGCGCGCTTCACCAGGCTCGTCGGCCAGCCCATGCAGCGTTATGTGATCGAGCGCCGGATGGCCGAAGCGGCGTTCCTGCTGGAGACCAGCGATGAGGCGATCGCGCAGATTGCCAGCCGGGTTGGCTACGAGACAGCGGCGGCGTTTTCAAAGCTGTTTCACCGGCACCACGGAGAATCGCCAGGCCGTTACCGGGCCTCGCGACGCGCCGCCAGTGGGCGTGCGCCGCTGGACGGTTCGGAATTGCAAGTATCGGATTGACCTCGGCAACGGTCGCTCTGGACGCCGCGCGGCGGCCCTCATGCCGCGACCTTCACCTTGACCGAGGCGGGCAGCGGAAGGCGCAATCCCCCAGCCAGCGTCGCGCGGCGCGCGCGTGGCTGACGCTTCGGCAGCTTCCCGAAATAAGCGAGGGTTTGCACCAGCGCGGATCGGACGGCTGGCTCGATCTTCGCGCAGATGAACCAAGAGCCAAGGACGAGCATGGTCAGAGCGATCCACAGCGCCGTGGTGGCATCGAGGCCTGAAACCACCAGGGCGCGAATGATTGCAGAGCCGATGACGTTGTGGGTGAGATAGAGCGGATAGGTGATCAGTCCGAGCGTTCTCAAAAAGGCCGGTGCTGCAGGGAAGCTGGTCCTCGCCGAGCGCCTGCTCCTGACGGCGGCGATGGCCATGAGCAGCACGGCGGCTGCCCAGACCATGATCGGCACGAGCGCCGATTGATCGGCGATGGCAGGTATGGAGGTCAGAAAGAACGAGGCAAAGACATAGATTTCCGCGGCGCCCGAAACACAGGCGACGGCAATGGCGAGCTGTTCGAGCGGCGTCATCCGCCTGTTCGCGGCAATGAACAGCCAGATCCCCAGCGCAAAGAAGCAGCCATGGCTCAGCAGGAATGCCGCGCACGGCACCCGAAACATGAGAATGACGAGATAAGGCAGGTCGGACGGCGTCGTGCATGACGCGACAAGCAGCGCGACGGCATTGAAGATTGCGCTGTAGACGGTGAGGCCCCAGGCCAAGTGCCGCAGAGTGACCGTCTTGGTGAGCATCGCGCAGAACACGAGTCCATAGAACGCGGTTTCCGCTGCCAGCGTCCAATAGACCTCGTCCAGCCATTGACCTGTGACACCCTTGGGGACCATCAGCATGGCATGGATGTAGGGCAGGATCAGTTCGGAGGCCGGCCCGCTGCCGAACAGCAGCAGGACGAGCAGGGTTGCGGTGGCGCAAACCCAGACGGCCGGATAGAGCCGGAGTGCGCGACCGAGAAGAAACGCGCCCGGCGAAGACTGGATCGCGGAGTTTGCGATGACGAAGCCGGAGATCACGAAGAAGATCTCCACGCCGACCCAGCCGAACCATGTGTAGGGCGCGGCGGAGGGGTAGAGAACATCGGCCGCGACGGTGCGCTCGAAACCCGGGACGCCGATCGACGTCCAGGCCCAGGACCAGAACATCTGGTGGAAAATGGCGACGGCAAGCGCGGCGGCGAAGCGCAATGGATCCAGCAGGGACAAATGGCTTTTCACGGAAGTGGACCAATTTCATGCAGCGATCACGCTGCGGTATTGGATCCGCTCATGGCGCTCTGCGAGGTGGGTCACACTTGCGCCGCCGCCACCCGCATAAGCAGATCGTAGCGTCGGTCAAGCGGACAGCAGCGACGGCTGGTCCTGCCGCCGTGCGGATCGCAGGCTGTCCAGTTCGACGCGGACGCGGTCGACGACGCTGGCCCAGTCGCCTCGCTCTCGCTGCCTGAACAGCCGCATCGACTGGTACCACGGGCTGTCGTCACGCTCGAGGAGCCAGCGCCAGTCCGGATTGAACGGCACCAGCGTCCAGACCGGAGCCCCGGACGCGCCGGCGAGGTGAGCGACGCTGGTGTCGACCGAGATCACCAGGTCAAGGCACGAGATCAGCGCCGCCGTGTCGCTGAAATCCGTGAGTTGTTCGGTCAGGTCGACGATGTCGGGACGCTGGTTCAGGAAAACCCGGTCGTGGTCGCGAACGCCTTTCTGCAAGGAGACGAACTGAACGTCGCAATCCAGCAGGGGTGTGAGCGTGCGCAGGGCCATCGATCGGTTGTGATCGTTCTTGTGATCCGGATTGCCCGCCCAGACCAGACCGACACGGAAGCGATTGAGAGGACCAAGCCGCGCTTGAAGCCGATCTTGCCACGCCTGCACGCGCGTTGCGGAAGGTGGAGGCAAATAGCCTTGCGCGAACGGGATGGTGTCGAGCCGTGTCCCGAAGGCGAGCGGCAGAGTGCCCAGGGGGCAGTGCAGATCGAACGCCGGCGTCGACGACCGGCCGATACACTCGGCGACTCCTTTAACACTGCCCAAAAGCGGCTGAATCGGGGGTTCGACCTCCAGGATGACCCTGGCGCCAAGCGCGGCCACCATGGGCACGTAGCGGGCGAACTGGATCGCATCGCCCAATCCCTCGTCGGAATAGAGCAGGATGGTCTTGCCCGCGATCGGCTGGTCGCCGCGCCAAAGGGCTTGCGAGAAGCCGCGATCGACCAGGCCGACGGAGGGAAGCCGCCAACGGGCCTCGCGCGCGAGCCAGCCGCGCTCGAAATCGCCGGTCAGCAGCTGAAGCGTCGCCAGATAGAACAGCGTCTGCGCATCAGCAGGGGCGGCCGCGAGCGATTTTTGCAAGGTCGCGAACGCTTCATCCAGCAATTGCAGATGCAGCAGGACCACGGCCTTGTTGTTGAGCACGGCATGGAAATCGGGGCGAAGGCCAAGGGCCCGGTCGAAACAGGCAAAGGCTTGCTCCAGCCGACCAGATCGCCAGTGCAGCAGGCCGAGATTGTTGTGCGTCTCCGCAAGATCCGGATCCAGTGCGATGGATTTCTCGTAATCGGCCTGCGCTTCCTCGAAGCGGTTCAGCTCCGACAGGCAAACGGCGCGCATCTGGTACAGCGCCGCGGATGGATTCAGCTTCTCAGCGACGTCGAAGCATGCCACGGCCTCCGCGTGGCGGCCGAGTTCGAGCAGCAGCATGCCGCCATTATGCGCGGCCTCCCAATATCGCGGATTGAGCGTCAGGGCCTGCTGCAAGTGCTGCGCGGCCTCGTCCTTGCGCCCGAGTTGCCAGAGCAGGTTGCCAATGTGATTCCAGAGGCCCGCATCCTCGGCTTTGAGGGCCAAGGCCTGGCTGAAGTGTTGCTGCGCGTCCTCGAGGCGGCCCTGTCGCTCCAGCACGGTGGCGAGGCTGAGGATGTACTCTGCCTTCGGTGCCTGCTGGACTGCGCGGCCAATCCATTCTGCGGCGGCGTCGGGCTGGCCCGCGTGAAAGCAAAGCACGCCGAGCAGATGCAGCGCATCCGGATGATGCTCGTCCAGCGTCAGTGCTTGCTGGCAGCACAGCTCGGCATCGGCAATCCGTCCGGACTGAAAATGCACAAAGCCGGCCTGGCACAGCGCCGCCGGTGTGGCCTTCCCGGATTGTTTCGCCGCCGCCGCCCGGCGCTCTCTGCGATTCATGACTCGCTGCAAAATGGTCCAAAGCGGCCTCGCAATTGAAGGCAGGGAGGCTGCCTGTTCTGACCACATCAGGATTTCGCGAAGCTGGTGGCGGCGCATTCGGCATCGGAGAGGGGCCAGTGCTGTCACCCCATGCTCCGTCATTGCGAGCGGAGACAACTGGGCCGCAACGAAAACGGGGCCCACAAGGGGGCCCCGCAAAACTCTTCGCTACTGCCGATCTAACTTGATCTTCTTACTTGATCTTGGCTTCGCGGAATTCGACGTGCTTGCGCGCGACCGGATCGTACTTCTTCTTGACCAGCTTGTCGGTCATGGTGCGCGAGTTCTTCTTGGCAACGTAGTAGAAGCCGGTGTCGGCCGAGGACACGAGCTTGACCTTGATGGTGACCGCTTTGGCCATGTTCTGAACCTCAGGAATTGGGGAATCTGGAGCCGGCCAAACGGCCCGCGTTGGCCGGCAAACTAGCCAGAAACCGCCTGATGTCAAGGTTTCGAAGCGTTTTCGAGCGACGTGGGCACCGGTTCGCGTGAAGAAAACGCGTCAAAAACAACTACCTACAGCTCCGAAGGGGCTGTAGGCCCTGAAAACGAGCCAAATCGGGGCTTTTACGCCTCGAAGAAGCGGTTTTTCGGGCGGGGTAGGCCGAGATTCTCCCTCAAAGTGGCCCCTTCATACTCTTTGCGGAAAATCCCGCGCTTCTGCAGCTCCGGGACGACCTTGTCGACGAAATCGTCGAGGCCGGCGGGCAGGAACGGGAACATGATGTTGAAGCCGTCGGAGCCGCGCCCAACCAGCCACTCCTCCATCTGGTCGGCGATGGTCTTGGCCGTGCCGACGAAGGACAGCCCGCCATAGCCGCCGACGCGCTGGGCGAGCTGGCGCACGGTGAGCTTGTCGCGTTTGGCGAGATCGACCATGCGCTGGCGGCCGCTCTTGCTGGCGTTGGTCTCGGGAATCTCAGGGAGCTGTCCATCCGGATCGAAGCCGGAGGCATCGGTGCCGAGGATGACGGAGAGCGAGGCGATGGCGCTGTCGTAGTGCACGCGGCTGTCGAGCAAAGCGCGCTTCTCCTTGGCCTCATCGACGCTGTCGCCGACCACGACGAAGGCGCCTGGCAGTATCTTGAGGTGCTCGGGATCGCGGCCGATCTTCTCCATGCGGCCCTTGATGTCGGCATAGAGCTTTTGCCCGTCGGCGAGGCTGCCGCCGCCGGTGAAGACGGCCTCCGCCGTCTCCGCCGCTAGCTGCTTGCCGTCGTCGGACGCGCCAGCCTGCACGATCACGGGCCAGCCCTGCACGGGGCGGGCGATGTTGAGCGGGCCACGGACCTTCAAATATTTGCCGACATGGTCGAGCGTGTGCATCTTCGCAGGATCGAAGAACAGGCCGCTGTCGACGTCGCGCACGAAGGCGTCGTCGGCGAAGGAATCCCAGAGGCCCGTGACCACGTCGTAGAACTCGCGGGCGCGCTTGTAGCGCTCGGCGTGCTCCATGTGGTCGTCGAGGCCGAAATTCAGCGCCGCGTCCGGGTTCGACGTGGTCACGATGTTCCACCCGGCGCGGCCGCCGCTGAGATGGTCGAGCGAGGCG
Source organism: Bradyrhizobium campsiandrae (assembly GCF_014529705.1). Classification (GTDB taxonomy): domain Bacteria; phylum Pseudomonadota; class Alphaproteobacteria; order Rhizobiales; family Xanthobacteraceae; genus Bradyrhizobium; species Bradyrhizobium campsiandrae. The sequence goes on from NZ_JAANIH010000023.1 coordinate 92,986, forward strand.
AAGCGGCGGGCGACGTGATAGGGCTCGTCGAACGTGGTCGAGCCGGTCGCGATCAGGCCGATGCGCTCGGTGACGGCCGAGAGCGCCGACAGCAGGGTAAACGGCTCGAACGAGGTCACGGTGTGGCTGCGCTTGAGCGCGTTGATCGGCATGTTCAAGACGGCGAGGTGATCGGCCATGAAGAAGGCGTCGAACTTGCCGGCCTCGAGCTTTTTGATCAGTGTCTTGATGTGGCCAAAGTTGAAATTGGCGTCCGGCCAGGCCCCGGGATAGCGCCAGGCGCCGGTGTGGATGCTGATCGGGCGCATGAACGCGCCAAGCTTGAGTTGCCGTTGTGCCATCGCGCCGTGGTCCGTTCTTGATGTCGTTGGGGAAAGACATAGGTGCGCAGCGGAACTCTGCCATTGGGGGGACAAGGAAGATTCTTTTGTTTTTCGATGCCTGTTCAGCACGTTCTCGTCATTCCGGGCCGCCGCGTGAGCTGTGAGCCCGGAATGAGGGGAGGCCGATCGAACCATCCCGCCGCTCGCGCCGACCAAGCCAAGACCTTCGCTCCCGAGGAGACTCTTCATGACCGGCGCAATGACCGTGGACGGCAGCATCGTCCGGATCGACCGGCCGATGCCCTGGCTCGGCCGGCTGCTGTCGCTGCCGCTGCTGGCGGCGAGCACCTATCTGCTGTGGAACGTCGCGCTCGGGCTCAAGCAGGACTTCTCCGGCTTCGGCAGGCTCGCCGACGACCTCGTGCCGGTGCTGGTGTTCACGGGCCTCGGGCTCCTCGTCGGCATCCCCGGTCTCATCCTGCTGACGTTCCGCTATTTCATCGTGCTGAACGAGACGCGGCGGCAGGTCGTCATTACCAGGCAGTTCGGTCCGCTGAACATCCGCAGCTCGCGTGATCTCGCCGACTACCACTTCATCAGCATCACCGATGACTATGATCCCGCGCTGACGATGTACGACGTCAATCTCTGCGGCAACAAGGGCACCGTCCCGATCGAGCTGTCGAGCTTCACCTCACGCGACGAGGCGACCAGGCTCGCCAACGAGCTCGCCCGCTCCCTCAAGCTGCCGGCCCGCGACTATGTCGGCACCGAGCCGGACGAAGACGCGTAGGACGGACGAGACGCAGGGTCACCGGAGCAATCGCGCTGCCCCTGCGATCGCCGGCTATGCTGCTGCGATCTCGTGGCTTTTCCATGCGAACGGCACGCCGTGCCGGGCAGCCATTGCGATGCTAGTGCCTTCTTGGTAGCCTCCATCAAGCGCAGACTGGAGGCCGCCATGCGAATGGGTGCCGCAACTCTTCTGATCGCGTTCTGGGCGGCAATCGCGCCCGGTCAATCCCAAGCTGCCTCTGTCACCACGGATTTCCCGTTCGGTACGGACCGGACATCGGTGCCGGTGACTGCCTACGACGGAGATCCGTCGCATTTCGGCGAGGTTGCCTTTTTCAACAGCTTCAACACCAGCAGCACCTTCAAGCCCAGTCTCGGTACATTGACGTCCGTCAACATCTTCGTAAGCGCGCGATACACTTTCACGTCGCCGTTCAGCATCAATCCGTTGCCTTTGACCATCAGCCACAATTTCGGCGAGCCATTTTTCCTCAATGCCGGACCGACCACGTTCAATGCAGCGCTCACCGACCCAGTGACCATCCCGGGATTGGGAAGCCTGTTTCAGGCGAGCTTCGGCGACAGCTTTTCACTGCCGACGATCACCAATCCGTTCTCGCTGTCTTTGCTGACACTGCCGCAATTCAGTCAGGACCAGGTTTTTTTCAATGAAGGCGGCAGGGTCGTTCCGCTCACCTCGATCGCCATCAGTGGCGACGCTCAAATCACCTACACATACACCCCTGTCGCGGCGGTGCCCGAGCCGTCGACCTGGATCATGCTGCTTCTCGGTTTCGCCGGTTGTGCGACGATCGCACGGCGTAGCGCCGGGATCGCTCGCGGCGTCATCCGTCGATGATCAGCTCAAAATATCCTTCTGCATCTTGCCGCCGTAGAAATGGAAGAACGGCACCGGCGCGTCGTGGCGCAAGGGGCCGCTGGCAAGGCGCGTGTCGAGTTCGTTGAGCACGTTGCGCGTCATCGGATGCAGGTCGGCGAGCGGCTTCGAGCCGAGCTCGACCCAGACCAATTCGACCAGTTCGGCATCGGCATGGATCACGCCTTCGACGTGGTGGGTGATCGCGGAGGCATCGGCGGTGAAGAAGCGGGTATCGAAGCGCTTGACGCGGCCGGGCGGGGTGATCGCGCGCGCGATCAGGAACAGGCTGGAGGGATCGGGCAGGAGCCCAGCATCGGCGAACGGCTTCCAGGGACCTTCGAGCTTCGCCTTGATCTCAACCTTGCGCCCCAAGCAGAGGCCGGTCTCCTCGCAGGCCTCGCGGATCGCGGCGATCGCCAGCGATTTGGCGCGCGAGGCCGGCGTCTTCGGGCTGCCCTTGGCGAGATTGGCCTCGAGCTCCGCGGTGATCGGGGCCGCAACCGGCACGCGATAATCGTTCTTGTCGACGCGGCCGCCTGGGAAGACGAATTTTCCGGGCATGAACACCACCTTGTCGTGGCGCTTTCCGACCAGGACCTTCGGGATGCTGCCGCTGCGATCGACCAGGATCAGCGTCGCCGCATCCTTCGGACGGAAATAGGGATGGTGGTCGGCCTCTTTCGCCTCGTGGACTTTGGCCTTCTCCTCGGCTTGCGCAATATCCGTCATGTCCTCACCCGAAACGCTCTTGCTTATGTTGCTTACACAGGCGGAATACCATCCGGCGGGTTCTCGTCAAACCCGTGCATGCGCAGAGCCCATTGCAAGCCGACCACAGCTCCCTTGACCGGCTGCAACAGTCCGAGCGAGGCGAAGAAGGTGAAGGGCAGATAGGCGACGAAGCTCAGCCAGACCGGCGTGGTGTAATTGGTCTCGATCCAGAGGATCGTGGGCACCACGATGTGGCCGACGATGACGATGACGAGATAGGCGGGCAAATCGTCGGCGCGGTGCGGCGTGAAATCGAGCGCGCAGACCGCGCAATTGTCCGCCGTCTTCAGGAAGGCGCGGAACAGCTTTCCCTCGCCGCAGCGTGGACAGCGACCGCGAAAGCCGCGCTTCATCGCGGTAAAGACGTCGCGCTTCTCGACGAGGCCGGTCTCGCGCGTCCAGATTTTTGGCGCCGTGCTCATCGTCACCATGCCTTGCCCTTTTGCCCCTTGCTCTTGCCTTTGCCCTTGTTCTTTTGCTTGCCCTTCTTGCCGGATTTCGGCTTCGGCGGCTTGCGTTTTTTATCCGGACTGCGTCCCGGATGGGCCTTGAACGAAGGGCGGCGCTGTGGTCCGGGGCGCCTGCGCTCGCGCGGGCTCGTCGCGCTGTCCGACGACAGCAGCTCGAAGCGCAGTGCGCCCGCGACGGGGGCCGCTTCGATCAGCCTGACGTCGACGACGTCGCCGAGCTGGTACATGGTGCCGCTGCGCGTTCCGATCAGGGCGTGGCGGCTCTCGTCATAGTTGAAATATTCCGCGCCGAGGGATCGGATCGGGATCAATCCGTCGGCGCCGGTCTCGCTCAGCTTGACGAACAGGCCGGCGCGGGTGACGCCGGAGACGCGGCCCTGAAAACTGGCGCCGATACGGTCGGCGAGGTGATGGGCGATCAGACGATCGACGGTCTCGCGCTCCGCCTTCATGGCGCGCCGCTCGGTCAGCGAGATATGGGCGGCGACTTCGCTCAAGGTTTCCGGCGTCTCGCTGTCGGGCAGGGCGCCTTCGCCGAGGCCGAGCGCGCGGACCAGCGCGCGGTGCACGACGAGGTCGGCATAGCGGCGGATCGGCGAGGTGAAGTGCGCGTAGCGGCGCAGGTTCAGGCCGAAATGACCATAATTTTCCGACGAGTACTCGGCCTGCGCCTGGGCGCGCAGCACGACCTCGCTGACCAGCGGGTAATAATCGTGACCTTCGAGCTGGGCCAGCACGCGGTTGAACAGGGTCGGGCGCAGCGCGCCTGATTTGGCGAAGGGAACGTCCAGCGTCTCCAGGAATTCGGAGAGTGCGTGGACCTTCTCCAGTGTCGGCTCATCGTGCACGCGGTAGATCAGCGGGAGCGATTTCTTCTCCAGCATCTCGGCCGCGGCGACGTTGGCGAGGATCATGAACTCTTCGATCAGCTTGTGCGCATCGAGACGCTCAGGCACGACGACGCGGTCGACCGTGCCGTCGCTCTTGAGCAGGATCTTGCGCTCGGGCAGATCGAGATTGAGCGGATCGCGCTCGTCGCGGGCGCGCTTGACGCAGGCATAGGCCGCATAGAGCGGCCTGAGGATCGGATCGAGCAGGGGACCGGTGGTGTCGTCGGGCCTGCCGTCGATCGCGGCCTGCGCCTGCGCGTAGCTCAGCTTGGCGGCCGAGCGCATCAGGATGCGGTGAAAGCTGTGCGACTTCTTGCGGCCATCAGGCGCGATGATCATCCGCACCGCCAGCGCGCCGCGCGGCTCGCCCGGCACCAGCGAGCAGAGATTATTGGAGATGCGCTCGGGCAGCATCGGCACGACGCGGTCGGGGAAATAGACCGAGTTGCCGCGGTCGAGCGCATCGCGGTCGAGCGCGGTGCCGGGCCGGACATAGAAGCTGACATCGGCGATGGCGACATCGACGATGAAGCCGCCTCTGTTGTTGGGATCTGGATCCGCCTGCGCATGCACCGCGTCGTCGTGATCCTTGGCATCGGGCGGATCGATGGTGACGAGCGGAACGTCGCGCCAGTCTTCGCGTCCTTTCAGGTTGGCGGGCTCGGCGGCTTCGGCCTCGCGCTCTGCGGCGGAGGAGAAATTTAGCGGGATGTCGTGAGCGTAGATCGCGATCAGGCTGATCGCCTTCTCGCTCTTGACCGAACCGAGCTTCTCTTTCACCCGCCCTGAGGCGAGGCCGAAGCTGCGGGTGCGGACGATGTCGACGCTGACGAGGTCGCCGTCCTGCGCGCCCTTGGTGTCGGCGGCAGCGATATTCAGCTCGCGGTCCGCCATCTTCTTGTCGACGGGCACGAGCCGTCCGCCGCCTTCGGGCAGGCTGCGGAAGACGCCGAGGATGCGGCTCTTGGCCTTGTCGAACACCTTGATGATGCGACCGCGATAGGCGGGACCTTGCTCCTCGGTGGTCGGCTCGACGCGCAGCAGCGCGCGGTCGCCGACGCCTGCGGCGGTGCCGGGCCTGGGCCGGCGCGGCATCTCGATCAGGATCTTTGGCGGCTCGCCGTTTTCCACCTCGTCCCATTCGGTCGGGGAGGCGATCAGCTCGCCGTCGCGGTCGCGGCCGGTGATGTCGGCGACCAGCGTCGGCGGCAGGCTGTCCGGTTCGGAGACCGTGTGGCGCTTTTTCTTGATGGTGCCGTCGTCGGCGAGCTCGCGCAAAATGCGCTTGAGCTCGATGCGATCGGCGTTCTTCAGGCCGAACTCGCGCGCGATGTCGCGGGTTCCGACCTTTCCGGGATGTGCCTTGATGAAGGCGACGATGGCTTGCCGGTCGGGAAAGCCACGGTCTTTCTTTGGTTTCACTTAACCTCTAATTGGTGCCGGCGCTCTTCTTGGCCGGAGCTTTGGCTGCGCCAGCTGACTTGGTCGCCGACGGCTTCGTGGCAGAAGTCTTGGCCGTCGACGCCACGCCAGCGCGCGCCTTGCTGGTGGAATCGGTTTTGGTTTTGGCCGCGGCTTTCTTCGCGGCCGGTTTCTTTGGTTTTGGCGCGGTGTCGTCGCCGTCGGCAGTCTTCTTTGCTTTGGCCGGCTTCGCAGCCTTCTTCGCCGGCTTGGCCTTGCCGCCACCTTTGGCCGCGCGCTCGTCGATCAGCGCGATCGCCTGGGCCAGCGTCACCGTGTCCTTCTCGAACTCGGCCGGAATGGTCGCGTTGACGCCGCCGGCTGTGACATAGGCGCCGTAACGGCCGCTCTTCACGGTGACGGTGCCGAGGGTCGGATGGTCGCCGAGCGCCTTGCCGGGATCAGACCCAAAGCGTCGGCTCGGGCCCTTGGCGACCTTCTCGGCGATCAGCGTGACAGCGCGGTTGAGGCCGATGTCGAAGACTTCATCGCCGGCTTCCAGGCTGGCATAGGTCTTCTCGTGCTTCACGAACGGCCCGAAACGGCCGAGGCCGGCGGTGATCGGCTGACCGGTCTCGGGATGCTTGCCGATCTCGCGCGGCAGCGACAACAGCTTGAGCGCAAGCTCGAGCTCGATATCGCTGGGCGAGGTGCCCTTCGGGATGCCCGCGCGCTTCGGCTTCTCGCCTTCCTCATAATCCTTCTGCTCGCCGAGCTGGATGTAGGGGCCAAAGCGGCCGGCCTTGACCCAGACATCGCGACCCGTCTCGGGATCCTGGCCGAGCGAACGATCGGCCGTGGTCTCGCTGTCGGCGGCGAGCTGCCGGGTGTAGCGACACTCCGGATAGTTCGAGCAGCCGACGAAGGCGCCGAACTTGCCGGCCTTCAGATTGAGCCGGCCGGTGCCGCAACTCGGGCACTGCCTGATGTCGCCGCCATCGGCGCGGGGCGGATAGATGTGCTGGCCGAGCATGTCGTCGAGCACGTCGAGCACCTGGGCGACGCGCAGATCCTTGATCTCGTCGACGGCGCCGATGAAGCCGGTCCAGAAATCCTTCAGCACCTGCTGCCAGGAGATCTCGTTGTTGGAGATGCGGTCGAGCTGCTCCTCCAGATTGGCGGTGAAGTCGTACTCGACATAGCGGTTGAAGAAGCTTTCGAGGAAGGCGACGACGACGCGGCCCTTGTCCTCGCCATGCAGGCGCTTCTTCTCCAGCTTGACGTAGCCGCGGTCCTTCAGCACCTGCAGGATCGAGGCATAGGTCGAGGGACGGCCGATGCCGAGCTCTTCCATGCGCTTGACGAGAGAGGCCTCCGAGAAGCGCGGCGGCGGTTCGGTGAAGTGCTGGGTGACGGACAGCGACTGCCGCTTGATCGCCTCGCCCTGGCTCATCGCGGGCAGGCGGCGGGAGTCTTCGTCCTCCTCGTCGTCACGGCCTTCCTGGTACAGGGCAAGGAAGCCGTCGAACTTGACGACCTGGCCGGTGGCGCGCAGCTCCAGCGTGCGGCCGCCGGCCTTCGCCGTGATGTCGACGGTGGTGCGCTCGAGCTCGGCCGATTCCATCTGGCTTGCGATGGTGCGCTTCCAGATCAGCTCATAGAGCCTGGCCTGATCGGAATCGAGCTTGCGGCTCATGGCGTCGGGGCGGCGGGAGAGATCGGTCGGGCGGATCGCCTCGTGCGCTTCCTGGGCGTTCTTGGCCTTGGCCTGGTACTGGCGTGGAGCATCCGGCACATAGGCGTTGCCGTAATCCTCGCCGATCACCTTGCGCGCCTGGGTGATCGCCGACGGGTCGATCTGCACGCCGTCGGTACGCATATAAGTAATGAGGCCGGTGGTCTCGCCGCCGATGTCGATGCCTTCATAAAGGCGCTGGGCGATGCGCATGGTGTGCGCCGGCGCGAAGCCGTATTTGCGGCTGGCTTCCTGCTGCAACGTCGAGGTGGTGAAGGGCGCCTGCGGATTGCGGCGCGCCGGCTTGGCATCGACCGCCGTCACCGCATAGGTCGCCAGTTCCAGCGCCTTCTTGAAGTCCTCGGCTTCCGCGCCGGTGCCGATGTCGAGGCGTTGGATCTTCTTGCCGTCGGCGCCGACGAGGCGGGCCTCAAAGGTATCGCCGCGCGGCGTCAGCAGCGTCGCGATCAGCGACCAGTACTCACGCGGCACGAACTTCTCGATCTCGAGCTCCCGGTCGCAGACGAGGCGCAGCGCCACCGATTGCACGCGGCCGGCCGAGCGGGCGCCCGGAAGCTTGCGCCAGAGCACCGGGGAGAGCGTGAAGCCGACGAGATAGTCGAGAGCCCGGCGCGCCATGTAGGCGTCGACCAGGGCGCCGTCGATCTGGCGCGGATTCTTCATCGCATCGGTGACGGCCTGCTTGGTGATGGCGTTGAACACCACGCGCTCGATCTTCTGATCCTTCAGCGCGCGCTTCTCTTTCATCACCTCCAGCACATGCCAGGAGATGGCCTCGCCCTCGCGATCGGGGTCGGTCGCCAGAATCAGGCGGTCGGCACCCTTCAGCGACCTGGCGATGTCGTTGAGCCGGCCGGCCGCCTTGGGGTCGACCTCCCAGATCATCTTGAAATTGGCGTCGGGATCGACGGAACCGTTCTTCGCGGGAAGGTCGCGGACATGGCCGAACGAGGCCAGAACCTCATAGGACGAGCCCAAATATTTGTTGATCGTCTTGGCTTTCGCCGGCGACTCCACAATGACGATATTCATGTAGTTCCAGTAACTTACGGGGAAATCTTGGGCCGAAATCGATCAGATTCGGGTCGGCCGTTTCGCACCGAACATGGGTGGTGAGGCGGTCCCTGTCAAATCGAGGGGTGTTGAGAGCCTGCGGGATGGGAAAAGTTTCATATCGAGAAAGTTGCAAATTACCACCTTGGAGTTGCGGCCGCGATGGGCGTAATGTCGCCGCGGGGCATGGATTCGGGTGGGGCTGGTGGCAAGGCCAGGAAAGAAACGTGCGCGCGCCGCATCAGGCGTGCGGGGAGGCTCGCGTAACGAGGAACCGGGGGAGGGCGGCGCCGATGAAGCCGTGGCCTTCATCGCCGAGCAGGTGGCCGTTTTGCGCAAACTCGCCGAGCGCCACAAGCTCGACGTGCTGCATTATCTCTTGGGCATGACCAAGCTCGAGGCCGATGAGCACCTGCGGCTACGAAGCAAGCGCAAGCTGTCGTGAGGCTTGCGCATCGATCGGATCCGCCATCCTGAGGTGAGGCCCGGCGCCATCATGCCGATCGCCGGCGTGATGCCGGACGCGGCTTCAACATCGTGTCCGCCGGGCTGAGCAGGCGCCCGTCCTCGGCGTGCATTTCGAGCTTCTTGATCGGGCGGCCTCTCTCGCGATCGACCAAGATCGTTGCGATCTCCTCGGGGTGGTCGTCGAACTCCTCGCTCCATTGGCGCAGCGCCACGAGGATCGGGAAGGTGCCGCGGCCCTTCGGTGTCAGAACATACTCCTGATAAGCGCTGCCGTCGGAGGCGGGGGCGGTTGCCAGGATGCCGTGATCCACGAGCGAGCGCAGCCGTGCCGCCAAAATGTTCTTGGCCATGCCGAGCTTGCTCTGAAACTCGCCGAAGCGGCGCAGCCCAAACAGCGCCTCGCGGATGATCAGCAGCGACCACCAGTCGCCGATCGCGTCCAGCGATCGGGCGATCGGGCAGGCATCGCCCTCGAAGCTGGTTCGTTTCACCATCGTCCTTCGTCCTGTCGCATTCGCACGGTTGCGGTGGCGATCACACGGATGTGTGGTTGCATCATAAAACCATATGGCGTAGATCGCAACTCAGTTTCATCATGAAACCAGTGGAGGCGAGCATGAGACTTCAAGGCAAGACGGCGCTGATCACAGGCGGCAACAGCGGCATCGGGCTGGCGACCGCAAAGCTGTTCGTGGCCGAGGGCGCGAAGGTGATTATCACCGGCCGCAACAGGGAGACGCTGGAGGCCGCTGCAAAGGAACTCGGCCCTGACGCGATCGCACTTGCGGCTGATGCCACCGACATCGCCGCGACGGAAGCCGCGGTCAAGAGGGGTACGGAAAAGTTCGGCAAGCTCGACATTTTGTTTGCCAACGCCGGCATCCCCGGCGGCACGCCGCTCGGCTCAGCCACGCTCGAAGTGTTCGAGAAAGTCATCAGCACCAATCTCACCGGCGTGTTCTTCACCGTTCAGTCCGCGCTGCCTTATCTCAACGACAACGCCTCGATCATCCTCAACGGTTCGGTGATCTCCGTGCTGGGCATTCCCGGCTACTCGGCCTATGGCGCGGCCAAGGCGGGGGTGCGCGCGATGGCGCGGATCATGGCCTCGGAACTGTCGCCGCGCGGCATTCGCGTCAACGTGGTCGCGCCCGGTGCGATCCGCACGCCGATCTGGGGCGCCGCGATCGCAACACCTGAAGCCGAGAAGGCATTCGAGAAGCGGATTGGGCTGTCGACGCCGCTCGGCCGTATCGGTGAACCCGATCACGTTTCGAAGACCGTGCTGTTCCTTGCGTCTGACGATGCCGCGCACATTCAGGGACAGGAGATCTTCGTCGACGGCGGGGCCGTCGCCTCGCCGAGCGGCGCGCCGATCTATCGCGGATAAGTCAAATGAGCTGAAAGTTGAACCGGCCGGCGCGAACCGCGAACGGTTGCGCCGGCCGGTTCCCTCGTCTTGCGGCAGGTATTTTCTGAACCTTGCGTGATGCGTTGAACCTTCGCGTGCGCTGCCAAGACTTTTCTACGGGCAGGGGGTCATAAGACCTATTTAAGGGAGCCCGTTATGCCGAAAGCCGCACGTATTTTTGCTCCGATTTCAGCGCCGCGTATTCATACCGAACGTTCCGCAGTTCCGGCAAAGCACTCCGACGTGTCGGAGTTCATCGGGGTTGCCATCTTCTCCGGCATCGGCCTGCTCATGTCGCTCATCGCCGTGATCCTCGGCGTGCAGGGCGCCTGGTTTTAGCTTTGTCGATCTTTCAGCCGCCGCCGGGGGGCGGCAGCGGCTGTCGTCGGCGTAACCTTACGCCGCACGCAAGCCGGTGGCCGCCTGGAGCGCGCCGGCCAGCGCCTTTTCGCGATGTTCGGGACCGACCTGGATTCCGTCTGCGACGATGAATTCAGGATTGATGCCGATGAAGCCGAACACGCCACGCAGATAGGTTTCGAGATGCTCGAGCGCGGCCATCGGCGTATCCGCGCCGTAATAGCCGCCGCGTGAGATGGCCACGATCACGCGCTTGCCGCCGGCCAGGCCCTGCGGTCCGTTCGCGCCATAGCTGAATGTCTTGCCTGCCACGAGCACGGCACGGTCGATCCAGGCCTTGAGCTGGCTCGGAATCGTAAAATTGTACATCGGCGCGCCGATCACCACGATGTCAGCCGCCAGGAACTCTTCCAGCGCGGCAGCACCGGCAGCGAGGTCGGGGCCGAGTTCCGCAGGCGCGGATGCGCCCTGCGCCACCGCAAGGTGCGACCCGGAAAGATGGGCGAGCGGGGCCTGGGTCACGTCGCGGTAGGTCACCTCGAGCGAGGGCGTCGCCTGCCTGAGCCGGTCGACGATTGCGGCGGAAACCTGCCGGGAGACGGAGTGGGGGCCGAGCACGCTGGAGTCGATATGGAGGAGTTTCATTTGGGGTCACCCTGGTATAGATTTGTAACCCGCACTACATGAGTGACTGTCAAAATCCCCGCAAGAACGCACTTTTTTGAGCCATGGGCACATCTTTGGAACCTGCACACACCGAGTTTCCCGCGTCCCCGAGGCCCGATCCGAACCACGCGGATTGTCGCGGGGTCGCCTCCGTGCTGTCGCGGGTCGGTGACAAATGGAGCGTGTTCGTCATCATGATGCTCAGCGACGGGCCGAAACGCTTCAACGAGCTGAAGCGCATGATCAACGGCATTTCGCAGCGGATGCTGACCCTGACATTGCGCGGCCTCGAGCGCGACGGCCTCGTCACGCGCACGATTTTCCCGACCATTCCGCCGCGCGTAGACTACGAGCTGACCGATCTCGGTCGCGGGCTGCAAGAGCCGGTGAAGGCGCTGGGCGAGTGGGCGATCGCACATCAGGACAGGATCGCGGCGGCAAGAACGCGCTTTGACGAGAGAAACGGCGGCTAGCGCGCCGACATCGTCGCGCTCCGGAATGAGGGTGTCGGACACACAGGCCTAAAGCAGCGACACCAGCCCGCCGCCGTGACGTTCGAGCTTTCCCGCAAGCTCGAGCTCCAGCAGCACCGTGCGCACGATCGCGGGCGAGGCACCGGACATCCGCACGAGATCGTCGATCGTGACGGGGGCAGGGCCGAGCAGGCCCGTGATCTGCTCGCGGTCGTGGCCTTGCGGATCGCTCTCGAACGGCTCGCTGTCGGGCTCGCTCACCGGCCGCATCATCGGCCGCTCCAGGATCGGCTGAACCGCGTTGATGATGTCGGATGCTTCCGTGACGAGCGTTGCGCCCTGCTTGATCAGGTCGTTGGCGCCGGCGGCGCGCGGATCGAGCGGCGAGCCGGGGACAGCGAACACCTCGCGGCCCTGTTCGGCCGCCATGCGCGCGGTGATCAGCGAGCCCGAGCGGTGCGCCGCTTCCACCACGACCACGCCGAGCGCTGCGCCCGAGATCAGCCGGTTGCGGCGAGGGAAGTCGCGGGCACGCGGCTCGTGGCCGAGCGGCATTTCGGAGATCGCCGCGCCCTGGTGGTCGAGGATCGCGGCGAGGAGATCGCCATGCTCGGGCGGATAGATGCAATCATGGCCGCCGGCGAGGACGGCGATGGTGCCGCTCGCGACGCTGGCGCGATGCGCGGCCTGGTCGACGCCGCGGGCGAGACCCGAGATGATGATGAAGCCGGCTTCGCCAAGCTCGCGCGCGAGCTGGCCGGCGAATTTGAGGCCCGCGCCGGAGGCGTTGCGCGAGCCGACGATCGCGATCATCGGACGCATCAAGGTCGCGCCATCGCCGCGCACCGCGAGCAAGGGCGGCGCGTCGTCGAGTGTCGCCAGCCGCGCCGGATAGCCGTCCTCGCCGGGAGCGAGCCAGGCGATGCCGAATTTGAGGCTTGCGGCGAGCTCGGCCCTCGCTTCATCCAGGCTGCAGATGCGAGCCGATCGCGGTGCGCCGCCGCGGCGCGCCAGATCAGGCAGGCGCTCCAGCGCGGCGCGCGCGGTGCCGAAATGATCGACCAGCGAGCGAAAAGTGCGCGGCCCGACATTGTCGGAGCGGATCAGCCGCAGCCGGTCGATCCGTTCTAGCTCGGTCAGCTTAACACTGGGATTGATGGCGTCCACGGCGTCTCCTTGTGGGCGCAGCATGGAACAACCTGAGGGCGTTGCGCAACAGGGCTGTGCGCTTGCGCGGCCTCGCCCCGATGCTAAAAGCGAGGCCAATAAGAAGGATTTTGCCATGATCTCACTCGCCGATCTCCAGCGCCGCATTGAAGCGGGCGAGCTTACGCCCGATGCCGCCATCGCCCAGTCGCATCAGGCGATCGAGGCCAAGGAGAAGGACGTTCGCGCCTTCGTCCGCCACGACGTCTCGGCGAAGGCGCAAGGCTTTGGTCCGCTCCGGGGCATTGCCGTCGGCATCAAGGACATCATCGACACCGCCAATATGCCGACCGAGATGGGCTCGGAGATCTATCGCGGCTGGCAGCCGCGCTCGGATGCGCCTGTGGTGATGATGCTGAAGCGGGCCGGCGCCACCATCATCGGCAAGACCACAACCACGGCATTCGCCTCGCGCGATCCGACGCAAACGCTCAATCCGCACAATCCCGGCCACACGCCTGGCGGCTCGTCCTCGGGCTCGGCGGCGGCGGTCGGCGCCGGCATGATCCCGCTGGCACTCGGCACCCAGACCGGCGGCTCGGTGATCCGGCCTGCGGCCTATTGTGGCGCTGCCGCGATCAAGCCGTCGTTCCGCATGCTGCCGACGGTCGGCGTGAAGTGCTATTCGTGGGCGCTCGACACGGTCGGCCTGTTCGGATCGCGTGCGGAGGATCTCGCACGCGGCCTCTTGGGGATGACGGGCCGGACGGAGTTCTCCGGCATCGTCCCGGCAAAGTCGCCGCGCATCGGCGTGGTCAGGCAGGAGTTTGCCGAGGCTGTGGAGCCGGCGGCAGAAGAGGGGCTGCTGGCTGCGATCAAGGCAGCCGAGAAGGCCGGCGCCAGCGTGCAGACCATCGATCTGCCCGAGGCGGTCAAGGAGGCCTGGCGCATCCATCCGATCATCCAGGATTTCGAGGCGCATCGCGCGCTCGCCTGGGAGTTCGACGAGCGTCACGACGAGATCGCGCCACTGCTGCGCGCCAGCCTCGATGAGACCGTCGGACTGACGCCGAAGCAATACGACGATGCACGCCGGATTGCCCGCCGCGGCCGTCGCGAGCTCGGCGAGCTGTTCGAAGGTTTCGACGTGCTGCTCACCTATTCCGCGCCCGGCACCGCGCCGGCCAAGGAGCTCGCCTCGACCGGTTCGCCCCGCTACAACAGGCTGTGGACGCTGATGGGCAATCCATGCGTCAACGTGCCGGTGATGAAGATCGGGGGCCTTCCGATCGGCGTGCAGGTGATCGCGCGCTTCGGCAATGATTCCGGCGCGCTGTCTGCGGCGTGGTTCTTGGAGAATGCGCTGGCGAAATCAGGCTAGCGCGGGCTCGGCGGCGCGTCCGCGCATCGCCTGCGAGACGCCGGTATTGGCAGCTTGCCCGAGCCAGCGCTCGGCGGCCTCGCGACCGCTCCGGTGCAGCAGGCGGATGAAGCCGCGGCCGAGATCGGTCGATGAACGTTGCGCCAGGCCCTCGATTGAGTCTTCGGCTGCGATTCTCGAGAGCCGTAGCGCGGGGGCTGTATGTGACCGCGCCCATTCGATCGCCGCGATCTCGGCGTTGAGCGCGGCATTGGCCGCGATCTGGTCGAGGCGGCGGTCGATCGCGGCGAGCGTGATCGGCACATAATTGTCGCGCGTGGGCGTGACCTGGACCAGCAACAGGTCGGCGGTCGTCGATTGCTGCGCCAGCTTGATCAGCGGCGGATTGCCGCCAAAGCCGCCGTCCCAATAGGCTTCGCCGTCGATCTCGACGGCGCAATGAACCAGCGGCGGGCAGGTCGAGGCCAGCGCGACATCCGCAGTAACAGCTTCATTGCCGAAGATCTGCTGCTGCCCGTCGCGGATCCGCGTCGCCGCGATCAGGAGCTTTGGGCATCTCCTTGGGCATCTGGTGTCGCGCAAGGCGGCAAAATTGATGTCGCGCGACAGCGCCTGGCGCAGCGGATCGAGGTCGAACGGATCGAACTGGCCGGAGCGCAGCGTCGGCCCGAAAGCGACCGAGCTTCCCGCCGGCGAGAAGCCGCCGATCAGCATCAGCGAGCGGAACGAGGCCTCGTGCATCAGGCGGAGCCAGAACCGGTTCAAGCGGTTGCGGGCCGCTTCGCGGCCGCCTTCGGCAAGACCGCCGGCGAGCAGCAGCGCGTTGATGGCGCCGGCGCTGGCGCCACTGATGCTGTCGAATTCGATCGATGGCTCTTCCAGGAGCCGCTCCAGCACGCCCCAGGTGAAGGCTGCGAAGGTGCCGCCGCCCTGGAGCGCCAGCGAGATCTTTCGCGGTGGCCAGGGATCGGAGTTTGCCGGCGCGGGCGCAACAGGCGCGAGGGCGGTGACGGCTTCGGCAGTTGCTGGAGGAGCCTGTACTGGAGGAGCCTGGGTGATGGAATCAGGCGGCGGTGCCGGTGAGGCGGCGGGTTTTGGTACCGGAGGCGGCGAGGGCGCATCCGACCAGATGTTGGTCGTCAGCAGCAGGCGGCTTGCCGCAGTGCTCTGCGAGCCGCCGTCATCATGCGTGCCGTCAATCGTCTCGCTCATTCTGAGCAACCGCGTAACACCATGTCCACTGTCAGGATGACAGGCATGGAACCTGACCGCCACTAGCTCCCGTGAGTTGGCGGAGAGTTGCGAACAGGATTTGGCATATAACGCGAGAAGGGTGCTTTGGTATCCGTAGGATACCCGGCCTCAAGCCTTCTCGCCGATGCGGCCTTCTTTCCCTGATTGCAGCCGCCTGATGTTCTCGCGATGCATGTAGAACAGCAGCAGCGTCAGCACGGCGGACAGCGAGGCCAGGGCAAGGTGGCCGAACCACCACAGGAACAGCGGCGTGACGAAGGCTGCCACCAGCGCCGAGAGCGAGGAGTAGCGGGTGGTGAAGGCGGTCGCGAGCCAGATCAGGCAGAACACCAGCGCTGCCGGCCAGAACAGGCCGAGCAGGATACCGATATAGACGGCGACTCCTTTGCCGCCTTTGAATTTGAGCCAGATCGGGAAGAGGTGGCCGAGGAAGGCGCCAAGGCCTGCCACCATCGCAGCATTCGGGCCGCCGATATAGCCTGAAATCACCACCGCCGCGGTGCCCTTGAGCGCGTCGAGCAGCAGGGTCGCCGCGGCGAGGCCCTTGCGGCCGGTGCGCAGCACGTTGGTGGCGCCGATATTGCCGGAGCCGATCGACCGCAGGTCCTGCGTGCCGGCGAGCCTGGTCAGGATCAGCCCGAACGGGACAGAGCCGAGCAGATAGCCGATGACAAAAGCCACCGGCAGGAAGGCATCAAGCCCCATGGCGGTGTCTCCGTGGCTGACATAGCCCGCGCCCATTAGACATGCTCGTAAACTGTCCGTCCGCCGACGATGGTCCTGACCGCGCGACCTGTAAAGCGGGCTTCGTCGAACGGGGTGTTCTTGCAGGGTGATTTGAGATCGGCGGGATCGACCACCCAGGGAACGTCGGGGTCGATCACGATGACGTCGGCCGGTGCGCCGTTGCGCAGGGTTCCGCCCGCGAGCCCGAGCAGCTCGGCCGGCCGCGTCGACATCGCCCGGATCAGCGTCTTGAGATCGAGCGCGTCATTGTGGACCAGCCGCAGGCCCGCCGGCAGCATGGTCTCGAGGCCGATTGCACCGGGAGCCGCTTCCGCGAAGGGCAGGCGCTTGACCTCGACGTCCTGCGGATTGTGATCGGACATGATGACGTCGACGAGGCCGGAGGCGACGGCGGCGACCATCGCCCGGCGATCGTCTTCGGCCCTCAGCGGCGGCGACAGCTTCAGGAACGAACGGTAGGGCCCGATGTCGTTCTCGTTCAGCGCCAGATGGTTGATCGAGACCGAGGCGCTGACGGCAAGGCCGGCGTCGCGGGCGCGCTGCAAGATCTCGAGCGACTCGATGCAGGATAGCGAGGCCGCATGATAGCGGCCGCCGGTCAGTGCGACGAGACGCATGTCGCGTTCGAGGATCACGGCCTCGGCGGCCTTCGGGATGCCCATCAGGCCGAGGCGCGAGGCGAACTCGCCCTCGTTCATCACGCCTTCGCCGACGAGGTCCGGGTCCTCGGTGTGGTGCACGATCAGCGCGTCGAAATCGCGGGCGTAGGTCAGCGCGCGCCGCATCACCTGCGCATTGGTCACGCTGTGGTCGCCGTCGCTGAAGGCGACGGCGCCAGCGGCCTTGAGCAGGCCGAACTCGGTCATCTCCTCGCCGCGCATGCCCTTGGTCAGGGCCGCCATCGGCTGGATGTTGACGATCGCGGTGTCGCGGGCGCGGCGCATCACGAAATCGACGGTCGCCGAATTGTCGATGACGGGCGCGGTGTCGGGCTGGCAGATGATGGTGGTGATGCCGCCGGTCGCCGCCGCCTGGCTCGCCGAGGCGAAGGTCTCGCGGTGGCTGAAGCCGGGCTCGCCGACGAAGGCGCGCATGTCGATCAGGCCGGGCGCCACGATCTTGCCGGAGCAGTTGACGACGTCGGTGCCCTCGGGGACGCCGGCTGCGCCAATGCCGCGGCGGGTCTCGCGGATGACGCCGTCGGCAATAAGGACGTCGCCGGGACCGTCGAAATCCCTGGAGGGATCGACGACGCGGGCGTTGGCGAGCAGGATCGGGCGGCGGTCGGTCAGCATGGCGGCCATCACGCGTTCGGCAGGTTACGGGCGAGCGCTTCCAGCACCGCCATGCGCACCGCAACCCCCATCTCCACCTGTTCGCGGATCAGGGACTGGGCGCCGTCGGCGACCGCGGTGTCGATCTCGACGCCGCGGTTCATGGGACCTGGATGCATCACCAGCGCGTCGGGCTTGGCGTAGCCTAGCTTCTTCTGGTCGAGCCCGAAATAGTGGAAATATTCCGATGTGGAGGGCACGAACGAGCCGTTCATGCGCTCGCGCTGCAACCTGAGCATCATGACGATATCAGCGCCATTGAGGCCCTCGCGCATGTCGCGCGCCACCTCGACGCCCATCCGCTCGATGCCGGGAGGCAGCAGCGTGGAGGGGCCGACGACGCGGACGCGGGCGCCCATGGTGTTGAGCAGGATGATGTTGGAGCGGGCGACGCGCGAATGCAGCACGTCGCCGCAGATCGCGACCACGAGCCCCTCGATCCGGCCCTTGTTGCGCCTGATGGTCAGCGCGTCGAGCAGTGCCTGCGTCGGATGTTCGTGCGCGCCGTCGCCGGCATTGATCACGGAACCGTCAACCTTGCGCGCCAGCAGTTCCACCGCGCCGGAGGCGTGATGGCGCACCACCAGGATGTCGGGGTGCATGGCGTTGAGCGTCATCGCGGTGTCGACCAGCGTCTCGCCCTTCTTGATGGACGAGGAGGACACCGACATGTTCATGACGTCGGCACCCAAGCGCTTGCCCGCGAGTTCGAACGAGGACTGGGTTCGGGTGGAGGCCTCGAAGAAGAGGTTCACCTGCGTCCGTCCACGCAGGACGGTGCGCTTCTTGTCAACCTGGCGGTTGAGCTCGACATATTCTTCGGACAGGTCGAGAAGGCCGGTGATATCGGCCGCGGAAAGGCCCTCGATGCCCAGCAAATGCCGGTGGCCGAGGACGAAGGTCGATTTCGATGTCATTAAAGCGAGAGCTATAGGCGCGGATGGCTGATGGAGCAAGGGCCAATGCCGGGGCGGGGAGTTATCCCCTGATCTGTCTATTTTGCCGTGGTGGCGCGACCTGTCGCCAGTTTCTCCGTCATGCCCGGGCTTGTCCCGGGCATCCACGATCTTCTATCGCATTTGACGCAAAAAGAACGTGGATGGCCGGGACAAGCCCGGCCATGACGATCGGGAGACATCAGGTGAAAGCAATAGTCGCTGCGGTCGCGGTAACCACTTTTGTCGCCGCCGCCTCCGCCCAATCGCTTCCCGGCGGCTTCGTCTATCTGCGCGACGTCGATCCCAGCATCATCCAGGACATCCGCTACGCCACGCCGAACAATTTCGTCGGCCGTCCGCTCGCCGGCTATGGTGCCGGCGAATGCGTGGTGAAACGTGAAGTGGGCCTGCGGCTGAAGGCAGTCCAGCAGGAATTGGCCGCGCAAAATCTGTCGCTGAAAATGTTCGATTGCTACCGGCCGGCGCGCGCCTCGCTCGACATGGTGAGGTGGTCGCAAAATGGCCACGAGACCGCGGCCGAGCGGCGCTACAATCCGAAGATCCCAAAGACCGAGCTGTTTCGCCTCGGCTATATCGCGAGCCGCTCGCAGCATTCGACAGGTGCTGCGCTGGATCTCACTCTGGTCGATCTCAAGGCCGATAATTCCGCCAAAATCGATCCCGCAAAATCCTATGCCGACTGCACGGCGCCGGTCGAGGCGCGGCTGCCGGAGGGGAGCGTGGACATGGGCACGGGCTATGATTGCACCGATGCAAAGGGACATACCGCAGCACCGTCGATCTCGCCCGATCAGCGCGCCTGGCGCAGGCGGCTGGTGGCTGCGATGGCCAAGCAAGGCTTTGTGAACTATTCGAAGGAGTGGTGGCATTTTTCCCTGCCGGGGGCCGGTGGGGCGGCCTATGATTTCCCGATTCAGCCGCGGCGGAACTGATTCCGCCCAGGAAGCAAGATGACCCAGCCGAGCTTTGCGACCCACGAGGTCTTCAATCAATCGCCGCCGTTCGAGGACATCGACCTGTTTGCCGTGGACCAGCCGCTGGTCGAGGCCGTGAAGGCCAATGGCGGCGCGGCAGCGGAGCGGGAACTGTCAGAATTCGGCAGGCATTGGGGCTCGGCGGCGATGGCCGATCGCGGGCGGCTGGCGAACGAGACCACGCCGAAGCTGCGCACGTTCGATGCCAAGGGCAATCGCCGCGATCAGGTTGAGTTTCATCCAGCCTATCACGAGCTGATGGCGCACAGCGCTCACGCCGGCGTGCACGTCTCGACCTGGACGGCGCACGGACAACCTGCGGGCGATGCGGCCGCGGTCATTCGTGCGGCAAAATTCTACATGGCTTCGCAGGTCGAGACCGGCCATCTCTGCCCTGTTACGATGACGCGTGCCTCCGTCGCCGCGCTGGCGATGCAGCCGGATTTGCTGGCGCGCGTCATGCCGGTGCTGTCGACGAAGAGCTATGATCCGAGCTTCGCGCCATGGTGGGACAAGCGCGGCATGACGCTCGGCATGGGCATGACCGAGAAGCAGGGTGGCACTGATGTCCGCGCCAACATGACGCGCGCGGTGCGTGACGGGAACGCCTATCGCATCACCGGCCATAAATGGTTCATGTCGGCTCCGATGTGCGATGCGTTCCTGGTGCTGGCGCAGGCGGATAGCGGCCTGACCTGTTTCTTCATGCCGCGTTTTGCACCTGACGGCACCGTCAACGCGATCCAGTTCCAGCGGCTGAAGGACAAGCTCGGTAACCGTTCGAATGCGTCCTCGGAGGTCGAGTTCGTCGGCGCCTATGCCGAACGCGTCGGCGAGGAGGGCAAGGGCATTCGCACCATCATCCAGATGGTGCAGTTGACGCGGCAGGATTGCGCGATTGCGTCCGTCGGCCTGATGCGCTCGGGCCTGGCGCATGCGCTGCATCACGCGCGTCACCGCAGCGTGTTCCAGAAACATCTCGCCGATCAACCGTTGATGCAGGCGGTGCTGTCGGACATGGCGCTGCATGTGGAGGCGGGCACGGCGCTGGTGATGCGGCTCTGCCGCGCCTTCGACCGCACGCCGCATGATGCGGCGGAGGCTGCCTATATGCGGCTGTTGACGCCCGCGATCAAATACTGGACCTGCAAGAGCGCGCCGCCATTCCTCTACGAGGCGATGGAGTGCCTCGGCGGCAACGGCTATGTCGAGGACGGCATTTTGGCGCGCCACTATCGGGAGGCGCCGGTCAACGCGATCTGGGAGGGCTCGGGCAACGTGATGTGCCTCGACGTACTCCGCGCGCTCGCGCGCGAGGGCGAGGCTGCGATGGCGGTGCTGCAGACGCTTGCCGCCGAGACGAAAGGGCTGCCGGGGGCAGGCGAGGCGGTTGCATTCGTCGGCACGACGTTTCGTCGTCCCGACGGCGAGCGCGTCGCGCGCCTTGCGGTCGAGAAACTGGCGCTGCTGGCCGCGGCTGCCGCGCTCAACGGCGTGTCGCCTCACAACGCCGAACTGTTCGCCGCGACGCGGCTCGCCACCAATCACGCCAGCATGTATGGCGCCGTCGAGCTCGACAGCAGCGACGTGCGCGCGCTGCTGGAGCGGGCGCTGCCGTGAGCCTGCCAAACGAAAGCCTCCTGATGGATTCCCTCAATCCCGATCATCCGCCGCTGACCGTGACGCCGGCGCCGCTGCGCGTCTGGAAGTTCTGGGGCACGGCGTTATGGGGCCTGCTCATCTTCGTGGCGATGTTCGTCGGCCAGGTCGGCGCGGTCGTGCTGCTGGTGGCGCTGCGCGGCCTGCCGATGGATCTTGCCTCGGTGCAGGCCATCGGCCACGAGCCGCAGGCGCTGGCGCTGTCGGTGATCATGGGCCTGCCGGCGACGCTCGCCGTGGTGTGGCTCGCCATCCGGATCAAGAAGGCCTCCTTCGTCGACTATCTCGCGCTGCACTGGCCGACCTGGCGTCAATTTTTGCTCGGCGCCGCCGGGCTGCTGCTGACCGTGCTGGCCTGGGAGGTGGTGTCGCGCTCCCTCGGCCGCGAGGCGACGCCGGGATTCATGACGGATCTGTTGAAATCCGGCCGCGACAAGGGCGCGGCGCTGTTGCTGCTGCTCGCGTTCAGCGTGGCGGCGCCGATGTCGGAGGAAGTGCTCGCGCGCGGCTTTCTGTTCCGCGGCTGGTCGGCGAGTTTTCTGGGCGTGCCCGGCGCGATCATCCTGTCGTCACTGGTGTGGACGGCGGTGCATCTGCAATACGATCTGTACTTCCTCGCCGAGGTGTTCTCGATCGGGCTGTGGTTCGGCTACATGCGCCACCGGGCCAATTCGCTCTGGCTCACCATCTTGCTGCATGCGCTGAACAACATGACGGCGGTGGTGCTGACGATGTGGCTGGGGGGGTGAGGCGGGTTAACGCGCCACGTTGGTTGCCCTCGCAGAGATCCTCGAACGACCTGATTGCCGGGAAAATTGTTCTCCCGTATGTTCGGTGGAAATTCGGACCGTATTCGCCGAAAAGTTGTCGTGAGGAGCCTGTATGCCTGACCTTCAGAGGGCACACCCCTTGGCTGCAGGCCCGCAACTTAGAACCTGGGATTTTTGGGAAACGACGCTCGTTGCCTTGCTTTCAGACGGCGCGTTCGTCCTGACGGGCACGATCGTGGTGAGCATCGCGCTGGCCGTGAGCGCTGGCCCGAGAGCATACGCGTCGGGCGAGCTCCAGATGCTGGTCTCACAGGGACGCTGGTATGGCGTTTTCCTTATTTCGGGAGCGCCGGCTGCCATTGCAGTGCTTTGGATCGCCATCCGGATGGCAGGGAGAGAGTTCGGCGAATATCTCGCGCTGGATTGGCCACGAGGTGGCGAAATCGTTCGGGCTCTCGCCATTACGACCATCTTTATGTCGATTGAGGGATTTGTACTGTCGAAGATCGGTGCGAATGGGTATCAAGCCGATCCTACGCTTGTCGTGGGAAGCGCCTCGGGATTGCTCGGTTGGCTCATCGGAGGCTGCATCGCGGGACCGATCATGGAAGAATTCGTCGTTCGCGGTTTCCTGTTTCGCGGCTGGTCGCAGTCCTTTCTCGGTCCGACCGGGGCCATCTTCCTGACGTCGGCTGTCTGGGCCTTAAATCATACCCAGTATGATTGGTTCGGACGCGCGATCATTTTCGCTTTCGGGTTGGTTCTTGGCCATCTTCGATGGTCCAGCAACTCAACATGGACGAGTGTGGTCGCTCATTCGGCCTGCAACACTTTCATCCTATTTACATTGGGACGCTACGTTTAGCGCCTCACGCCACCAGCGCGATCGTGATCGGCATCGTGATCGCGGCCAAAACCGTCTGCAGCGTGATGATCTGCGCCAGCAGCGGCGCATCACCGCCCATCTGGCGGGCCAGCACATAGGCGCTCGGCGAGGTCGGCACCGCCGCGCAGATCGCGACGATGGCGAGGCTGTCGCCGGAGAGGCCGAACCGAGCCGCAAGGACCAGCGCAAGCACGGGCATCAGCACCAGCTTGAATGCCACGCCGAGGGTCGCACCGAGACTCGGGCGGAGCAGGCCCTTGATCTGGAGGCCGGCGCCGGTGACGAGCAGGCCGATGGCGAGCGAGGAGCGGCCGAGTGCGTCGGCAACCTCGTGCCAGATCTTTGGCAGCGGCAGGTGAATGATGTTGATGACGAGACCGACGACGCAGGCCCAGATCAGGGGATTGCGGATCACCGTCATGACGATCGCGCGCGCGGACTGCTTCTCGGGCGACGCATAGTGTGCAAGCACGGCGACGCTGAACACGTTGACGAGCGGAATGATCGCGACCATCGCAACGGAAGCCAGTGCCAGTCCGACGTCGCCGTAAAGGTTGGCAGAGACGGAGAGGGCGACATAGGTCTGCCAGCGCGTCGCACCCTGGAAGATCGAGGTGAAGGCGGGGCCGTCGATATCGAGGCGCGCCAGGGCCGGGCGGAGCGCGAGGCACAGCAGCGACATCGCCAGCGCCGCCAGCAGCAGCGCGCCGCCGACGCCGGCGACCGGCACTTTTGAAAGGTCGGCCTTCACCAGCGTCTGGATCAGGAGCATCGGAAACAGCACGAAATAGGTCAGCCGCTCCAAGCCGTGCCATTGCGTGTCGAGCCGCATCAGGCTGTGCCGGAGCAAGGCCCCGAGCACGATCAGGATGAAGACCGGCAGCAGCGCCGCGATCACGACGGCCATGGATCAGCCGTTTCCCGATGTTGCACGCAGATTTGCGAGCCGGTCGAGCGCGCCTTGCAGGATGAAGATCGCGGCGTGCTCGTCGATCACTTCGGCGCGCTTGGCGCGGCTGACGTCCATGCCGATCAGCTCACGCTCGACCGCGGCGGTCGAGAGGCGCTCGTCCCAGAGGCCAATGGGGAGCGTGGTCAGATTGGCCAGATTGCGGGCAAATGCGCGGGTCGACTGCGCGCGCGGCCCCTCGCTGCCGTCCATGTTGATCGGCAGCCCGAGCACGAAGCCGACGACCTTGCGTTCGGTTGCGATGGCGAGGAGGCGGGCTGCGTCCTGCTTGAACTGCTTGCGTTGGATGGTCTCGACACCGGTCGCCAGCCGGCGGTCCGGATTGGACACGGCGACACCAATGGTCTTGGTGCCCAAATCAAGGCCGATCAACCCGCCGCGTTCGGGCCAATGGGTTGCAGCATCGACGAGGGGCAGGATAAGAGCCGGCATGGACTAGCGCATATCATGCGTCGCGCTGCGCAGTGAACCCACAACAATGGATGCGCTGACACTATTCGGCCTGTTCGCCGTGACGGCGATGCTGGTCACTTACGCCCTCGAAGACCGCAGCCACTGGTTCGTGCTGCTGTTCGCCGGGTCCTGCGCGCTCGGCTCGGCCTACGGCTTTTTGCAGGGCGCCTGGCCGTTTGGTCTCGTCGAGGCGATCTGGGCCGTCGTGGCGCTGCGGCGGTGGTCGATCAGGCCGCGATGATCTCGTCATCTCCGGTCAGGCAGGACAGGAAACCTTGAAGCGCGCTGGTTTGATGGGCGGCGCGGCGCTGGATGAACAATGTCTCGACGCGCCCATGCGACGGGCTCAGCACGTGCATGGTCACGTTGCCGTTCATCGCGCTCCGCTCCACCACGGCGCGCGGCAATAGCGTCACGCCCATGTCGGCGGCGACGCAGCCGATCATGCCGTCGAGCGTGCCGAGTTCGAACCGCGCCGCCGAGGGCCAGCCGAATTCGACAAAGATCTGCTCGAGCCGCTGGCGATAGGTGCAGCCGGTGCGGAACACCAGCGCCGTCGGGCCTGATTCAGGCGTGCCGGCGCGCAGCTCGGCGAGCGAGCCCCAGTGCCGCGCGCTGACCAGCACCAGCTCTTCGCGGAAGGCGCTTGTTGCAGTGAGGTCGGCATGCGCGATCGGACCTGCGACGAAGGCGCCGTCGAGCGCGCCTTCGAGCACGCCGGTGACGAGATCCGCGGTTGGCGAGGTGCGCAGGCTGAGGCGCACCGCCGGGAAGCGGCGGTGGAAATCGGCCAGCAGCGGCGGCAGCCGCACCGCAGCCGTCGTCTCCATTGAGCCGATCGAGAGCGGTCCCTTCGGGTTACCGTCGTCGCGCGCCGCGAGCACGGCTTCACGCGAGAGCGCGGCCATCCGCTGGGCGTAGGGGAGGAGGCGCTTGCCGGCGCCTGTCAGCGCCATGCCGCGGCTGTGGCGCTCGAACAGCGGCGTGCCGATCTCGGCTTCCAGCGCCTTGATGCGCTGGGTGACATTGGACTGCACCGTGTTGAGCTCTTCCGCGGCGCGCGTGATGCCGCCGGTACGGGCGACCGCGGCGAAGGTCTGGATATCGCTCAGTTCCATGGCGTCGTTTCGCTTTTGTGATGGCTGCGTTCGTAACAATTCATTTTTCGAGAATGTTAGGCGCCCCTAATCTCGGTGTCCAGACAGGGGAGAGGCCATGCCCATTGCGACGCCGCTGACGAGGCTGTTGGAGATCAAGCATCCGGTCCTGCTGGCGCCGATGGATATCATTGCCGGCAGCCGCTTGGTGACATCCGTGAGCCGCGCCGGTGGTTTTGGCGTTCTCGGCGGCGGCTACGGCGAGAAGGCTTGGCTGGAGCAGGAGACGGCAAAACTCGCCGAGCTGCGCGCGCCGTTCGGGATCGGCTTCATTACCTGGAGCCTCGCCAAGCGGCCCGAGTTGCTCGACATCGCGCTCGCGGCAAAGCCGTCCGCGATCATGTTGTCGTTCGGCGATCCCGCGCCCTTCGCGTCGCGGATCAGATCATCAGGCGCGCGGCTGATCTGCCAGGTGCAGGACGAGACGATGGCGCGGCAGGCGCTCGATGCCGGCGCCGACATTCTGATCGCGCAGGGGACCGAGGCGGGCGGCCATGGCGCTTCGCGCACTACGATCGATCTCGTGCCTGCCATCGTCGATCTTGCCGCGGGCGGCGTGCCCGTGGTGGCGGCCGGCGGCATCGCCGACGGGCGCGGGCTCGCCGCCATGATGATGCTGGGCGCAAGCGGGGTGCTGCTCGGCACGCGCTTCTATGCGAGCCAGGAGGCCGACGGCGCCGAGGAGGCCAAGCGGCGCATCTGTGCGGCGAACAGCGGCGCCACGGTGCGCAGCATCATCTTCGATCTCTCGCGCAACAATGTCTGGCCGGCGCCGTTCACGGGACGGTGCCTGGTCAACGACCATGCCCGTCGCTGGATCGGTCGCGAGGTCGAACTGATGCAGAATGTCGCCGCAGTTTCGGCCGAATATGCAGCGGCGAAAATCTCGGGTGATTTTGATATCGCCGCGGTGATTGCGGGGGAAGCGGTCGGCCTGATCCATGATATTCCACCGGCGGCCGAGATCGTCGAGCGGATTGCGGCGGAGGCCGAGCAGTTGCTCGCCGGCCGACGCAACTCCGTCGCTTCGCTCGCTTGAACCAGGAGAGACACACCATGTGGCCCGACCGTCGACTGATCGATCTCTTCAAGACCGAATTTCCGATCGTGCTGGCGCCGATGGCGGGCGTGATGGATGCGGAACTCGTCATCGCGGCCGCGCAGGGCGGCGCGCTCGGATCGCTGCCTTGTGCGATGCTGTCAGGAGACAAGATCCGCGAGCAGGTCAGGATCATCCGCCAGCGGGTGACGGCGCCGGTCAATCTGAACTTTTTCTGCCACACGCCCGTCGAACTCACCGCCGCGGCTGAAGCGCGCTGGAAGCAGCGCCTTGCGGGCTATTACAGCGAGCATGGCCTCGATCCGGCTGCGCCTGTCAACGCGGCCAACCGGGCGCCGTTCGATGAGGCGACCTGCGCGGTAGTGGAAGAGCTGAAGCCGGAGGTCGTGAGCTTTCATTTCGGCTTGCCGGAGAAGGCTCTGCTTGACCGCATCAGGTCTGCCGGCTGTCTCGTGATCGCTTCGGCGACGACGGTGAAGGAGGCTGTCTGGCTCGACCAGCGCGGCGCCGATGCCGTCATCGCGCAAGGTGTGGAGGCCGGTGGCCATCGCGGCATGTTCCTGACCGATAGGATCGCCGAGCAGCCCGGCTTGTTCGCGCTGCTGCCGCAGATCGTCGACGCGGTGAAGGTGCCGGTCATCGCAGCCGGTGGCATTGCCGACGGACGCGGCATTGCGGCAGCTTTCGCGCTCGGCGCATCGGGCGTGCAGATCGGCAGCGCCTATCTGCGCTGCCCGGAATCCACGCACACGGCGGCCGGGCGGGCCGCGCTCGCGGGGGCGCGGGACGATTCCACCGTGATCACCAATGTCATGACCGGGCGGCCGGCGCGCGGTGTCCAGAACCGGCTGATCCGCGAGGCTGGCCCGATCTCGCCTGATGCTCCGCCATTCCCCCATGCCGCAACGGCGCTGGTGCCGCTGAAGGCAGCCGCCGAGAAGCAGGGCAAGGTGGACTTCACCAATCTCTGGGCCGGGCAGGCGATCGGTCTGGGCCGTGAGGTCCCCGCGGCGGAATTGACCCGTGAACTCGCCAAATCGGCGCTGTCCCGCCTGAAAGCGCTGGCCGGATAGGCCAGCCACGCCGGTTGCGGCGCAAAACCGGCCTCTGCTATACGGCACGTAGGTTTTACCGTGCTGGGTTTTGCCGTGAGAGGCCTTATATAATGTCCGTCGACGCTGCTACCGTCCGCCGCATCGCGCATCTGGCGCGCATTGCGGTTTCCGAGGACGAGGTTCCGCATCTGCAGGGCGAGCTCAACGCCATGCTCGCTTTTGTCGAGCAGCTCTCGGAGGTCAATGTCGAGGGCGTGGAGCCGATGACCTCGGTCACGCCGATGCAGATGAAGAAGCGGCAAGACGTGGTCAATGACGGCGACATCGCCGACGATATCGTTGCCAACGCGCCCGCGACCGAAGGTCACTTCTTCCTGGTGCCGAAGGTCGTCGAGTAGTCTTCTAATTCAGGACGCCGTCCGATGTGCATGCTTTGCGACGATGAGAAGGCCTATCAGGCCTACATGAATTACCTCGACAAGATGGAGCGGCAGGGCAAGGCCGCCGATCCCAATGTCGCAGTCAATGAAGTGCTCGACGAGCTCCAGGCCGCCGCCAATGCGGCCGCCAGAAAAAACGTCGTGCAAGACGACCCGGCCAACGACAAGACCCTGTCTCCGTTCTTCTGCAGCCCGATCAATAAATGACCGATTTGACATCGCTGACGCTCGCCGAGGCCCGCAAGGGTCTCGCCGATAAGACTTTCACGTCGCTCGAGCTGACCGACGCGCACCTTTCCGCGATCGAGAAGGCGCGCGTGCTCAACGCCTTCGTGCTGGAGACGCCGGACCAGGCGCGCAATATGGCACGCGAGGCCGACGCCAACATCGCCAGGGGCGAGGTGGGGCCGCTCGCCGGCATCCCGCTCGGCATCAAGGATCTGTTCGCGACCAAGGGCGTGCGCACCACCGCGTGCTCGAAGATCCTCGGTAATTTCGTGCCGACCTACGAGTCCACCGTCACCTCGCAGCTCTGGCGCGACGGCGCCGTGATGCTCGGCAAGCTCAACAATGACGAGTTCGCGATGGGCTCGGCCAACGAGACCTCATGCTTCGGTCCGGTCGGCAATCCCTGGCGGCGTGAAGGAAGCAACACCACGCTGGTGCCGGGCGGCTCGTCCGGCGGCTCGGCCTCGGCCGTGGCGGCGCTGCTCTGCATGGGCGCGACCGCGACCGACACCGGCGGCTCGATCCGCCAGCCCGCGGCGTTCACCGCGACCGTCGGCATCAAGCCGACCTATGGCCGCTGCTCGCGCTGGGGCATCGTCGCCTTCGCATCGTCCCTCGACCAGGCCGGTCCGATCGCGCGCAGCGTACGCGATGCCGCGATGCTGCTGCGCTCGATGGCCGGTCATGACCCAAAGGATACCACCTCGGTCGACATCGCCGTGCCGGATTACGAGGCCGCGATCGGCAAGTCCGTGAAGGGGATGAAGATCGGCATCCCCAGGGAGTATCGCCTCGACGGCATGCCGGCCGAGATCGAGAAGCTTTGGGAAGCGGGGGCGCAGTGGCTGAAAGCCGCCGGCGCCGAGCTCGTCGAAGTGTCGCTGCCGCACACGAAGTACGCGCTGCCCGCCTATTACATCGTGGCTCCGGCGGAAGCGTCCTCCAACCTCGCGCGCTATGATGGCGTCCGCTACGGCCTGCGCGAGCCGGCCAAGAACATCACCGAGCTCTATGAGAACACTCGGGCTAGCGGCTTTGGCGCCGAGGTGCGCCGCCGCGTCATGATCGGCACCTATGTGCTCTCGGCCGGCTATTACGACGCCTATTACCTGCGCGCCCAGAAGGTGCGTACGCTGATCAAGAAGGATTTTGAGGATTGCTTCGCCAAGGGCGTCAACGCGATCCTGACCCCGGCGACGCCGTCGGCGGCCTTCGGCATCGGCGAGAAGGGCGGGGCGGACCCGGTCGAGATGTATCTCAACGACATCTTCACGGTGACGGTGAACATGGCGGGCCTGCCCGGTATCGCCGTGCCATCAGGCAAGGACAGCCAAGGCCTGCCGCTCGGGCTGCAATTGATCGGCCGTCCGTTCGAGGAGGAGACCCTCTTCTCGCTCGGAGAGGTCATCGAGCAGGCCGCAGGCCGCTTCACACCCGCGAGGTGGTGGTGAATGTCGCTAGCTTCATCGCAAGCCTCGATGGCGCTGCGCCTGCGCCGGGCCTGAACGCGCCGCTCACAGGCCTGTGGTGGGCTGCGAAGGGTGACTGGGACCAGGCGCACAGGATCGTTCAGGACGACAACAGCCGCGAGGCCGCCTGGGTGCACGCTTATCTGCACCGCGTCGAAGGCGATCTCGGCAATGCCGGCTACTGGTACCGCCAGGCAGGCCAGATGGTGGCAAAGGATTCATTGGAGGCGGAGTGGCAGCGGATCGCTGCCACGCTGCTCGGGAGCAAGACATGAGCACGGCCACGCACAAGCTTCTCAAGGGAGCCACCGGTGACTGGGAGATGGTCATCGGCATGGAGATCCATGCCCAGGTGACCTCGAACGCGAAGCTGTTCTCGGGCGCCTCGACCGCGTTCGGCGGCGAGCCGAACACCCACGTCTCCCTGGTCGACGTCGCGATGCCGGGCATGTTGCCCGTCCTCAACGAGGAATGCGTCAGACAGGCTGTCCGGACCGGGCTCGGCCTCAACGCGAAGATCAATCTGCGTTCGGTGTTCGACCGGAAAAACTATTTCTATCCGGACCTGCCGCAGGGCTACCAAATCAGCCAGTACCAATCGCCTGTCGTGGGCGAGGGCGAGGTGTTGGTGGAGCTCGACGGCGGCCGCAGCGTCACCATCGGCATCGAGCGCCTGCATCTCGAGCAGGATCCCGGCAAAATGCTGCATGATCAGTCGCCGTCGCTGTCCTTCATCGATTTCAACCGCTGTGGCGTCGCGCTGATGGAGATTGTCTCAAAGCCTGATATCCGCGACGCCGAGCAGGCCAAGGCCTATGTGACCAAGCTGCGCTCGATCATGCGCTATCTCGGTACCTGTGACGGTGACATGGAGAAGGGATCCTTGCGCGCCGACGTCAACGTCTCGGTGCGCAAGCCGGGCGGGCCGCTCGGTACCCGCTGCGAGATCAAGAACATGAACTCGATCACCTTCATCGGCCAGGCGATCGAGTTTGAGGCGCGCCGCCAGATCGAGATTCTCGAGGATGGCGGCAAGATCGAGCAGGAGACGCGTCGGTTCGACCCCAACAAGGGCGAGACGCATTCGATGCGGTCGAAGGAAGAGGCGCACGACTACCGCTACTTCCCCGACCCGGATCTATTGCCGCTGGAGTTCTCGCAGAGCTTCGTCGAGGAGCTGAAGGCCGGACTGCCGGAGCTGCCGGACCAGAAGAAGGCGCGCTTTGTCGCAGACTTCGGCCTGTCGGCTTACGACGCGAGCGTGCTGGTCGCCGAGCGCGAGAGCGCGGTGTTCTACGAGACCGTGCTCGACAGGCTCGGCAATCGCGCCCGCGACGGCAAGATGGCGGCGAACTGGGTGATCAACGAGCTGTTCGGCCGCCTCAACAAGGAAGGCCGTGATGTTACGGGCTCTCCGGTGTCATCCGAGCAGTTAGCTACGATCATCGACCTGATCGGCGAGGGCACGATCTCGGGTAAGATCGCCAAGGATCTGTTCGAGATCGTCTGGCAGGAGGGCGGCGATCCTCGTGCGCTGGTGGAAAGCCGCGGCATGAAGCAGGTGACGGATCTTTCGGCGATCGAAAAGGTTGTCGACGTCATCATAGCGGCCAATCCCGACAAGGCCGCGCAGGTGAAGGACAAGCCGCAGTCGCTCGGCTGGTTCGTCGGCCAGGTGATGAAGTCATCAGGCGGCAAGGCCAACCCGCAGGCGGTCAACGAGCTGCTCAAGTCCAAGCTCGGCATCTAGCCTCGCACGTTCGGACGAGGTGACGACACGCGCCGTCACCTCGCTTCACCTCGTGATGCGACGCTCGCGCGCGCTGTCTGCAGTGATCAACATCAGCTCAAGGGCGCTTAGCGCCACCGAATCGCAGTCCGCGCGATTCGCTGAAAACGGCGACTTGCACACGCTCAGACGAACGCTTCCGCCGTTAAGCATGAAAATAATTTCGTTGCCAAAATTCGCGACTCAGAGTCCGTGACTCTGCCTTGCGAGGCAATCGTGTGCGTCGTCGCGCGCTCCGTCGCATCGATCGCATGTGATGTGCGCGCGCAGAATCATACTTGCTGCATAGTGTTTTCTTGCAATCGCAGTGCTCGACGACGTCGATACTGTGCGATGCATTTGCGATCGCAGACACGTGTCGCTGCTGACAGGCAAATCAAGCGCGGCTGGCGCACGCGCGCTGCGTCGTCAACACTTCCTTAAGTGAGAAGATGTTTTTTTCGTCGTGTTGGTGTATTCGGAATGAGTGTGCACTCGATCCCCGAATGCATGCAGCGATTAAAGCCATCTCACACATCGGAGGGCAACATGGCCAAGAAAGCGAAGAAGGCGAAGAAGGCGAAGAGCGCAGTGAAGAAGACTGCGAAGAAGACCCGCAAGGTCGCGAAGAAGAAGAAGTAACTTCGACTTCTGAAGTTGCCGGCTCCTAAGAGCCGGCACGTCATCAGCGCCTCCCAGAGGTTCTGGTCGACGATAGAGGGTGTCGGCGAGACATCAGGTCAACGGTCGGATCGTCAGCTTTCGCGAGTTTGCTCGTCCAAGCCCGGTCCGGCAGAAGAAACGAGTTTTCTTCGTTCGGTGCGGTCTCCCTGAATAAGGGCTCCGCAATTCCGCAAGCGGCCTTCGGGCTGTCATGGAATCTGGTCCTGACGTGTTCGCCGACGCCCTCGTTCCCTGAGGCCGGGGTATTGCCGGCACCCTTTCCCCGACATTGTTGATCTGTTCGCGACGTAGCTGCGCTATCGCGTTGCTTGATTGCTCCGCCTTGAAGCGGGTGGGGGCTCTGTGGCGCATGATCGTGCCAGGCCCGGCCCAACACAAATCATCACAGCGATGCTCCTTGTGGCCTGCGCGGCGTTGCCGCCGCGAACGGGACCTCCGCAGCGTCCCAAGACCCCGCACGCGCATCGCGCCGCCATCCACAAGACGTAACCACAAGGCGCGCACCACCATGCGCGATGGTTATCGATGTCCGAAAATCGCAGGGTAAACCGAATCTGACGAATCGTAGAAGTGCCTGCAAATCAGGGACTTCTTGAATCCGCCGTGTGCACGGCGCGGCCTCGCATTTACGTCTGCTTCATCGCGATACTTAAACTGCCATTCAAATTTGCCCGCCATCATCGTCGCCAACAAGCCGGCAAACGGCATCGGGCACGAAGCCCGGGGGATGAGTTGAACAGTGCGCGGTCCAGAAGGGTCACGCACATGAGAGTTGGACGGGAGCCGCGCTCGGGGACCGGGGCGGCATAAGAAAAAGGGGATGCGTTATGTTTCAGGGTACTTTTGATCTCGATACGGCCACGCCGATCGATGCGAGCGCGCTGTCGGACGTTCTGTTCGAGCGCGGGATCTATTGGGCGAGCGGTCGCGCGGGCCTGGTCGACCTCGTCGCCGCGCACAAATGGTTCAACCTCGCCGCGCTGAAGGGGCGGAAGGATGCCGTCGCGCTGCGCCAGGAAGTGGCCGGTCAGATGTCGGATGCCGAGATCGCGGCCGCGCAGCGCGAGGCGAGGGCATGGGTGTCCGCGCATTGAGCCGGGCGGCGCGTCTGGCCGCCGTGGTTTCGCGGCAAGGCCCATTGCGCTGAATCAAGTTCCTTCGTCATGTCGCCACCTAAGATCGTGCGGCATGAGTAACTTCGACAAGAATGACTCGGTCGTGGGTCATTGGCTGCCGATTCAGATCGCACCCGACGATTGCGATCTGGAACTCGGAAGGGGCGCACAAAACAGGCATCCTGCCATTGAGCTTTCCATGTCGCCGCAAGGCCGGCGTCTGGTTCAATATCTGGGCGAACGAGCCCGTGCTGATCTCGCCGTCGCACTGGCGGATCTGGCGATCCCGCATCTAGGTGAGACACTCTTATAAGAGGAGGGCGAATCGGGCCCGAGTTCCGCTGCGCGGAACCTTGCGCCGGGCTTTCGCAGCCGTGCGATGGTGGCGTTCACATCGCGCACTCACGGATCTTAATGCTGAGCGGCCCGAGACATAGGTGACAAATCGTACCGGACACATGGGTTACACTTTCCGCTTTTGTTCTGCGGGAGGCGTGGATGCCGTGGAAAGCGAGTTCGGTAATGGAAGAGCGCCTGCGCTTTGTCGCCCGGCTTCTTGATGGGGAAGCCATGACCGAGGTGTGCCGGGAGTTCGGTATCTCCCGCAAGACCGGCTACAAGATTTTCGACCGCTACAAGGAGCACGGGCTGGAGGCGTTGAGCGACCGCTCCAGGCGGCCGGTCC
>NZ_JAANIH010000235.1 GCF_014529705.1 Bradyrhizobium campsiandrae
CTACAAGAATTCTCCGCTGGGCGAGGATGAGCCTGCAGGTCACGGCATTGGACGCTCGCGCGGGGGGTTGACCACGAAGATCCACCAGGTCGTGGACGTCAACGGGCGTCCCTTGGCCATGGTCGTCACTGGAGGCCAGCGCAACGACGGCGCGATGATGCAGGACACCTTGAAGGACATCTACGTCCCCAGGCCCACCGGCAGGCCCCGCACCACACCCGACACGGTCATGGCGGACCGGGGCTACACGTCGGGCGTGAACCGTGACTTCCTTCGAGATCCCAACGTCAAGGCAGTGATCCCCCAGAAGAAGAACGAGATCGCCTCCCGGAAGAAGAAGGGCTCCAAGGGAGGCCATCCACCCGCCTTTGACGCAGAGGCATACAAGGGACGAAACGTCGTGGAACGCTCCTTCAAC
>NZ_JAANIH010000236.1 GCF_014529705.1 Bradyrhizobium campsiandrae
GATAATGCCTTTTTCTAAATCGCGTTGGATGTAGATATCAAGGAAAATCGGAATACGACCGAATGAGCTTGCAGCACCGTTTGCTTGTTTAATAGAAGCAAGATAGCCCATGTAAGTCCATTGTACAGCTTCGGTTGCATTTTCAGCTGGACGGCCAAGTTCTAAACCATACTCGTTACCTAAAACGATTAAGTCTTGAAGTGCTTTGAGTTGTTACCCAATTTCTTCCCGTAGTAGAATATTTTCATCATAAGAAATGGCAATTTTTTTGAAGTCTTGTTGTTTTTCAGCGTTTAAGCGACCCACACCGTAAAGTGCTGGTTTTTGGTACAAGCCGATGATTCTTCCGCGAGAGTAAGCATCAGGAAGACCTCTAACGATATGTGAGTGACGCGCACGTTTGATATCATCTGTAT
>NZ_JAANIH010000237.1 GCF_014529705.1 Bradyrhizobium campsiandrae
GTGTACACGTGTACATTACGACTCGTGGCCCACCTCCGACAAGTGGGGTCGCACAACCGAGCGTCACCGATGGTGGACCGGAATAATGAGGAGGATTGTCGATGAGTGCGGAAACAGGCCGACCCACTATGCACGAGGTAGCTCGGGTCGCCGGTGTCTCCCATGCCACAGTGTCACGGGTCCTCAACGGCCACACCAACGTTGCCCCCGCAACCGCACGAGCTGTCGCCGACGCGATCATTACCACCGGTTATGTCCCCAATCGAGCAGCCCGGTCGCTACGAGTCCGGTCCACCGACACTGTGGTCCTCGTAGCCCGCGAAAAAGCCGACGTTTTCTACAGTGAGCCAACTCTGTCGCCGATGGCATCGGGAGCGAATCTTCGCCTCTCTGAGCACGGGTACCAGATGCTGCT
>NZ_JAANIH010000238.1 GCF_014529705.1 Bradyrhizobium campsiandrae
GCTTAAACAGTTCGTGACATTCCGGGCAGATATATTTCACCTGTCTGAAATAATACCTGCTGACAATTATTCCCCAGGGAATAGACACCAGCACCCAAAGTACAAATGGCCACCATATGCCTTTGACGATCCAGAACATGATGGAAAAGCATTGCAGTGCCGTGACTGGGATTCCGGTCAGGATCATCATCCAGCGCATTCTTTTCAGTTTCTTCTTACCTTCCATGATACCGGCTATGTACCCGATCGATTCGAGAGAGACTGACTCATGACTTTTCAGTCCGTTTTTCAATTCACGCAGCTTTTCCAGTTTTTCCTGTTTATCAGAGATTTCATCCGAAAGGGATTTTTCCTGATGCTCAATTAACAGTGAGATCACTTTCTCGGGATGCTCTTCATTCAAGATCTGTGAGAT
>NZ_JAANIH010000239.1 GCF_014529705.1 Bradyrhizobium campsiandrae
AACTTATTTATCGTCCCTTTAACGAATCAAACCATCTCCAACCAACCCGTGTATTATCAAAATAATCTTGTCGTTCCTAATGTGGTAAAAGGTCCTTCTGGTGCGCCTATTGCACCTGCTACTATTAGCGACAATGGAACATATGCTAGTCCAAATTTAACTTGGAATTTAACTAGTTTTATTAATAATGTTAGCTACACGTTTAACCAATCAGTCACTTTCAAAAATACAACGGCTCCTTTTAGTGGAACAGTTACACAACCATTGACAGAAGTTTACGCTGTAGTTTTTGATGTGGACGGAGAGCAACCAAATGCGATGGTAGGTGTGAATGAATTAATTAACGAACCAACTGCTCCAGCCAAGGAAGGTTATATATTCGATGGATGGACGGACTCAACAACAGACGTGAAG
>NZ_JAANIH010000240.1 GCF_014529705.1 Bradyrhizobium campsiandrae
GGTAGCCCCAGGTCATGGAAGTGCTGGACGGCTTCGACCATGGCCTGGCTGCTGTCATTGAGGGCACTTTCCGTAATCTCAATATGAACTTGATCGCGGCTGAGCCCGTAGCGAGCGACGGTGTCTTCGATCTTTTGGTAAATATCGCAGGCTTCCAGGTCTGTTCTGGAAATGTTAAAGCTGATGGGGAAGATTTCTTTTCGCCAATTGCAAGAATAAATTGAACACTTACCATAACATCTGGTAGATTTTGACTATCTACGCCGGTAAATGCGGTCAAGTTCGGTGTCAAAGTACTCTTCTGGAGTCTTGTAGTTTAAGATCTTCCGAGGAAGAGAGTTGCACCATACCGCGATCTTAGTAATATCTTCCACACTGTACTTATCCATACGGTCTCCCTTGGGAATATAG
>NZ_JAANIH010000024.1 GCF_014529705.1 Bradyrhizobium campsiandrae
ATGGCGCGCACGCTCGACCATTGCATGCCGGCGACCTTGGCGAGGATCATCACGCCCTCGGTGCGGCTCTCGATCATCATGTTTTCGGCGGTCTCGACCGCGACGCCGGCAAGCGCCGCGAGCCCGGCATTCGTCTCGTCGAACTTGCCCTGCTCGGCGAAGGTCGCGACCTGGAATTCGTTGAGGCGGCCGTCATCGTGGAGCGACTTCACCAGCGCACGTGCCATCTCGGTCTGCCGGGTCAGCGCCGCGGCACGAACCCGCTGCGCCGCTTCCTGGACGACGCTCGATACTTCGGCTGCGAGTTCGGGGTGGGCGGCCTCCAGCTTCTTGCGCACGCTCAGCGAGGCCTTGGCGACCAGCTTCAGATAATGATGCCGTGGCAGGTCGGGCCGCAGGCCGATGCAGGTGGCAAGGTCGTCGTCGCGTTCGGCGCGGGTGACGAGGTCTGCGAGAGTGTCCTCGGAGAGCCGCGCGCCCGGGCTCGCGGCGCTTGCCGGCGTCGCGGTCGAGACCGCCGAAAACATGATGATCGAGAGCCGCACCGAGGGCGTGATGATCCTCGCCAAGGTCGCCGGCATGCAATGGTCGAGCGTGCGCGCCATCATTGCCATGCGCGAAAAGCTCTCGGGCGGATCGCAGACCGACATGCTGACGCTGCGCGATACCTATGAGGCCCTGCGCAGCTCCACCGCGCAGCAGGTGATGCGCTTCCACCGCATGCAGAGCACGACGTCGGCGGCCTAATACCTCAACACCCTCGATCCCACCGCCGCGCCGATCGCGGTCACGATCGCGGTTGCGATCGTGTACCAGGTCGCGACGAACAGCGGCGAGTCGTCGGTGCAGTGCGAGGCGTAGAGCGTGGCGGCGAGCCCGGCCGACAGCAGGCCGGCGAGCGCGCCCGCAAGGGCCGGCCGCGACGGCGCGCCATGGCGCAGGCCGAACAATGCACCCGCGAGCAGCGGCAGCGACATCGCGGGGATCGCCGACAAGCACGCCCGCGAGTTCTTGCCGACGAGGCGCATCGTCATCGGCATGGCCGGCGCCATCATCGCCTCGCTGCCGATCGCCACCGCAAGCAATCCGACGGGAAGCAGCAACAGCCAGCCCCAGCCGCGCATCAGAGCCTCGGGCCGCGACAGATGCAGGCTGACGATGATCGCGGGAATCGCGAGCGAGAGCGTGACCGCGAACTTCATGTCGAAGAAGGGGTTGTGCATGGCCGTCATCACGTCCGGACGTACGCCCAGAAAGGTCGCGAAAATCAGGATCGACAACGGCGCGGCGACCAGAAGTCCCATGGTCAGCAGCGCGCCGACGCGCGGAGCGCGATGGGCGTTGTCGGCCGCGAGCGTGCGAATGAGTTGATCGGTATCCATCACGTGTGGTCCCGCAGTTTGGCGGTCAGGGCTGCAAGCCCTCGATGCAGCGCGACCCGCACCGCACCTTCGCTCATCGAAAATTTCGTCGCCGTATCCTTGATCGAGGCGCTGTCGACCGCGATCGACTGCAACACGTCGCGCTGGCGCTGCGGCAAGGTGTTGAGCTGCGCCGAGATCTCACCGGCCGAGGCCGCCTCCTGCGGCGTCTCACCGGGCAGCGTTTCGGCGAAATCGTCGATGTTGACGAACACGCGCCGGCCGCGACGCCTGAGCGCATCGATCAGCTTGTTGCGCGCGATCGCGAACAGCCAGGGAGCGAAAGGCGCTTCGCTGTCCCAGGTGTGTCGCTTCAGGTGCACCGCTAGCAAAATGTCCTGCACGATATCCTCGGCCTGGTCGGGAGGCTGCCCGGCACGAGCCAGGCCGCGCCTTGCGGCAGCGCGCAATACCGGCGTGACCGCCTTCAACAGACGATGATACGCCGCATCATCGCCTGCCATGGCCGACCGCATCAGGCCGGTCCACTCGTCCTCACGTCCGCGCACGCGCGCCCCTCACCATTGCAATTCGGCCGCTCTTTCAATTTGTTACGCCGGCACCAAGACTTCACGAAGTCGTGATCACCTCCGAACCGTGGTCTGAAGCAGCCGCATGATCCCGCCAGCGCTCTTAACACCGATCGGTCGCTGTCGCACCCCGGCCGACCGATGCGCCCGGCCCGTCTGCCCCGGTTTTGCCCGGTGTGGCCCGAAGATTCCCATTTTTTGCCCCGCTGTCGTCATGCGCCAGGGTCTCTGTTCGCTCCCGGGACGGGCGAATTGGGGAGATCGTCAACATGATGAAAGCCAGCGGGCGCGCGGCATTGGTCGCTTTGGCCGGACTATTGCTGCTGTTTGGAGCGACGGCGCAGGCCGCACCGAGCTCTGCCGCAACCACGAGCGCAAGCAAACAGGCCGATACGGGCAAGCAGGGGCGCCGCGCGTCTCGCCACCATTCCGGCAGCAAAACGGCGCAGAAGTCCGACGACAAGTCAGACAAGGCCGATGCAACGCCGCAGGCCGACGAAACCAAGGCCGACGCAAGCAAGGCCGACGCAAGCAAGGCCGGCAAAGCGGCCAGCGCCGACGCCCCGGCCTCGAGCCAGATGCCGCCGGAAGTCGCCAACGCCAATGCGCAGCTCGCTGCCGCCGACACGCCGCCCGCCGCCGCGGCCTCCGCGATGACGGGCCGCGCCAACGACAACGTTCAGGCCGCAGCCGACAACAATGCTGCTCCCAATGCCGAGAACCAGGTGGTCCCGCCCGACCAGCTCAACGACCTCGATCGGGCGCTGCAGCAGGACAACCCATCGGCGCAGAAATCCGTCATCGCGACCGCCGATGCACAGCCGCGCCCGGCGCCGGTGATCGCGAGCAGCCAGCCGAGCTCGGCCTGGGACCAGAGCTCCCTGATCGGCAAGATCTTCATCGGCGTAGGCACGCTGCTGACACTGGCCTCGGCGGCACGGATGTTCATGGCCTGATTTCCGGCCAAACTGGCCCGTCCCGGGGCGCACGGAACGTGCGTCCCGGCGGCTTCTGGCCCCTTGAAGCCCACCCCGCCAGCGGGCACATTGCCCGCCCAATCAAAGCGTGGGTGGAGCATGAGCACGTTCGAACACATCATCGTCGAAAGCAAAGGTGCGGTCGGCATCATCAAGCTCAACCGGCCGAAGATGCTCAACGCGCTCTCCTTCGGCGTCTTCCGCGAGATTGCCGCGGCCGTCGACGATCTCGAAGCCGATGACGCCATCGGCTGTATCGTCGTGACCGGCAGCGAGAAGGCCTTTGCCGCCGGCGCCGACATCAAGGAGATGCAGCCGAAGGGCTTCATCGACATGTTCTCCGAAGACTTTGCCGCCATCGGCGGCGATCGCATCGCGCGCTGCCGCAAGCCGACCATTGCCGCGGTCGCCGGCTACGCGCTCGGCGGCGGCTGCGAGCTCGCCATGATGTGCGACTTCATCATCGCCGCCGACACGGCCAAGTTCGGCCAGCCCGAGATCACGCTCGGCACCATCCCCGGCATCGGGGGCACCCAGCGCCTGACGCGCGCGATCGGCAAGTCCAAGGCGATGGATCTCTGCCTCACCGGCCGCATGATGGATGCGGCGGAAGCTGAACGCTCGGGCCTCGTCAGCCGTATCGTACCGGCCGACAAGCTGATGGAGGAGACCTTGGCCGCCGCCGAGAAGATCGCCACGATGTCGCGCCCGGCGGTGGCAATGGCCAAGGAAGCGGTCAACCGCGCCTTCGAGACCACGCTGGCCGAAGGCATGAGCGTTGAACGCAATTTGTTCCACGCGACCTTCGCGCTCGAAGACCGCTCCGAGGGCATGGCCGCGTTCATCGAGAAGCGCAAGCCGGTGAACAAGAACCGGTAAAAGCGGCGAACGGTAAGGCTGGTGTAAGACTATGCCCCTTGCCGCAAAACCCCTGTGACGCACCTGCAACAAGCACGGATTTCATGGGGGTTTTCCCCGCGGCAGTTTGCCTGCGCGACCGGCGCTGGGTAAACAGTTAAGAGAGCCGCCGTCGGCGGGGGCGGACAGCCGGGGTTTTGCGGGATTACATGATTGGGCGTGCCGCCAGAGCTGGTCGCGTGATGACGCGGCGTCGATCGGGCGTGGGTCCTGTCCTGGCGACATGGACCGCGCTTGCGCTCGGTTGCGCCCTGCCCGCCGCAGCCTACGCGGAAGCCCTGCCGGAGGCACTGGTCAAGGCCTACCAGACCAATCCGCAGCTCAATGCCGAGCGCGCGCGCCAGCGCGCCACCGACGAGAACGTGCCGCAGGCGCTGGCCGGCTACCGGCCGCAGATCGTGGCGAGCCTCAGCGCCGGCTTGCAAGCGGTGCGCGACTTGCTGCCCAACAACACCATTCAGACCGCGACGCTGAAGCCCTGGACCATCGGGGTCACGGTGTCGCAGACCCTGTTCAACGGCTTCCGTACCGCCAACAGCGTGCGGGTGGCGGAACTTCAGGTCCAGTCCGGCCGCGAGGCGCTGCGCAATGTCGGCCAAGGCGTGCTGCTTGACGCGGTCACCGCCTACACCAACGTGCTGGCCAACCAATCCCTGGTCGAGGCCCAGCGCTCCAACGTCGCCTTCCTGCGCGAGACGCTCTCCATCACCCAGCGCCGCCTCAACGCCGGCGACGTCACCCCGACCGACGCGGCCCAGGCCGAGGCGCGGCTCAACCGCGGCCTTGCCGATCTCAACGCGGCAGAGGTCGCGCTCGCGGTGAGCCAGGCGACCTATGCCCAGGTGATCGGCAACGCGCCCTCCGCGCTTCGTCCCGCCGAAGTGGTCGATCGCTATCTGCCGAAGAGCCGCGAGGATTCGATCGCGATGGCGATCCGCGAGCACCCTGCGGTGATGGCCGCGAGCTTCGACGTCGATGTCGCCTCGACCAATATTCGCGTCGCCGAAGGCGCGCTGCTGCCGAGCGCCAGCCTCCAGGGCAGCGTCAGCAAGAGCCGCGACAGCGACCAGACCCTCGGCACCTTCGCCACCGACCAGGCCTCGATCGTCGCCAACGTCACCGCGCCGATCTATGACGGCGGACAGGCCGCCTCGCAGACGCGGCAGGCCAAGGAAGTCACGGCGCAGAGCCGGCTCGTGCTCGATCAGGTGCGCAATCAGGCGCGTACGGCAGTCGTCAGTGCCTGGGTCACCAACGAGGGCGCCAAGATCGCTGTCTCGGCCTCGGAGTCCGAAGTGAAGGCCGCAACCGTTGCGCTCCAGGGCGTGCAGCGCGAGGCCGCCGGCGGACAGCGCACGACGGTCGACGTGCTGAACTCGCAGGCCGATCTGATCCAGGCGCGAGCCCGCCTGATCGGCGCGCTGCGCGACCGCGTCATCGCCTCCTACACGCTGCTCAGCGCCGTCGGCCATCTCGACGTCAAGACGTTGAGCCTGAACACCCCGGACTATCTGCCCGAGGTGCACTACCAGCAGGTCCGCGACGCCTGGCACGGCCTGCGCACGCCGTCGGGGCAGTAATCCAACAATCTTCCGGTCGACACCGATGAAGACCCGCCGCATCCACCTGATGGGAGCTTCCGGCTCCGGCGTGACGACGCTCGGCCGCGCGCTGGCAGCGCGGCTGGCGCTGCCGCATCACGACACCGACGATTATTTCTGGCTGCCGACGGCGCCGCCCTACCGGACGACGCGCCCTGCCGCGGATCGTTTGCGCCTGATGCGCGAGATGTTTTTGCCGCGTCTCGATTGGGTGCTGAGCGGAACCGTCACCGGCTGGGGCGACGGGCTCATCCCGCTATTCGATCTCGTCGTCTATGTAGCCACGCCGCGCGAGTTGCGCATGCAGCGTCTGCGTGCCCGCGAAGCCGCCCATTTCGGCGCCGATGCCGTTGCTCAGGGCGGCTGGCGTCATGACGAGACGGAGTCATTCGTCGAATGGGCTTCACATTACGAAGCCGGCGACCGCGACGGTCGCAGTCTCGCAAAGGATGAGGCATGGCTCGCGGGCCTGCCCTGCCCGCTCGTCCGCGTCGACGGCTCGCGTCCCGTTGCCGATCTTGTCGAGCTGCTATGCAGCGAAGTCCAGCGATTGCCCTGATGATGTGATATTGTCTCGTCAACGATAGATGGGCAACAGGGAGCGAAGCCATGCCTAGCCGACGCAGTGTCCTGCTCGCCTCACTCGCCGCCGGAGTAGCCATGACCACCAGAGCCCACGCCCGCGCGTCGCAACCTGCAACGCCGGTCAATTTTGATGTTCCGCCGCATGCCTGCGACTGTCACACCCACATCCATGGCGATGTCGCGAAATTTCCGTTCTTCCCGGGCCGCGTCTACACGCCCGAGCCGGCTTCGCCGGAAGAGATGGCCGCGCTGCACAAGGCGCTGCATATCGAACGCGTGGTGATCGTCACCCCGAGCGTCTACGGCACCGACAATTCCTCGACCTTGTTCGGCATGAAGGCGCGCGGCGCCAATGCGCGCGGAGTCGCCGTGATCGACGACAAGACGACGGAAGCCGAGCTCGATGCAATGCAG
Source organism: Bradyrhizobium campsiandrae (assembly GCF_014529705.1). GTDB lineage: Bacteria > Pseudomonadota > Alphaproteobacteria > Rhizobiales > Xanthobacteraceae > Bradyrhizobium > Bradyrhizobium campsiandrae. The sequence continues at coordinate 6,447 of NZ_JAANIH010000024.1, forward strand.
CAGGAGGGTTTTCGCGGCATCCGCATCAACCTTGCGACCGGCGGCATCAGCGACCCCAATGTCGGCCGCGCCCGTTTCACGGCTGCCGTCGACCGCATGAAGGCGCGCGGCTGGCACGTGCAGCTCTACACCACGCTGTCGATGATCTCGGCGATCAAGGATCTCGTGCTGGCCTCGCCGGTTCCCGCCGTGTTCGACCATTTCGGCGGCCTCGAGGCCTCGCTCGGACTCGAGCAGTCCGGATTTGCGGATCTCGTCGCACTCGTCAATTCCGGCAAGGCCTATGTGAAGATCTCGGGCGCCTATCGCTCCTCGAAGCTCGCGCCTGATTATCAGGACATGGTGCCTTATGCCCGCGCGCTGATCGCCGCGAACGCCGACCGCATCGTCTGGGGCACCGACTGGCCGCATCCGGATTCCAGTCACGTCGAGGGGCGGAAAGCCACCGACATCGCACCGTTCTACGCAATCGACGACGGCCGCCTGCTCAACCAGCTCCCGGTGTGGGCGCCGGAGGCCGATGTGCGCAAGAAGATCCTGGTCGACAATCCCGCACGACTCTACGGGTTCTGAGTCGCGACAAACCCGATCAGGTTCAAACAAAATGCGATGCGGTTCCACGTTCAACAACGGAACCGTCGTTGCGCGAGCGCAGCGATCCTGACTCACACGATCGTGTTTGCGCGCTGGTTTGTTTTTCACCCTTCCGGTTGAGGCGACGGCTCGAAATCGCAGCTACGTACCCGCACAGATTTCATTTGTTCGTGCGGATGCATGTCCCTGTCGCATTATCTTGCCGCGCTGATTTCCGGCATTGGAATTGGTTTCACCGTTGCGGCTCCGATCGGCCCCATGGGCATGCTGTGCATTCAGCGCACCTTGGCATCCGGGATGGCCACAGGCCTTGCCACCGGATTCGGCGCAGCGACCGTGCACCTGACCTACAGCGCCTTGGCGGTTTTGGGGCTCGGCGCGCTGGCGCAGCCCTGGGTCGAGGCGAATGCCGCTGGCTTCGGCATCGTCTCGGCGCTGACGCTGCTGTGGTTCGCCATTCGCACCCATCGCGGTTCCATCATGGTCCGAGACATCGGCGAGATCGACCGCGTCCATCTCGCACGCGCCTATCTCAGTGCCATCGCGCTCGGGCTGACCAATCCGCTGACGGTCATCCTTTTTCTGGCAGCGCTGCATGCGTTCTCGACGCAGGCCGCCGCCGCGCCGCTGATCGCGGGCGTCTTCGTCGGCTCTGCGGTGTGGTGGATGATGCTCAGCACGATCGTCGCGACCGCGCGATCACGGCTGACACCGCGGGTGCTGTCGCTGAGCAGCCGCTTCGCCAGCCTGATGCTGCTCGGACTCGGAACCTCGATGCTGCTGCGGATCGCGCAGCGTGCGCTGGAATAGAGCTTGATCCGGAAAAGTGCGCAGCGGTTTTCCGACAAGATCACGCGCAAATGACGCGCCTCAGCGCGCGCGGCGCGAGAAGAAGGAGATCAGCACCGGCAGCGTCACCAGGATCACGACCGGCGCCAGCATCATGCCGGTGACGACGACGACCGCGAGCGGCTTCTGCACTTGCGAGCCGATGCCTTCGGACAATGCCGCCGGCAGCAGGCCGACGCCCGCGACCACGCAGGTCATCAGTACGGGCCGGAGCTGCAGCTCGCCGGTGCGGATCACCGCACTCATCCGGTCCATGCCCTCCTCGATCAGCTGGTTGAACTGCGACAGGATGATGATGCCGTCCATCACCGCGATGCCGAACAGCGCGATGAAGCCGATCGCTGCGGAGACGCTGAAGGCGGTGCCTGATATCAGCAGGCCGAGCACGCCGCCGAAGATCGCCATCGGGATCACGCTCATGGCGAGCAGCGTATCGACCATCGAGCCGAAATTGAACCAGAGCAGGATCGCGATCAGCGCCAGCGAGATCGGCACCACGATCGACAGCCGCCGGATCGCGTCCTGAAGATTGCCGAACTCACCGACCCATTCCATGTGCGAGCCGGGCGGCAGCTGGACCTGGTCGGCGATCTTCTGTTGCGCCTCGCGGATGGCGCTGCCGAGATCGCGCTCGCGCACCGAGAACTTGATCGGCAGATAGCGTTCCTGCTGCTCGCGATAGATGTAGGCGGCGCCGGAGACGAGGCTGATGGTGGCGACTTCGCTCAAGGGAATCTGGGTGACCGAGCCGTTCGACCCGGGTGCTCCGATCCTGATGTTCTGGATCGCCTCGGCGCTACGGCGATATTCCGGCGCAAGACGAACGATGATCGGGAAGTGGCGGTCGCTTCCGGGCTCATAGAGATCGCCCGCGGTGTCACCGCCGATCGCGACCTTGATGGTGGCATTGATGTCGCCGGGGGCGAGCCCGTAGCGGGCGGCCTTGGCGCGGTCGATGTCGATCTGCACGGTTGGCTGCCCGAGCGAGGTGAAGACCGCAAGATCGGTGACGCCCTGCACCGTCGACAGCACCTGTTTGATCTTGTTGGCGGTGTCGGTCAGCGCCTGGAGATCGTTGCCGAACAGCTTGATCGAGTTCTCGCCCTTCACGCCGGAAACGGCTTCGGAGACGTTGTCCTGCAGATATTGCGAGAAGTTGAACTCGACGCCGGGGAAGCGGTCGTCGAGCTGCTTGAGCAATTGCGCAGTCAGCTCTTCCTTATCGTGCGTGCCGGGCCACTGGCTGGCGGGTTTCAGCGGCGCGAAGAACTCGGCATTGAAGAAGCCGGCAGCGTCGGTCCCGTCGTCGGGACGGCCGTGCTGCGACACCACGGATTCGACCTCGGGCCGGGCGCGGATCACCTTGCGCATCTCATTGACGTAGGAGTTGCCCTCCTGGAGCGAGATGGTCGGCGGCAGCGTGGCGCGGATCCAGAGATTGCCTTCTTCCAGCTTGGGCAGGAATTCGAGGCCGAGCAGCCGGCCGAACACCAAGGTCATCACCACGAGGCCGACCGCACCGCCGAGCACGATGTTGCGGTTGGCGACGGCCCAGTTCAGCAGCGGCATGTAGAGCCGGTGCAGAATCAGCATCACGCGGGTCTCGGTCTCCTCGACATGCGCGGGCAGGATGATCGCGGACAGCGCGGGCGTGACGGTGAAGGTCGCGAGCAGACCGCCGGCGAGCGCGTAGGCATAGGTGCGCGCCATCGGCCCGAAAATGTTGCCCTCGACGCCTGACAGCGTGAACAGCGGCAGGAAGGCCGCGATGATGATCGCGGCGGCAAAGAAGATCGAGCGCGAGACGTCGGCCGCGGCGCTGAGGATGGCGTGGCTCTTGATGCCGAACAGCGTCTCCGCCGACATCTGCTCCGATTCCGTCATCGGCGTCGTCTGCGTCAGGCGGCGGAAGATCGCCTCCACCATGATGACGGTCGCATCCACGATCAGGCCGAAATCGATCGCGCCGACCGAGAGCAGGTTCGCCGATTCCCCGCGCAGCACCAGGATGATCACGGCGAAGAACAGCGCGAACGGGATGGTGGCGCCGACGATCAGCGCGCTGCGGAGATCGCCGAGGAAGATCCACTGCAACAGCACGATCAAGAGGATGCCCACCACCATGTTGTGCAGCACGGTATGGGTGGTGAGGTCGATCAGGTCCTTGCGGTCGTAGATGCGCTCGATGCGCACACCCGGCGGCAGAATGGTCGAATTGTTGATCTGGGCGACCAATTGCTCGACGCGATTGATGGTCGGCGTGCTCTGCTCGCCGCGGCGCATCAGCACGATGCCCTGCACGATGTCGTCGGCATCGTCGAGGCCAGCGATGCCGAGGCGCGGCTTCTGGCCGACGGTGACGGTGGCGACGTCCTTCACCAGCACCGGATTGCCGTTGGTCTGGGCGACCATGGTGTTGGCGAGATCGTCGATCGACTTGATCAAACCGACGCCGCGCACCACGGCCGATTGCTGGCCGATATTGACGGTGTTGCCGCCGACATTGACGTTGGAATTGCTGACGGCCTGGAGCAGCTGCGGCAGCGTCAGGCCGTTGGCGACCAGCTTGTTGTTGTCGACCTCCAGCTCATAGGTCTTGCTCTTGCCGCCCCATCCGGTGACGTCGATCACGCCGGGCACGGAGCGAAAGCGGCGCTGCAGGATCCAGTCCTGGATGGTCTTGAGGTCAAGCACGCTGTAGTTCGGCGGGCCGACCAGGCGATAGCGGAAGATTTCGCCGATCGGGCTCAGCGGCGAGATCTGCGGCTGCACGTTGCCCGGCAGCGGCGCGAGTTGCGCCAGGCGGTTCAAGACCTGCTGCAACGCCTCGTCATAGGTGTAAGCGAAGGAGAACTGGAGTTTGACGTCGGAGAGGCCGTAGAGCGAGATGGTGCGGATGGTCGTCAGATTCTTCAGGCCCGCGACCTGGGTCTCGATCGGGATCGTGATGTAGCGCTCGATCTCTTCCGCCGACAGGCCGGGGCTCTGCGTGACGATGTCGACCATCGGCGGGGTCGGATCGGGATAGGCCTCGATGTTGAGCTGGTTGAATGCGATCAGGCCGCCGATAAACACGGCGACGAACATGCCGACCATCAGGAAGCGCCGGTTGACGGCAAGGGCGACGAGACGGTCCATCAGGTTTTTCGCAGTTTCTTAGGTCGTCGATCAGCTACCGGACGCCGCACGGTCGATGAACAGGCTGCCTTTGACGACGATCTGTTCGTCGGGCTTCAGGTTGCTGGTCACCTCGACGAGGTTGCCATTGATGAGGCCGATCTTGATCTGGCGCAGCTCGACCGATTTGTCCTCGCGCGCGACCCAGATGCGGACCTGGTCGCCTTCGTAGATCAATGCCTGCTTCGGCACCGCGGGCGCGCCGCGGTCGCCCGCCGAATAGATCGTCACGTTGGCGAACATTTCCGGCTTGAGCAGGCCGTCCTTGTTGTCGATGGTGGCACGCACCAACAGGCGGCGGGTGCTGGGATCGATCGCGGCGGCGACATAGTTGATCTTGGCGGTCAAGGGGCGGCCCGGCAGCGCCATCACGTTGACGCTGATGTCCTGCCCGACACTGACCTGGGCCGCATCGCTCTCGCGCACGAAGGCGGTGAGCCAGACCGTGGATAGATCGCCGATCACGAACACCGGATCGCTGGCGCCGGCGCTGACATACTGCCCGGGGCCGATCTTGCGCTGCACGACCGTGCCCGAGAGCGGCGCATAGATCGTGATTTCAGGGTTGATGGTGCCCTTGTTCTGGAACGTCTTGATGGTCTCGTCGGTGAACCCGAGAATGCGCAGCTTGTTGTTCGCAGCCTCCAGCGCCGTCACTGCGGAGCGCATGTCGTTCTGCGCCTGGACCTGGGTCGCTTCGGCCTGCTGATAATCCTTGAGCGGAATGGCGCGGCCTTCGTAGAGATCCTTGGCGCGCTTGTACTGGATGTCGGCAAGCTCCAGCGCAGACTTTGCCTTGTTCTGCGACGTCATCGCCGCGATGAAATCGTTCTGAGCCTGTACGGTGTCGGCGGCTTCGATTGTGAACAGCGGTTGACCTTGGGTCACGCTCTCGCCGGGCTTGGCGAGCAGCTTGGTCACGCGGCCCGCATAGGGCGAGAACACCGGCGTCGAGTGATCCTCGTCGACCGCGACCTTGCCTTCGGTGACGTACTCGGCGCGGAAGGTCTTGGCCTTGACCGGCTCGATCGTCAGCGTCGCCCATTCGGACGGCGTTGGCGTGAAATTCTGGGCGTTCTTGCGCGACTGGCTGGAGACTTCGGAGTGATTCTTCTCCTTGCCGCCCTTGAAGAAGAAGCCATAGGCGCCGGCCCCGGCGAGCGCCAGTAAAACTACGGATGCGATCACCCGTCGTTTTGTAAGCACCTGCAATCTCTTGGTATTTTCAGCTACCATGGGGCCCGGTCATGTCTGCGACGATCTCGGCAGACGACTGCCTCATCGGTCGCGCTAATAGTGCCGAATTGGGATTTCAAACAACCTAAAAAACGCTGGCCGTCCTTCGGTTTGCGTTAAAATTTTACGACACGTCAGCTTCACGTCAGCTTCCCGCCGGCCATTGCGGCGGATGGCTGCCGAGCGGCATCGCCGGTCGGCTCCATTGCGCCGGCGTCCTCGACAGCACGGCCGAATGGCGCACCGCCTTCAACATGCCGAAGCCAGATGACACGGTTTCCATGAACGCTGCATGTACGGCCTCGCCCGTGAGATCCGGGGTATCGAGACCGCCGTCGAGCCAGCCGAGATTCCACAGCCAGCGTCCGGTCTGCGCCAGCGACACGCGCACATGCCAGCTGCCGCCTTCGCGGGACTGGCGTGCCTTCCCCATCATCGCGCCGAACGCCATGAGATAGCCGGTGGCGTGGTCGAGCATATGTGCCGGCAATTCTTTCGGACCATCGATACCTGCGGCCTTGCCTTCGGCGTCGTTGAAGCCGGTGGTGGTCTGGATCAGTGAGTCGAACCCGCGCCGCTCGGCCCACGGGCCGGCATGGCCGTAGGCCGACAGCGTGACGTAGACGATGCCGGGATTGATCGCAGCGGCGTCCTCGGGCGAAAAGCCGAGGGCCGAGAGCGCACGCGGACGATAGCCTTGCGAGAAGATGTCGGCGTCTTTCAGCAGATCGCGCATCTGCGCCCTGCCCGACTCGGATTTGAGCTCGATAAAGCTGGTGAGCTTGCCGCGGCCGGTGTCGATGGTGAGCCAGGGAATGGCCGGCAGATCGGGCCCGGACACGAGCAGCACATCCGCGCCGTGTGCGGCGAGCGTGCGGCCGGCGACGGGACCTGCGATGACACGGGAGAGATCGAGCACGCGTAAGCCTGCAAGCGGTCGATCGCCCTTCGGCCATGGTTTTGGGGCGGCCTCGCCAATCTTTTCGATCGTGACCAGCGGCAATTCGGCAAGCGCGCGAGCCTGCGGCAGTGCGGACCATTCGTCATGAGAACGCATCAGCGCAACGACGCCGCCGGTGGCATAGGCCGCGGTTTCGAATTCCTCGCCTTTCCATTGCATCAGGGCGGCCTGCACGGGTCCACGCTCGGGCATGCAGCCGAGCACCTTGCAGACGGCGTCGCGGTGATGCGGGAAATTGGTGTGGCAGCGAACGAAGCGGTTATCGCCGGTCCTGTAGACGCCGGCGATGGCGTCCCAGGCCGGTGGCGGCGGCTTGTCGTCGAGACGCAGATAACGCTCGGAACGGCATTCGGCGACGGCATGGCGCATGTCGACAGTGACGTCCTGCGCCTCGCCGCTGCGCAGTCTCCAGATCTCGGCAGCGGCAAGACCTGCGGCCGCGATCGTCGTCTGCCCGGCGACGGCGACGCGAAATGAGGACGGGATTTGCGGCTCTTCGCCGGTCAGTTGCACCCGGTCGAGCGCGGCGGCATCGCCGCCGGCGGAAATCCAGATATCCTTGAGGATGTCGGCGGGGCTTTGCATGGCCACAGCTCTCCTTTAGTTTTTTGGGACCATGTCATGAGCGCTGAAAGGATTGCAATGGCCGCCATCGATCCCCTCACCGCAGGCGCCGTATTGGTGGCAACGGCGGCCACCGACGCGGTCTACGTGATGTTCACCTCCGCCGTGGTCGCGCGCAAACGCGTGCCGGCCGCGACCTGGAGCGCGATCTGGTATCTGCTCTCCTCTTATGCGGTGATCAGCTATACCGAAAACGCCTTCTATGTCGCGTTCGCGGCGATCGGTTCCTGGGTCGGCGCCTACGCATCGCTGACCTTCCTGCATCGCCCGCCCGGCGGCCCGCCGGTGGGAGCCGCGCCGGAGTGAGGGGCGCGACGCCTCACTCCGCGTCATTGAGGCTTTTGGGCGTCTCCTGAAGCAGCTACACTCTCTGCGATCAACAACAAGGACAACAAGCGAATGGATCTCGGTCTCAAAGGGAAAAACGCCGTCGTGCTTGGCGGCACACGCGGCATCGGGCGGGCGATTGCGGCAACGCTGGCCGGGGAAGGCAGCAATGTCGCGGTCTGCGCACGCAATGCCGAGCAGGTTGCGACGACCGTCGCCGAGTTGAAGGCGAGCGGCATCCGCGCCAGCGGAGGCACCGTCGACGTCACCGACGGCGCAGCGCTGAAGGCGTGGGTCGAGGGCGCGGCAAAGGAGCTCGGCGGCATCGACATGCTGTTTTCCAATGCCGGTGCCATGGCGCAAGGCCACGATCCCGCATCGTGGGAGCAGAATTTCCGGCTCGACGTGCTGGGCGCCGTGCATGCGTTCGACGCCGCGCGGCCGTTCCTCGAGACCAGCGGCGAGACGAGCGGCGATGCCGCCTTCGTCATCATCTCCTCGATCGCGGCGGCGCAGGCCGATCTCGCCAGCTCCTACGGTCCGATCAAGGCGGCGCTGATCCACATGGCCAAGGGACTGGCGCGGCAATACGCAAAGAAGAAGATCCGCGTCAACGTGGTCTCGCCCGGCACCGTGTATTTCAAGGGCGGGGTCTGGGAGATGATCGAGAAGAACATGCCCGAGCGTTACAATGACGCGATGAAGCGCAATCCGACGGGGCGCATGGCGACGCCGCAGGAGATCGCCAGTGCCGCGGTGTTTCTGGCGAGCCCGGTGTCGGCGTTCACGACGGGATCCAATCTCGTGGTGGATGGTGCGATCTCGAACCGGGTGAATTTTTAGGACGTGCTCTTGTTCCGTCATCCTGAGGTGTGAGGCTTGCGATGCGCAAGCATTGCAAACCGAACCTCGAAGGATGAACGGCCGAGCTGCAACCGGGCCGTCGCCCTTCGAGGCTCGCCGAAGAGGCGAGCCCCTCAGGGTGACGGTGAGAGGTTTGCGTGCGCAGAACCAGCTTCAATGAAAATCCCGCGACGGCGGCAGGATGCGAACGTTGCGGGGATGGCGGATCTTTTGCGCCGGCATATCCGTGAGAGCGCGAGCGTCTTCGTTGAGCGGTTCGACCACGGTGGCACCTGCCGGCACCGGAGGCTTGCGGCTCAGGGCATCATTGGCGAGGCCGACCAGATCGTGCGAGCGGTCGATCATCCGCTGCGCGATGAGATGCGTCACCTTCTCGGGGCTGCTCTGGATGTAGCCCTGGACCTCGATGAGGCGCGCGCCCATCACCTCCTTGCGGTACTGCTCCATGACCTTGGGCCAGACCACGACATTGGCGATGCCGGTTTCGTCCTCCAGCGTCATGAACACGACGCCGCTGGCGCTGCCCGGCCGCTGCCGCACCAGGACTACGCCGGCGCAGCGGACGCGGCGCCGTTCGTTCTCGTGGCAGATCTCCCTGCAGGTGACGATGCGCTCGCGCGACAACATCTCGCGCAGGAATTCCATCGGATGGCCTTTGAGTGACAGCCGGATGGTCTGGTAATCGGCAACGACCTGTTCGGGGCGCGGCATCACGGGGAGCGGTGCTGCGTGCTCGTCCGGTTGCTCCCGCGCTGTCGCCGCTTCGAACAACGGCAGCGGCACGTCGTCGGGCAACCGCCGCACCTGCCACAGTGCCTCGCGGCGATCGAGCCCGAGCGAGCGGAACGCATCGGCATCCGCCAGCAGGATCAGCGCGCGCTTGGGAAGCCCCGTATCGCGGGCGAAGTCTTCGAGCGAGGTGAAGGGCCGGCGATTACGCGCCGCGATGATGCGGTCGGCCCAGTCTTCAGGACTAACATAGGCCCTGCCCTGCTGCTTCGCCTGCTCCTTTTTGAGAAACTCCTCGTCCGGATCGAGCCAGTGAAAACCATCAATCTGGCGGAAGCCGAGGCGCACAGCGCAATATCTGCCTTCCATATTCTCCAGCGTGTTCTGCGCAAAGCTGTAGGACACGTCGATCTCGCGGACCTCGATGCCGTTCTTGCGGGCATCGCCGACGATCTGCGCCGGGGCGTAAAAGCCCATCGGCTGCGAGTTCAACAGGCCGCAGCAGAAGGCGTCGGGGTGATGATATTTCAGCCATGACGAGATGTAGACGAGCTGAGCAAAGCTCGCGGCATGGCTCTCCGGAAAGCCGTAGGAGCCGAAGCCCTTGATCTGGTCAAAGCAGCTTCTGGCGAAATTGGCATCATAGCCGCGCGCGACCATGTTGCCGATCAGCTTCTCCTCGTACTGGCCGATGGTGCCGACATTGCGGAAGGTCGCCATCGAGCGACGCAGGCCATTGGCTTCCTCGGAGGTGAATTTCGCCGCCTCGATCGCGATGCGCATCGCCTGCTCCTGGAACAGGGGCACGCCCATCGTTTTGTGCAGCACGTTATAGAGTTCGTCCTTGTCGCCATGATCCGGCGACGGAAACGGATAGCTCACCTTTTCCAGGCCATTCCGTCGCCGCAAATAGGGATGCACCATGTCGCCCTGGATCGGACCCGGCCGCACGATCGCGACCTCGATGACGAGATCGTAGAAGGTCCGCGGCTTCAGGCGCGGCAGCATGTTCATCTGGGCGCGGCTCTCGACCTGGAAGACGCCGAGCGACTCGCCGGCACACAGCATGTCGTAAACCCTGGGATCATCCTGCGGGACGGTCGCCAGAACCCAACGCTCGCCCTTGTGCTGATCGATCAGATCAAAGCATTTCCTGATACAGGTCAGCATGCCCAGAGCGAGCACGTCGACCTTCATCATGCTCAGCGCGTCGACGTCGTCCTTGTCCCATTCGATGAAGGTGCGGTCGTCCATCGCGGCGTTGCCGATCGGCACATAGGTGTCGAGCCGATCCTGGGTCAGCACATAGCCGCCGACATGTTGGGAGAGATGGCGCGGGAATTCGATCAGCTCGGTCGCAAGCTCGACCGCAAGGTTGATCATGGGATTTTTGGGATCGAGCCCGGCCTGCCGGACCTGCATGTCGTTGAGGCCCTTGCCCCAGCTGCCCCAGACGGTATCGGCGAGCGCGGCAGTGACGTCCTCGGTCAGGCCCAGCGCCTTGCCGACGTCGCGGATAGCGCTGCGCGGGCGGTAATGGATGACGGTGGCGATGATCGCTGCGCGGTGGCGGCCGTAGCGGCGATAGACATATTGCATCACCTCCTCGCGCCGCGAATGCTCGAAATCGACGTCGATGTCGGGCGGCTCCAGCCGCTCCTTGGAGATGAAACGCTCGAACAAGAGATCGACCTTGGTCGGATCCACCGAGGTGATGCCGAGCACGTAGCACACCGCCGAGTTCGCCGCCGAGCCGCGGCCCTGGCACAAAATGTTCTGGCTGCGCGCGTAATGGACGATGTCGTGCACGGTGAGGAAGTAATGCGCGTATTTCAGTTCTGATATCAGCGCGAGCTCCTTCTTCAGCGTTGCCCGCAGCTTGTCGTCGATATCGTCGTTGAAATATTTTTTCACGCCCGCCCAGGTCAGATCCTCCAGATGCCCTTGCGCGGTCTTGCCCGGCGGCACCGGCTCGTCCGGATACTGGTATTTGAGCTGGTCGAGCGAGAACTCGATCCTGTCCGCAAAGCGCATGGTCTCTGCGATCGCATCGGGAAAGTCGCGAAACAGCCGCGACATTTCCAGCGGCGTCTTCAAAAAGCGCTCGGCATTGGCCTCGAGCTTCCGCCCGATCGCCTCGATCGTGGTCTTTTCCCGGATACAGGTCAGCACATCCTGGAGCGGACGGCGGCCGGGATCATGATAGAGCACCTCATTGGTCGCGAGCAGCGGCACTTTTGCCTTGGCGGCGAGATCGTCGAGCCGCGCCAGGCGGCGCCGATCGTCGCCGCGATAGATCAGGCTCGCGGCCAGCCACACGCCTTCGGCACGGCTCGCTCTCAGCTTTGCGAGAATATCAAGCGCTTGCGCCGGCTCGAAGCGGTGCGGCAGCATCAAGACCAGGAGCTGACCTTCCGAGAACTCGAGAAGATCCGCGAAAGTAAGACGGCACTCGCCCTTCTCGATCCGCGAGATGTCGTCGCCGCGCTTGCCCCGGGTCAGAAGCTGACACAGCCGGCCATAGGCGGCGCGATCGCGCGGATAGACGAAAATGTCGGGCGTGCCGTCGATGAAGACGATGCGCGCACCGATCAGGAGTTTTGGCTTGTGCAGGACCTTGTCATTGTCGAGCTCGTTCCAGGCCCGCACCACGCCGGCGAGCGTGTTGTGATCGGCGATGCCGATCACGGGAAGGCCGAGCTTGCTGGCCTGGTGCACATAGGCGCGCGGATCCGAGCCTCCGCGCAAAAAGGAGAAATTGGTGGTGATGCCGATCTCGGCATAGGCAGGCGCGTTCATGCGAAGAGGCCGTGCACATACCAGTTGGGAGATGCGGGCTTGCCGTCGGCGTCGAACACCTCTCCCTCGTAAAGACCGTCGCGAAAGATCCAGAAACGCAGGCCCTCGGCATCCTCGATGCGGAAATAATCCCGCGTCAGCTGCTTGCCGTCCTGCCGCCACCATTCCATCGCGATACGTTCGGGCCCCTCCACCCGCACCACCGCATGTTTCGCGCGCCGCCAGGTGAATTGATGCGGCGGGCCGTCGGGCACAGTCGCGAACGGCACGGTGACCGGCTCCGGCTGGTCGAACAGCCTTAAGGGCCGCAGCGGCGGCTCGCTCTCGGCGCGCGCGGGCCATTCGGCCTGCATGGCAGCAGTGAGATGATGCTGCGCGGAGGCGGCCAGCACCGCCTGCTCGGGGATATGGGTATTCTGCGGCAGGTGCACGACGACACGCTTGCCGCCGATGCGCGCGGCGATGCGGTCGATCAGCGCGGCAAGCTCGTCACTGTCGTGGACATGGGCATCGAGGTCGCGCTGCTCCTGCACCACGATCTCGGTGCGGCTTGCCGACAGCCGCACCATGTCGAAGCCAAAGCCGGGATCGAGCGGATCGGCCAGCGCATCGAGACGTTCGCGGAACAGCCGGTCGACGACCGCGCTTCGCGTCACCGGACGTCCGGTTTCGACCATGATCGCGCGCACCACACCATCGGTGCGGAAGAAGGCGGCCTCCAGCCGCCGCGCGCCCTTGCCCTGCTTCTCCATGGCCGCGATCAACGTGTCAGCGAGCCGCGACAGCGTCATCGCGATCATGGTGTCGGTCGCGATCGGCTCGGCAAAGCGTTTTTCCACGATGTAGTCGGGCAGCGGCTTGCGCGGACTGATCGGCGCATCGCCCTGCCCCAGCGCATGCGCGAGCAGCGTGGAGAACCGCGCGCCGAAACGTGCGGTGATTTCGGAGGCGCTGCGCGATGCGACATCGCCGATGGTCTTCAGGCCGGCGCGGCGCAGGCCGGTGGTGATGGCCTCGTCCGCACCGAGCGCGGACACCGGAAACCGGTCGATCGCCGCCGCCTCCCCGCCATCGGCGACGATGCTGCCCGTGGCCTGCCGCGTCAGCGTGCGCGCGCAGACCGATGTGCCGGCAATGGCCGCGCTGACCGCAAAGCCTTGCCGCGCCAGCGCACGGACCAGTGTCTGCAACAACGCAGCCTCGCCACCGAACAGATGCGCGCAGCCGGTGATGTCGAGGAACAGCCCGTGCGGCGCATCGAGCGCCACCAGCGGCGTGAAGCGGTCGCACCAATCGGCGATGTCGCTCAGCGTTTTCGCGTCCGCCACGACATCGGCGTCGAACACTTTTAAATCCGGACACATCGCCCGCGCGTTCGCGAGCGGCTGGCCGATATACAGGCCGAGGCGCTCCGCAACCTCGTTCAGTGCATGGATCACCAATGCATTGACGTCCTTGATGACGACAATGCTGGGATCATTATTGTTTTTACCCAGCCCGGCGCTGTTGAAGAACCGCTGGATCCGGTCGATGGGCAGGCGCGGCAGCCACAGGCTGAGAATACGCCGACGGCTCACTGAACTGGCACTCATCACACTTCCATTCCATGATCCACCGGCCACACGGGCCATGACGATTGCGCAACAGCTCGGCATCGAAGCGCGGCGCGCCCCAGACACTCCACATCGGGCCCGGCGGCGAATGGGCCGCACGCAGCATCCATCGCGTCTCCGCCGTCGAGGGCATCGGTTGCGCGGCCATCCGCAACAGCAGACCGGTGACGCCGGACGATTGCGCGGCCAGCGTCAGCTTGCGGCTTGCCACCAGATCAAACTGCCTGGTCTCGCCCCAGAGCTCGAGCACGACGGCGCCGAGCGCATCGCACGCGAGCGCATCGGCCGAGGTGCGTAGCGCACTCTCCACATCGGCGGCACGCACCATCACCACGCGACGCGGATCGAGGCCGAACTCGGCGAGCCCGCTCATCGACAGCGCGCCGGTCTCCATCTCCGAGAAATCCTGGCGCACCCACAAGAGCGGCCGCTGGGCCGTGACACGGCCTGCAAGCCCGGTGACAAAGCCGGTCGCGGCTGCGCCCTGGCGCCCTTCGCAAAACACCTCGTGGATCGCCGCGCGCGCGAGCCCGCCCTTCAACGCGGCGTCGGCCTCGCTATGGCCGAGCGCGATGCGGTCGTGCCGATGCACGACCTCTGCCGTCTCGATCCGCTCGATCTGGCTGCGCAAGATCGCAAGCGCGCTCATGCGTGCGCCGCTCATGCTCGCCGCTCCTCAAAGAGTGATGCCGTGGCCTTTCAAAAAAGAACCAACGGCTGGCTCATTTGTTCATGATATGTTCTAATATAAAGCTAACGGCAGCCGGAGAGTCAATCGAATTGGTGCTCTTTCGGATTCGTAAATTGAATCAAAGGGATTCCGGAATGGACGTACAACGCAAACTGGAAATTCTCGCGGATGCCGCCAAGTACGACGCCTCCTGTGCCTCCAGTGGCACCGAGAAGCGGGATTCCAGCGACGGCAAGGGCATGGGCTCGACTGCGCCCGGCATGGGCATCTGCCATTCCTATGCGCCGGACGGACGCTGCATCTCGCTGCTCAAGGTGCTGCTGACCAACGCCTGCAACTACGATTGCCTCTATTGCGTCAACCGCGCCTCCTCCAACGTGCCGCGCGCCCGCTTCACCATCGACGAGTTGGTCAAGCTCACGCTCGACTTCTACCGGCGCAATTACATCGAGGGACTGTTTCTTTCCTCCGGCATCATCCGCAGCCCCGACTACACGATGGAGCAGGTGGTGAGCGTCGCGCGAAAACTGCGCGAGGAGCATCACTTCCGCGGCTACATCCATCTCAAGACCATTCCCGAGGCCGACGACGCGCTGATCGTGGAGGCCGGCAAATATGCCGACCGCCTCTCCATCAACATCGAAATGCCCGATGCGGCGAGCCTGCAGCAATTCGCGCCGGAGAAGGACGTGCGCGCGATCCGCCGCACCATGGGCCGGCTGCGGCTAAAGCTGGATGAGGCAGAGGACAACCGCGCGGCAAAAACAAGGGCCAAGCCACATCGTTTCGCGCCCGCAGGCCAAAGCACGCAGATGATCGTCGGTGCCGACAGCGCGAACGATCACACCATTCTCCACGCCAGTGCCAATCTCTACGGCTCATACAGGCTGCGGCGCGTCTACTACTCCGCTTTCAGCCCGATCCCGGATGCCAGCCGCGCTTTGCCTCTGGTCCAGCCGCCGCTGCTGCGCGAGCACCGGCTCTACCAGGCCGACTGGCTGATGCGCTTCTATGGTTTCGACGTTGCGGAGATCGTCGACGACAGCGCCATGCTGCCGCTCGACATCGATCCGAAGCTCGCCTGGGCGCTGCGCCATCGCGACCGCTTCCCGCTCGACGTCAACCGCGCCAGCCGCGAGGAGCTTTTGCGCGTGCCGGGCTTCGGCACCAAGGCGGTCGAGCGCATCATCGCGACGCGGCGCACCACGACGATCCGCATCTCCGATCTGGCGCGTCTGCACGTGCCCAAGCACAAGGCGCTGCCGTTCATCGTCCTCAGCGATCACCGCCCCTCGCCGCATCGCCTCGATGAAGCGCGATTGATCGAACGACTCAAGCCGAAAGCAACGCAACTGGGGTTTGGCTTCTGATGCAGTCCATCATCCTCGACACCGAAACCGATTTCGACGGCTGGCGTAAAGCCGCACGCAGCCTCGTGCTTCATCAGGTGCAGCCAACCGACGTCACCTGGACCGTGCAGGGCCGCGACGCCGATTTGTTCGCGCAGTCCGCAACCTCGCCGATCCTCGAGGTGAACGACGGCACCTTCAGCGTATCAGGCAAATTCGTCGAGCTCGCGAAATCAGCAATCCTGCATCGCGATCGCGAGCGCTTTGCGATCCTCTATCGGCTGCTCTGGCGATTGAGAGACCATCATGATCTCATGGACGTCGCGACCGATCCCGATGTCGCGCGGGTCACGGCGATGGCCCGCGCGGTTCATCGCGACGAGCACAAGATGCATGCCTTCGTCCGCTTCCGCGAGATCGGCAGAGAGCGCGCGGCGCACTATGTCGCCTGGTTCGAGCCGGAGCATCACATCGTCGAGCTCGCCGCGCCGTTCTTCGCCAGGCGCTTTGCCGACATGCCCTGGTCGATCCTGACGCCCGATCTCTGCGCGCATTGGGACGGCCACGCACTCTCTTTCACGCCTGGCGTGAGCAAGAGCGAAGCGCCGGGCGAGGACCCGCTGGAGGAAACCTGGCGGCGCTACTACGCCAGCATCTTCAATCCGGCGCGGCTCAAGGTGAAGGCGATGCAGACGGAGATGCCGAAGAAATACTGGAGGAACCTGCCCGAGGCTTCGATCATTAAACCCTTGATCGAGGACGCCGAACGCATGACCGGCGCCATGATCGCCAACGCCGCAACCGATCCGCACAAGCCTCAGAAGCGGCCGGAGGCTCCGATGACACGCAAGACGACCACTGACGATCTCGACGCGCTTCGCGAGGAGGCCGCGCATTGCCGCGCCTGCCACCTCTACAAGGACGCGACACAGACCGTGTTCGGCGAAGGCCCGAAGGATGCCACCATCATGCTGGTCGGCGAGCAGCCCGGCGACAAGGAAGACCTCGCCGGCCATCCTTTCGTCGGCCCGGCCGGCCAGATGCTCGACCGCGCGCTTGCGGAGGCCGGCGTCGATCGCAAGAAGGTCTATGTCACCAACGCGGTGAAACACTTTAAATTCGTACCGCGCGGCAAGATCCGCCTGCACCAGAAGCCGGCAACGCCGGAGATCAAGGCGTGCCGGCAGTGGTACGAGCGGGAAGTTTCGGCAATCCAGCCTGAGCTGATCGTGGCGATGGGCGCGACCGCCGCGCAAAGCGTGTTCGGCAAGATCACGCCCATCGGCAAGACCCGCGGCCGGCTCATAGACCTTCCCGACGGACGCAAGGCTCTGGTGACGGTGCATCCGTCCTACCTGCTGCGGCTACCCGATCCCGAGGCGAAGGCGATGGAATATCAGCGCTTTGTCGAAGACCTGTCGATCGCCGCTGCATTGCAAAAGAAGTCTGCGCGCGCCGCCTGAGAGGCTGTTACAGGCAGCAACAAAGACTGGATAAGTTCCATCATTTCAATTGCCTGCCCGCGATTTCAACTGCCTGTCACATGCCGCGCGCAAGATCGTCGCCTTGGGACAGGAGAATTTCCAATGAGTGACGTTGCTTTGCCGGGCTCCATCGAGCCTGCTTTGAGTAAGGGACCAGACCTCAATCGCGGATTCCATCCGCTCACCGGCGTGATCTACATGGGCGTGATCGCCGCTGCGCTGCTGTTCGTCGCCTACAGCATCTGGGTCGACGTCGATGCCGCCGGCGCGCAGGTCAAGACCTTTGCTCCCTTCCTCCTGCTCTTCGTCGCGCTTCTGATCGCGCTCGGCTTCGAGTTCGTGAACGGCTTCCACGACACCGCCAACGCCGTCGCCACCGTGATCTACACCCGCTCGCTGCCCGCTCACGTCGCCGTGGTGTGGTCCGGCATGTTCAACCTGTTCGGCGTGCTGCTGTCCTCGGGCGCCGTCGCGTTCGGCATCGTGTCCTTGCTGCCGGTCGAGTTGATCCTCCAGGTCGGCTCCAGTGCCGGCTTCGCGATGGTGTTCGCGCTGCTGATCGCCGCGATCATCTGGAACGTCGGCACCTGGTATTTCGGCCTGCCCGCCTCGAGCTCGCACACGCTGATCGGCTCGATCATGGGCGTCGGCATCATGAACGCGGTCCTGCACGGCCGCAGCGGCACCTCCGGCGTCGACTGGACCCAGGCCACCAATATCGGCAAGGCGCTGCTGCTGTCGCCGCTGTTCGGCTTCGCGCTCGCCGCCGGCCTGCTGCTGATCCTGCGCACCGTGCTGCTGCGCGCCACCCCCGCTCTGTTCGGCGAGCCGAAGGGCGACCAGCCGCCGCCGTGGTGGATTCGCGGCATCCTGATCCTCACCTGCACGCTGGTGAGCTTCTTCCACGGCTCCAACGACGGTCAGAAGGGCATGGGCCTGATCATGCTGATCCTGATCGGCACCGTGCCGACCGCCTACGCGCTCAACCGCGCGCTGCCGGAGAGCCAGATCGCAGCGTTCAGCCAGAACTCGGAAGCCGCCAGCAAGATCATCGAAGGCAAGGCTGCCGGCTACAGCGTGATCGGCAATCCGCGTCCCGCCGTAACCAACTATGTCGCGCAGCACGAGGTCAACGGCGGCACGTTCCCATCGCTCGCCGTGCTCGTGCGCGACATCTCCAAGCAGGTGACCACCTACGGCTCGCTCGCCAAGGTGCCGGCCGATCTCGTCGGCAACACCCGCAATGACATGTATCTCGCCTCGGAAGCGCTGCGCTTCCTGATGAAGGACAAGGAAGCCGAGCTCAGCGCGGCCGACGTCAGCGTACTCACCGCCTACAAGGGCTCGCTCGACAGCGCCACGAAGTTCATCCCCGGCTGGGTGAAGATCGCGGTCGCCATCGCGCTCGGCCTCGGCACCATGGTCGGCTGGAAGCGCATCGTCGTCACGGTTGGCGAGAAGATCGGCAAGACCCACCTGACCTACGCGCAAGGAGCCTGTGCCGAGATCACCGCAGCCGCCACCATCGCCGCCGCCGACGTCTACGGCCTGCCTGTTTCGACCACGCACGTGCTCTCGTCAGGCATCGCCGGCACCATGGCCGCCAACGGCTCGGGCCTGCAATGGGCGACGATCCGCAACATCGCGATGGCCTGGGTGCTGACCCTGCCGGCCGCGATGATCATTTCGGGCGTGCTCTATTATCTGTTCTCGCACCTGTTCTGAGACGCGAGACGGTCCCGACAAAAAGGGCCCGTGCGATGCACGGGCCCTTTTCATGTGCAATTTCATTCAGCGTATCACGACGCCGCAAGCTGCTCCTCGACCAGCTTGACCCAATAGGACGTGCCGAACACGATCGCCTCGTCGTTGAAATTGTAGGCGGGATGGTGCAGGCCGGCGCTGTCGCCGTTGCCGCAGAAGATGAACGCGCCTGGGCGCGTTTCCAGCATGTAGGCAAAATCCTCGCCGCCCATCAACGGCGACATTTCGAGCACGTTGGCCTCGCCCGCCACCTGCTTGGCAATGCGCATCGCGACCTCGGTCTCCGCGGCGTGGTTGTTCACGACGGGATAACCGCGCTTGTAGTGCAGATCGATCTTGGCCCCGGTGATCTGGGCGACGCCCGCGACGACCTCGCGCACGCGCTTCTCGACCAGCTTGCGCACGTCGGGCGTCAGCGTGCGGATCGTGCCCCTGAGCGTTGCGGTTTGCGGAATGACGTTGCGGGCATTGCCGGCGTGGAATTCGCAGATCGAGATCACGGCCGATTCCAGGGGATCGACGCTGCGCGCGACGATCGACTGCAAGGCCGTGATCAGCTGCGCCCCGACGAGAACGGAATCGACGCATTTGTGGGGACGCGCGGCATGGCCGCCGAGGCCTTCGATCATGATATCGACCTCGTCGGTCGACGCCATGATCGGGCCGGGCCGGATCGCGAACGAGCCGATCGGAATGCCTGGGCCGTTGTGCATGCCGTAAACCTGATCGATGCCGAAGCGCTCCATCATCCCATCCTTGACCATCGCCGCGCCGCCGGCGCCGCCCTCTTCGGCCGGCTGGAAGATCACGACGGCATCGCCGGCGAAGTTGCGGGTCTCGGCGAGATAGCGCGCAGCGCCGAGCAGCATCGCGGTGTGCCCGTCATGGCCGCAGGCGTGCATCTTGCCCGGAAGCTTGGAGGCGTAAGGCAGGTTGGTCTGTTCCTCGACCGGCAGCGCGTCCATGTCGGCGCGCAGGCCGATCGCCTTGAGCCCGCCGCCGGCCGGCTTGTTGCCCTTGATCACGCCGACCACGCCGGTCTGGCCGATGCCGCTCACCACCTCGTCGCAGCCGAACTCGCGCAGCCGATCCGCGACGAATGCTGCGGTGCGGTGGACGTCATACAGCAATTCGGGGTGCTCATGGATGTCGCGCCGCCAAGCCTGGATATCGGGTTGAAGGTCGGCGACGCGGTTCACGATCGGCATGGAGGGGTCTCAAGCTTTGTTGAAAATGCAGGATTGTCTACCATGCAAGCGCCAGTCCACCCAACGGTCTCTGGCCGGGGTTTAGCCCTGCTTGTTCGGCATGGCCGGGCTTGTCCCGATCGTCACTGTCCGCCTATTAGGATGGAACGTTAGAGACCAATTCAGGGTGGAAGCAGAATGCCGAGGCGGCTCGAAGGTGAGTTTGACTATATTGTCGCGGGCGCCGGCACGGCCGGCTGCATCGTCGCCAATCGCCTGTCGGCCGACCCCAAAAACCGAGTCCTCGTTCTCGAGGCCGGCGGGGACGACAACTGGATCTGGTTCCATATTCCGGTCGGCTATCTCTTTGCGATCGGCAATCCACGCTCCGACTGGATGTTCAAAACCGAGGCCGAGCCCGGCCTGAACGGCCGGTCGCTCGCCTATCCCCGCGGCAAGGTGATCGGGGGCTGCTCGGCCATCAACGCCATGATCTCGATGCGCGGACAGGCCGCCGATTACGATCACTGGCGCCAGCTCGGCATGACCGGCTGGGGCTATGATGACGTGCTGCCGCTGTTTAGGCGGATCGAGGATCACTTCCTGGGCGCGAGCGAGCATCACGGTGTCGGCGGCGGCTGGCGCATCGAGGCGCCGCGGCTGTCCTGGACCATTCTCGACGCCGTTGGCGATGCCGCAGAAGAGATGGGGATCAAGCGCATCCCGGACTTCAACACCGGCGACAACGAGGGCACGAGCTATTTCCACGTCAACCAGAAGCGCGGCCGACGCTGGTCCTCGGCACGCGGTTTCCTCAAGCCGGCCTTGAGACGCCCCAATCTGCGGCTTGAGAAGCATGTGCTGGTCGAGCGCCTCATCATCGAGCAGGGCCGTGCCGTCGGCGTTCACTTCATCCAGAACGGCGAGACCATCGAGGCGCGCGCCCAGCGCGAGGTGATCCTCTCGGCCGGCTCGATCGGCTCAGTGCAGGTGCTGCATCGCTCCGGCATCGGGCCAGCCGACTGGCTGTCGCCGCTCGGCATCGACATTGTCATGGACAAGCCCGGCGTGGGGCGGAATTTGCAGGACCATCTGCAGCAGCGCGCGATCTACAAGGTCGAGGGCGTGCGGACGCTGAACGAGACCTATTACAACCTGTTCCGCCGTGGCCTGATGGGCCTCGACTATGCCTTCCGCCGTCGTGGTCCGTTGACCATGGCGCCATCGCAGCTCGGCATCTTCACGCGCTCAGACGCGACGCGCGCGCGCGCCAACATCCAGTTCCACGTGCAGCCGCTGTCGCTCGACAAGTTCGGCGATCCGCTGCACCGCTTCCCGGCGATCACGGTGAGCGCCTGCAATCTCCAGCCGACTTCGCGCGGCACCGTGCGCCTGCGCTCGGCGAGCCCGGACGAGAAGCCGATCATTGCGCCGAATTACCTGTCGACCGACGACGACCGCCAGGTCGGCGCCGACGCCATCCGCACCACACGCCGCCTGATGCAGCAGAAGGCGCTGGCGAAATATCGACCCAGCGAATATCTGCCCGGCCCCACCGTCGGCGACGACGACGCCTCGCTCGCAAAGGCCGCCGGCGATATCGGCACGACCATCTTCCATCCCGTCGGCACCGCGAAAATGGGCGCGGCGAGCGATCCGATGGCCGTGGTCGACGAGCGCCTGCGCTTCTACGGCCTCGGCGGCCTTCGCGTCATCGACGCCTCGATCATGCCGACCATCACCTCGGGCAATACCAACACGCCGACCGCGATGATCGCCGAGAAGGGCGCGACGATGATCCTGGAGGATGCGAAGTAGCATCCGGTGCGACCGCCGCGCGGGCACCGGGATGGAGCGGCCCGGACGGTCCTCCCTGCAAAGACATGAAAACAACCCCATGCACAGTAGCGGCGCAGTCAAGCGACGGCCCGTCGGTGCGACCACGATCGAGCGCGCCCAAGATTCGCATTTTACGAATTTCACTTGCGACGTCGGGCAAAACAGTGGCATGATGTCACCGTGCCCATTCGAAAGCGGCATCGATGTGGTTGCCCTGTTCGGGGGCGAGGCGGACGTGAAACGCCACGGCCTCGGTCTTGGTATGGCGGACGGCAAATAGCGGATAACTCTGGACGCCTGGATGGTGCGCGCTGTCTTGGCCGAAAAAACTCTGTTCTGATCGACCAGAGATGCTATACTAGTAGTTGAATTTTTATTTTTGCTGAACCGTTGCACCCCGGTAATTTCAGCCGGGATCGTCACTGGACCCATGCGGAAAATCCAAATGCATTCTCGGCCGTAAGGACGGCCGCAGCAGAAGGACGTGTAAAGTCGCCTCATCGCTATCGCTCGCAAAGCGATCGCGGCGAGCTGCAAGGACATCCGCGCTGTGGGTTGGCGAGTTGTCATCAGACTAGAAGGCCAAAGCCGAATTCGCGAAGTTCTATCCGGATGTGAGCTGTTATTCGTTCGCGTTAAACGCTGATGTGATGTCAACCAACCGACAGATCGTGGAGGGCAAGATGCCTCGGTACAAAGCGCTCGGAGAGTGGCACGAGGTGACGCTCGTTAATCTCGGCGAGCTGGGTGGGAACGATGTCACGTTCCCTGCTGCTGCCGGCAGGCGGGCGGCTCATATCCCGGCGCCGACCTATACCCAAGCGATTCAACAGGCCGTCAGCGCTTCATCGGTTCTGCAATCACGCATCCCCGATCTGGCAAATGTTACCGTCGTGCAGGCGCACGTCGCAGCACGTCCCAGCCATGGAACGAGGCGCGGCGCGGCGTCACCGGTCTCAACCTCTTCCACGCAAATGCTCCTGACGCAGACTGTGATCGCCGAAGGCTTGAGGCAAGCTGATCTTGCTATTGCAGTGAAGGACTTTGGAGCCACCGTGATCGAGGAAGGTCTTGATGGCAAGGTGCTCCTGCGCGTCGCGTCCATCAAGCAAGTGTTTCCCCTCGTTGAACGCCTCACACAACTGGAAGTGGGATCCGTTACGCCCAATTTTATTCGACGCATTGCCTCCATCAACAAATCGGCACCGGCCGCGGCCTGGTCTCATGACAAGATCGGTGTGCCGGCCGCATGGACGGTCACCCGTGGGAGAGCCGACGTGAAAGTCGCCGTGCTCGACGAGGGGGTGGACACTGCCCACCCCGCTTTGAAAGCAGCGGTGGTTGCGCAAAAAGATTTCATCGGAAACAATGGCAGCTCGGCCATACCCGCCGGGAACGATGCACATGGCACCGCATGCGCAGGGATTGTTGTGTCACGCGACAACACTTTCCCGGGCATCGCCCCGAATTGCTCCCTCATCGCAGCGCGCATTGCCATGGGTGACGGCAGTGGGCACTGGATTTTCGACGACTTCAAGACCGCGGATGCGATCGATTGGTGCTGGCGGCAAGGCGCCGCCGTACTCTCGAATTCCTGGGGTGGCGGCGCTCCGAGTGACGCCATCAGTCGCGCCTTCGCACGTGCGCGAACTCAAGGGCGCGATGGGCTGGGTGCCGTGGTCGCTATCGCGGCAGGTAATGACCAGACTCCGATCGACTTCCCCGGCAACCTGCCTGGATATGTCACGGTCGGCGCCTCCAATCCTGCCGACGAGCGCAAGACGAAAACCTCCTCCGACGGGGAAGATTGGTGGGGCTCAAATTATGGCCCAGCCATGCATCTCCTCGCCCCGGGTGTCTTCATTTGGACCACGGATATCTCCGGACCCGCGGGCTACGACCCCGGCGATTTCACGAAGACCTTCAATGGAACCTCCTCCGCAACGCCGGCGGTCGCCGGTGCCGCGGCGTTGATGATCAGCGCGAATCCCGCGATCAGCGCTGCCAGCGTCCGCGATTTGCTCGGAACCACCGCAAAAAAGATCGAGGGCCAGACGACTTGGACGCCTGAACTCGGTTGGGGCAGGCTCGACGTTGGCAGTGCGGTGACAGCCGCGAAGGGCGCCGGAGCGCCCGCACCTGCGAAGCCACCCAAGAGAAAGGCCAAGAAAGCCAAGAAAGCCAAGAACGTTAAGAAAGCCAAGAAGGCAAAGAAGGCCAAGAAGGCACGCAAAGGGAGATAGAGTCCGATATGCCAGTGCAGGGGCGGCACAGATCCCCCCATGGCCTGTAACGCCTTTAGACTGTATACTCGCAATATGAGCACATACTACTACGCTGGCGGCCAGAAGGTCGACCTGGAGCCGGACCAGGAGCACGTCGCGGTCGACCAAGCCGCCGCCAAAGAGGCCGGACTGGACGCCAAGGTCAGTCCTGACTCCAGTACTGCGATGCGCGCAGGAGCCGGCGTCCTCGTGACGCCGCGCTCGTCGTTGGCCCCTGATATCCTTCGGCTACTTCAAGAGGCTGGCGCTCTTCAACCCGTGTACAGGCGTGACAAAGCCGTCGTCGTTGCCATGCCAGAGGTACGTGTCGAGTTCGACACCCCTGCTCAGCGCCGCAAGGTGATGAAATTTCTGTCCCCGAATGCTTCCGACGTCTCGGTCACCGAGGACACAAAAGACCGCCTGGTGCTTCGGCCTGTCTCCGGCCACGGCGAGGACGCCTTGAACCTCGCCAACAGCATTCAGGAACACGCCAAGCCCGCCGCCGCTTCAGTCCGCTTTGTGCAGTTCGTCCCCAAGCCGGGGACCATTGGGTAAACCTGACCGTGACCCGGTCCTGGGCTCCTGAACGGCAAGCCTCGGGCTCACGAAAACGTCATTCTCTTCGGTCCGCAACGCCGTGCGTGCGGGAATAAACCCGGCCTCCCCCCGATCATCTCCCCGAAGCCCAATTCCGGGCCAAAGGAGACGTTGCGATGCGCGGACATGACCACGGGGACGACGGCGTCAGCCGCCGCAAGGTGTTGGAATGCATGACCTGGGCCGGCACCGGGGTGCTCTGGACCATCACAGGCGGCGTGCCGCGCTCGCTCGGCATCATCGATTCTGCTGAAGCTGCGACCGCTGCCGCGCCCGGCATGACCTTCCTCCAGATCAGCGACAGCCATGTCGGCTTCGACAAGCCGGCCAACCCCAATGCGCTGGGCACGCTGGAGGAGGCCGTCAACAAGATCAATGCAATGCCGGCCAAGCCGTCGTTCATGATCCACACCGGTGACATCACCCATCTGTCCAAGGCCGCCGAGTTCGACAACGCCGATCGCATCATCTCGCAGTCCAAGCTCGACGTGCATTACGTGCCCGGCGAGCATGACTTCCTCGACGAGGAGGTGAAGTTCTATCGCGAGCGTTACGGCCGTGGCACCAAGGGCCAGGGCTGGTACTCGTTCGATGCCGGTGGCGTGCACTTCATCGGCCTCGTCAACGTCGTCGACCTCAAGGCCGGTGGCCTCGGCAATCTCGGCACCGAGCAACTCGCCTGGCTCGAGGACGATCTACGCGGCAAGTCGAAATCCACGCCTATCGTCCTGTTCGCACACATTCCGCTCTGGACCGTCTATCCGGAATGGGGCTGGGGCACCGAGGACGGCGGCCGGGCGCTCGAATACGTCAAGGGTTTTGGCTCGGTCACCGTGCTGAACGGCCACATCCACCAGGTGATGCAGAAGGTCGAAGGCAACGTCACCTTCCATACCGCGCGCTCGACCGCCTTCCCGCAGCCCGCGCCGGGCGCCGCCTCCTCGCCCGGACCGATGAAGGTCGAGGATGCCAAGCTCCGCGCGATGCTCGGGGTCGCCAGCGTCAACTTCAAGCAGAACGAGCAGCGGCTCGCGATCATCGACACGCCGCTCCAAGGTTGAAGAGAAGCTGACCATGAAGACACTCAGCCGCCGCGACTTCGCCGTCGACTTCGGTCTCTCCTTGGCCGCGGCCATCCTGCTCCCCGTCACGACCGCCCGTGCCGACAACACCGCCTTGGAGGTGCATATCGACAATTTCGTCTTCCAGCCGCAGGAGCTCAAGATCAAGGTCGGCACGACCGTGACCTGGACCAACCGGGACGACATCCCCCACACCGTGGTGTCGGCCGGCAAGTTCCGGTCCAAGACCCTGGACACCGACGACAAGTTCACGTTCACCTTCACCGATGCGGGCGACTACAAGTACTTTTGTTCGTTGCACCCGCACATGACCGGGATGATCAAGGTTGAGTAACGTCTCCAACCAAGGCATCTCTGTCTTGCCCGGCCGGTGGTCCCACGCCGGCCGGGCTCGCATGCCTTCGGGCAGAACTCACGACGCAACGACGTACCAAACGCAGCAAGAGGCAAAGCGAGAGGCGATGCCCGTCAGCGACGATTTCCAGAAGGCGCAGCGCTTCCGCGAGGCGGCACTGCCCTATCTCGACGACGTCTACACGCTCGCACGCTATCTGCTGCGCGATGCCTCCGACGCGGAGGACGCGGTGCAGGAATGCTATTTGCGTGCGCTGAAGCATTTCGACAGCTATCGGGGCCCGGCCATGAAGCCGTGGCTGTTCGCGATCCTGCGCAATGTCTGCAACGCCGAATATGCCAGACGCGCGCATTCGCACGCCGCGATCGAGGATACGCCCGGCGCCGCCGATCAGACGCCGATGTGGCAGGAGAACGAGGCCAGCCCGGAGACCGAGGTGCTGCGCAGCCGCGACGCCGGCGCCATCCGCAAGATGATCGACGCACTCGCCGAGCCGTTCAAGGAAACCTTCGTGCTGCGGGAGATCAACAACCTGTCCTACCGTGAAATTGCAGAAGCCGTCGGCGCCCCGGTTGGCACCGTGATGTCCCGCCTCGCCCGTGCCCGCGCCATGCTGCGCGCGGCCTGGACGGCGGAAGAGGAGCACTCGAAATGACCTGCGACGAAGCACAGATCCTGCTTCACGCGCTGCTCGACAACGAGCTCGATGCCGGCCACGCGCGCGAGGTCGAAGCCCATATCGCGACCTGCCCGGCCTGTACCGCCGAATTCACGGCACAGCGCGAGATGAAGCGCGTGCTGGCCGACACCAAGCTGCGCTACAGCGCCCCCGCGAGCCTGCGCACGCGTATCGAGGCGTCGATCCCGCAGGCGCGGCCGCAGCCGAGCCGGCGTTCCGTGCTGCGCGGTTTCGCGATGGGCTCGGCGGTCTCGGCACTCGCCGCCACCGGCGTCGTCGCCGTCGTGCTGCGCCAGGACGACCAGCAGCGCATCCTCTCGGAGGTGGTCTCCGCGCATCTGCGCTCGCTCCAGGCCGGGCACCTCATCGACGTGGTCTCGACCGACCAGCACACCGTCAAGCCGTGGTTCAACGGCAAGCTTGACGTCGCCCCGCCCGTGATCGACCTCACCGCGCAAGGTTTTACGCTGGTCGGCGGCCGGCTCGACTATGTCGACGCACGCGCCATCGGCGCGGTCGTCTACAAGCGCCGGCAGCACATCATCAACCTGTTCGTGTCGCAGACGGCGAGCACCGAGCATCGGCCCCCGAAGACACAGACCATGCAGGGCTTCAACTGCCGCCGCTGGGGCGAACGCGGCCTGAACTTCTGGGCCGTCAGCGACATCGGCGGCGACGAGCTCGCCGAGTTCGTCGACAAGTTCGAGACGGCGATGAAGGCGAATGTGGAGGGGTAGTAGTCTCCGCCGTCATTGCGAGCGCAGCGAAGCAATCCAGACTTGTCTCCACGGAGGGACTCTGGATTGCTTCGCTACGCTCGCAATGACGATTGCCGAGATACCGCGGCAAAAGATCAAGCCGACCTTCTCACCGCGTTGTCCACCAGCGTCTTGCCGAGCGACCAGATCGCGCCGGGGACCTTGTGGCTGCCGGCGATGACGTCGTCGAACGCCTTCTCGATCCAGTTGCAGTCTTCCTCGGTGATGGTGAGCGGCGGCAACAGCTTGATGGTGTGGCTGCCGTGGCCGGCGACCTGGGTCAGGATCTTGTGATCCTTGAACAGCGGCACGGTGATGAGCTGGCAGAACAGGCCCTTGTTGGCGGCCTCCAGCACGTTCCAGGACGCCCGCAGCCGAAGCGATTTCGGCGGCCCGAACTCGATGCCGATCATCAGGCCCTTGCCGCGGACTTCCTTCATCAGCTCGTAGCCCGGCACCATGCGCGTGAGCGCGAGGCGCAGCTCGGCGCCGCGCTTGGCGGCAGCCTCGATCAGCTTCTCGGACTCCATGACGTCGAGCGTGGCAATACCCGCAGCCATCGCGAGGTCGTTCTTCGAGAAGGTCGAACCGTGCACGACGGCACGATCCATCTGATTGAAGATCTTGTCGAAGATGCTCTTGCGCGTCAGCACGGCGCCGACAGGCACATGGCCGCCGGAGAGCGACTTCGACAGCAGCACCATGTCCGGCTCGACGTTCCAGTGCTCGACCGCGAGGAAGCGGCCGGTGCGGCCCATGCCGGTCTGGATCTCGTCGGCGACGAACAGCGTGCCGTACTTCTTGCAGAGTGCGGCCGCACCCGGCAGGAACTCGTCGGAGGGCATGTTGACGCCCTTGCCCTGGATCGGCTCGACGACGAAAGCGGCGACCTCACGCGAGGCCAGCGCCTTCTCGAGCGCAGCCAGATCGTTGAACGGAACCGCGGTGCAGCCCGGCAGCAGCGGCTCGAAGCCGGTACGGAAATTCGAATCCCCGGTGAGGGACAGCGCGCCATAGGTCAGGCCGTGATAGCCGTGGGAGCAATAGACGATACCGGGACGGCCGGTGGCGCCCCGCGCGAACTTGATCGCGGCCTCGACGCATTCCGCTCCCGAATTGGCAAAAAAGGCCTTGTCGAGATAAGGCACGTATTTCAACAGCCGCTCGGCGAGCACGCCGGCCAGCGTCGAGACGTCAAACTGGACCAGATTGGGCAGGTCGGCATCAAGCACGCTTTTCAGCGCCTCGCGCATGACCGGATGATTGCGCCCGATCGCAAACACGCCAAAACCGGACAAGAGGTCGAGATAACGCGCGCCCTCGCGGTCGTAGAGGTACTGCCCCTGCCCCTTCTGAAAGCCGACGTCGTAGCCGATGGTCTTGAGAACCCGGACGAACTGCTCGTTCAGGTACCGATTATGCAGGGTGCTGCGCTGGGCCTGGCGGTCCGCGAACAGCTGGGACATGTCTGGATTTGGACTGTTCATCCGCTACATACTTCGGTTGAGGGCCGCTTCGTCAACTGAAAACGGTCAGCAAACGGAAAAGGATCTGTGCGGCCTTTTGCCCTTTTTCGGACCATCTTCGCAAGCACAGCTTTAGACCATGTTGCACTGCCGAGGAACACATATGCGTTTGGCCATTTACACCGGAATAATACTGGCAGGTTACGCCGGCCTTACACCGGCGCTTGCCGCCGATCCCACGGGAGACTGGCGGGTCGCCGATGGCGTCGCCAATATCCGTGTCGCCCAATGCAATGGGAGCATGTGGGGCGCGGTTTCCTGGGAAAAGCAGCCGGGCGGCCGCGACGAGAACAACCCGGATGTCTCAAAAAAGAACAGGCCCACACTGGGCATGGCGACCCTGATCAACATGAAGAAGGTGTCCGGCGCCGAGCAATGGGAAGGTCAGGTCTACAACGCCAAGGATGGTCAGATGTATAGCGCGACCATCACGCCCACTGGCACCGATCAGCTCGAGATCAAGGGCTGCGTGCTGGGCTTCCTGTGCGGCGGAGAGACCTGGACCCGCGTCGGTCCGCCGATCCCCCCGAGCACTGCCAACGCCATGGCCAAGAGCGCGCCAAAAACCACCGGAACGGCGCCCAAGGCGGCACCCGCGCCGGCTGCCGCAGCACCTGTGCCGACGGCGGTCGCTCCGAAGAGTGCCACCGCGGCCAAGCCCGGTCAGAAAGGCGCCGCCGACCCCGTCGGCGATATCTGCCTACTGCCTGAGATTGCGGGGTTTGCCCATTAGGGCGGGCTGGAACAGCAGCACTGCGGCAAGCGTCGTCACCAGCGAGAGTGCGAGCAGCTTGCCCATGCTGGATGTGCCCGGATGGCTGGACAGCCACAGGCTGCCGAAAGCGGTGGCCGTGGTCAGTGCGCTGAAAAAGATCGCACGCGTCAGGCTGGTCTGAAGCAGATTCGTCCTGCCGGAGCGCCAGGCCACGACATAATAGATCTTGAAGGCAACGCCGACGCCGAGCAGCAGCGGGAATGCGACGATGTTGGCGAAGTTGAGCGGCAGGCCGATCAGCACGCAGATTTCGAGCGTCACCGCGCCCGCAACCAGAAGCGGCACCAGCGTCATCAGCACGTCGACGATGCGGCGCAGTGTGATCCACAGCAACAGGCCGATCACCAGCAGCGCATAGATGCCTGCATGGATGAACGCGTTCACCACGGTGTCGCCGGACTTCAGGATCGAAACCGGACCGCCGATCGCGGTCGGTTCGGCCTCGAGCACGGCTGCCGCGAACTTGCGCAAGGTATCGTTGTCGTTGGGATCGCCCTTCGGCTGAGCCTCGACGCGGATGATGCCGTCCTTGCTTTTCCAGGCGCTGACGAGGTCGGGCGGCAATGATTTAAGCGTGACCGGCTCGGCCTGCATCGCGTTCCTGAGCTGGTCGAACACGATCTTCATCGGCGTCACGAACACGTCCTGCGCCCTGTTGCGGGTCGCCTCATCGGAGTTGGCGAGCTTCTCCAGCGCGTCCGCAAGGCGGCGCGAGGCGACCGCGCCCGGCCCGTTGGCGTCACCTGCGGTGCGGCGGAGATTGTCGACCGAGGATTTCAGCGACTCGACGTTTTCCTGATCCGACGGCGCCGCGTCGACCTGATCCGGGTTCAGCGCGGGGTTCAGGATCTTGGCGCCCTGCGCGATCAGCTTCAGCTTCGGCTGCTGGTCCTCAGGCACGAAACTGTCCAGCGACATCACCCGCAGCACCTCCGGCACCTTCTCGAGCTTCGCCTCGACCTGCCTGGCCTGCTCTTCCGACCTGGTCATCACGTTGATGGCATTGGCGCCGGTGTTCGGATCCTTGCGCAGGTCGAGGAAGGTCGCGATCGATTCGGCCTTCGGGTTGCGCAGATTCATCGGATTGAAGTCGAACTTCATGAAGTAGAGCAGCGGCAGGCCCGCGACCGCGAGCAGCAGCGTGCCGCCGACGACCAGCACACGGTGCGTCTCCAGGAAATGATCGAGCGGCGCCAGGAAGGCGTAGCCAACCGGCTCCACCTCGCCGGGCGGGTTCAAAAGCTTCAAGAGGGCCGGCAGGACCGTGATCGAGGACAGGAAGGCCACCAGCATGCCGACACCGGCGATCTGGCCGAGCTCCGAGATGCCCTTGTATGCGGTCGGCAGGAAGCAAAGAAAGCCCGCCGCGGTCGCCATCGCCGCGAGCGACAACGGCACCGCCGAGCGTTTTGCCGCGAGCACCAGCGCACCGGTGAGATCGTCGTGCTTGTATCGCTCCGAGCGGTAGCGGACGCTGTACTGGATGCCGAAATCGACGCCGAGGCCGACGAACAGCACCGCGAAGGCGATCGACAGGAGATTGAGCGAGCCGACCATCATCAGGCCCGCAGCGGTCGTGATCGCCAGGCCGACGAAGAGATTGACGAACACCGCAAAGATGATCTTCGCGGAATGCAGCGCGAGCCACAGGATCACGAGCACGACGAGCACAGTGCCGACGCCGTTGACGACGGCGCCTTCCTGGACGGTGGCGTATTCCTCGTTGGCGATCGGAACCGGTCCCGTCAGCCGCACGCGCGCCTGATATTTCGTCGCGAAATCGAGATCGAGCGCAGCCTTGCGGATCGCGTCGGTCGCGCCCTTGCCGGGCTCCAGCGCGTTGTAATCAAGGATCGGCTTGAACTCGATGAAGGCCCGCTTGTCCGAATCCTTCAGAGGTTCGTCGCTGACGAGCTCGCGCCAGGAGAAGCTGGCATTGCCCTTGTTGAGCACGGTCTCGACCGTCTGCGCGATCTGGTTGAACGGCCGCTCGGTGTTGTCGAGCTTGACTTGGCCGCGCTTGACGCCGGCAAGCCCGGTCTCGAGCGCGCCGGTGAGGCCGCGGATCGAGGGATCGCCGGCCATGATCTCGATCAGGGGCGCTGCGGATTCGAACTGGCCGGTGATCTTGCCGACTTCCTCGGTCGGCAGGAACAACAGGCCGTTCTTCTCGAAGAACTCGCCGGTGCCGAGCTGCTGGATCGACTGGAATTCGGTCTTGTTGTCCTTCAGCCTGGCAAAGAGCGCATCGGCAGCCGCGGTCGCCATCTCCGGAGTCCTGGCCTCGACAACGGCGAGAATCGTGGCGTCGCGGTCGAAGGCGCGGTCGAATTGCTGGTCGCGCTGACGCCAGTCCAGATTCTGGGCAATCAGCGAATTGATGTCGGTGTTGATGGCGAAGTGCCGGGACGTGTAATAGCCCGCCCCCACCGCCAGCAGGAGCCCGAGAACGACGACGAGGGAGGCAAACCGGGTACAGGCCCTGACGATGGCAACGACTACGCTCTGCAGCACATCTTTTCTTTCTGGTGTTAACAGCTTGCCGGAAACGCCCGCTGTTTAGCGGAGTTCCCGGGCGAAACCTATTGCCGTTTTGGGTCGTTCCCGCCGGAACAAGGTTCGAGGTAAACGGCGAAAGAGCTTGGCAAAATCATGCGGGGCGGCCGGTATTGCCGCCGAGTTGAGGCGGCAAAGTGACGAAGGGGTGAGCAGGGAAATCGGCGTCTTGCGCGCCAGATGTGCTGTATTATAATACCTGCAATCAACCCGACGCGGACCTGCGGCTCGTTCCAACCTTTCCTTGTCGCCGATTTTTTGACACAAAGTGCTGTGCCTGCATGCGTCGGGGCCCGGAGGGGGTGGTCGGTTACCCGCGGTCGCGAACCAATGGTGCGGATATTGCAAATGCGCCCGTATCGGGGTGCCGCCGGGACAATTGAGCGATTGGTGCAACTTGCGTGATGGGCGTCCAATGGAAGTTTATCTAGCGCAGCCGCGCGGCTTTTGTGCCGGCGTGGTGCGCGCGATCGAGATCGTGGAGCGGGCGCTGGAGAAATACGGCCCTCCGGTCTACGTGCGCCACGAGATCGTGCATAACAAATACGTCGTCGAGAGCCTGAAGAACAAAGGCGCGATCTTTGTCGAGGAGCTGTCCGAGGTTCCGCCGAAGGCCGTCACCGTTTTCAGCGCCCATGGGGTTGCCCGCAGCGTCGAGGAGGAGGCTGCGGCCCGCGACCTTCCGGTGCTGAATGCCACCTGCCCGCTGGTCACGAAAGTTCACAATCAGGGGAAGCGCTACATCACCAAGGGCCGGACCCTGATCCTGATCGGCCACGCCGGCCACCCCGAGGTCGAGGGCACGATGGGCCAGGTTCCAGGTCCCGTTCTGCTGGTTCAGAGTGTCGACGAGGCCAAGGCGCTGACGCTGCCGGCCGATACGCCAGTGGCCTACATCACCCAGACCACCCTGTCGGTCGACGACACCAGGGGCATTATTGAGGCCCTTCAAGCCAAATTTACAGATATTCAAGGCCCAGACATCCGGGATATCTGCTATGCGACACAGAACCGCCAATCTGCGGTAAGGGACTTGAGCAAGCTGGTCGACGTGATCTTGGTGGTGGGCGCTGCCAATAGCTCGAACTCGAACCGGCTCCGCGAAATCGGCACTGAGGCCGGCGTCGCGAGTTATCTGATCGCCGATGGAAGCGAGCTCAATCCGGAGTGGTTGAAGGGTGCGAGGACCGTCGGCCTCACGGCCGGCGCCTCGGCGCCCGAGGTGCTGGTGGATGACGTGATCGAAGCGCTGCGGCGGATCGGACCGGTGACGGTCTCGGTGCTCCCGGGCCGCGAGGAAAACATCGAATTCAGGCTTCCGGCCGAGCTGGCTGCAAGCTGACCTACCCGAATTTCAAGCCCAGAAAGAAACGTGTAATGGCAATCCCCTTCTTCAAGGAAATGCGTATCGGCGGCTATTTGCTCAAGCAGAAACTGCTTGGCCGCAAACGCTATCCGCTCGTGCTGATGCTGGAGCCGCTGTTCCGCTGCAACCTCGCCTGCGTCGGCTGCGGCAAGATCGACTATCCGGATGCGATCCTCAACCGCCGCATGACCGCACAGGAATGCTGGGACGCGGCCGACGAATGCGGCGCGCCGATGGTTGCCATTCCCGGCGGCGAGCCGCTGATTCACAAGGAGATCGGCGAGATCGTGCGCGGCCTCGTCGCGCGCAAGAAGTTCGTCTCGCTCTGCACCAACGCGCTGCTGCTCGAGAAGAAGCTCGACCTGTTCGAGCCCTCGCCGTACCTGTTCTTCTCGGTGCATCTCGACGGCCTGCGTGACCACCACGACAAGGCGGTGTCGCAAGTTGGCGTGTTCGACCGCGCCGTCTCCGCGATCAAGGCGGCGAAGGCGCGCGGCTTCACCGTCAACGTCAATGCCACCATCTTCGACGGCCACCCCGCCGAGGAGATCGCCAAGTTCCTCGACCTCACCGTCGAACTCGGTGTCGGCGTCTCGATGTCGCCCGGCTACGCCTATGAGCGCGCGCCGGACCAGGAGCACTTCCTCAACCGCACCAAGACCAAGAAGCTGTTCCGCGACGTCTTTGCTCTGGGCAAGGGCAAGAAGTGGAATTTCATGCATTCCGGCCTGTTCCTCGACTTCCTCGCCGGCAACCAGGAATACGAGTGCACGCCGTGGGGCATGCCCGCGCGCAACATTTTTGGTTGGCAGAAGCCCTGCTACCTCCTGGGTGAAGGCTACGCAAAGACCTTCAAGGAGCTGATGGACACCACCGACTGGGAGACCTACGGCACCGGCAAGTACGAGAAGTGCGCCGACTGTATGGCCCATTGCGGCTACGAGCCGACGGCGGCGACCGCCGCCCTCAACAACCCGCTGAAGGCGATGTGGGTGTCGCTGCGCGGCATCAAGACCACGGGTCCGATGGCGCCGGAGATCGACATGTCGAAGCAGCGCCCGGCGCAGTACATCTTCTCGGAGCAGGTCCAGAAGAAGCTCTCCGAGATCCGCAAGGACGAAGCCGAGGCGGCCGCGGCGAAGGCCGCGCGAAAGGCTTCGACGGCGGCGTAAGCGCACGCGCACGCACGAACGAAAAGGCCCGGTCGCCGATGGCGACCGGGCTTTTTGTTTTGTCCGCTCAATCGCAACGCTGTCGTCGCCAACCGCGATGATGCGTTCGGCCACGGTCAGACGTCCTGGGCGGTGAGGCCGGATCAATACGGCGGATAAGAAACCAGGCGTTCAGGCTTCGCGGTAGTCCAGGAGGATCAGCCCGACCAGAACGAAAGCGACGGGCCAGATCCAGGCCGCGACCCGGTGGACCCGACCATCGAGACGCAATTCGAGCCAGCGCGCCCAGCCCGCGGCGACGCCGCACAACGCAAGCGGGGTATGACTCATCTCGATCAGAAGCTGATCCTTGATGTTGGCGATCGCGTGGGAATGCGTGAGCAGCAGGGCGCCGCCAAGCGCCGTCGTCAAGGGAAACACCAGCGCCGCCGGGCCCGCATTGCTGCCGCGCAGCCGGACGCGCCATTCGAACAGGCCGAACACGGCAATGAGCAGCACGAAGATGCGATGCTGTGCCACCTCCGGATCGCGAAACGACTCGAAGAAGCCGGCCGGCCCGAGCGGCCAGGCCTGTTCGTCGGCGCGGAAGAACAGGAAGGCGGCCATCCCGAGAAAGAGCAGCGGCCAGTGCCTTGCCCAGCGGCCCCAGCGAAAATGCTCGATCAGCGCCAGCAGCCCGATCAGCACCACGAAAACGCCGGCCCAGTGATGATTGTACTCCGACCAGGCGATGTCCTCGGCATTGCGCGGAAGGATCGTACCCTCGCCGGGAATGTAGGCGGCCTGTGCGCTTGCACGCCCGGCGTCGGCCAGGGTGATCTTCGCCTGGAGCTGCGCAACGGTGAGCTTGTCGTAATCCGGACTTGTCAGGCGCGGCAGCGATTGCGGGATGGCGCGCTCGACGATCTCCTGCCAGTTCAGGCGATCGTGGGCGAGATCGACGCCGGGCGGCAGTGACGTGAGGGACGCAGCCGCCAGGAGAACGGTGAGGCCGATGCCGATCTCGACCTCGGCGAAGCGCTTCAGGCGCAGGATCGGCGTCGAGGGGTCGCGGCGCAGCCGCTCGACGAGGAAATAGTTGCCGGCGCCGAGCGTCAGCAACATCAAGAGCAGCCCGACCTTTGCCAAGGTCATGACGCCATAAGCGGTGCCGTAGATCGCGTCGATGGAGCCGATGTAGTTGATAGCCATGACCAGGCCGCCTGCAACGATCGCCGCGACTGCGGCCATGGACATCAACGAATAGCGCCGTGCGATGAGACGCCAGTCGTCGGCGGCCTTGCAGCCGTTCAACGCGATGAGGAAATAAGGAAGACCTCCGATCCAGACGGACGCCCCCAGCATGTGGCCCGCGTCGGACAGCAACAGCGGCCAGCGCAAATCCGGCCGGCTGGCCGCATGTGTCAGTCGGGTCTGCATGGCGAGCGCGAGCAGGGAGAGCGCAAGAAGAGCCGCCGAACGCACCCTGTGTGCGGGTCCGTTCACCAGAACAGCGAGGCCCAATGCGCAAGCCGCAATGACCAGATCTGCCCGGCCGAAATCGGCACTGACCGCTTCGCTCCAAGGCAACTGGAGTGTGCCGACCAGCGCGGCTGCGTCGAGGGCCAGCGAGGCGATGGTGAGGAGCGCCCATGCAAAGGCGCTGAACCTCAGCAGCGTCCGGCATCTTTCCTCGATCACGAGGCCGCCGACGGAGAGCTTTGGCTGCAACGGCCCCCACAGCAACATCTGAAAGGCAAGACCGCCAAGCGTGAAGGACTGCGCGATCAGGGTCAGGCCCCGCAGGACCACCGACAGATAGCCGAAGATGTCGAGAAACAGATACAAGGCAGTGTCAGTGAACCGTGAATGGAATATCGCCTCGCGTGATGTGGCCGTCGACGCTCAACACCTGCCAGCGCAGGCGCCACGCGCCGCTCGACAGGCGCGTCGCTTCGGCGTTGAGCTCGTCGACGGGCGCATCGGCTGCAGGCGTCAGCGTTTGCGAGGTGCCGTCCGGAGCGAGCAGCGTCAGCTTGGAACGGGCATGATCGATCCGGCTGTTGAAGTGCAGGCGGATCGCGACGGCATCGCCGGACACGGTCGCGCCGGCGCTCGGCGCGGACGACAGGATGATGGCGTGGGCCAGGGATGCGTTGGAATGAGCAAGAAGCCAGATGGCCGAAAGGAAGATCGCGAACTGAAAGAACGCGCGCATGGTGCTCACTCGTGGTCGACAGCCGTTTCATCACCCGCCGCCTGCGGCGCGTGGTCTTTGCGTGGTGCTATGTTGGAACCAGATCGCTCCGCACAAGATGTGCGAAGGTCCGCGGCTCACGGAAAGACGCCGGCTGTTGCTCTTGCGACACACTTGAGCATCGAGACGAACGAGCGACCGGGGCGGAGGATCGAACCTCCGTGCCCGGCCTTCATGGTTCGCCCGCGAAATTCCGGGCATGCCCGTCGACGGGCATGCCCCACCCTTTTGCCATGAGGGAGAACAGCCGCGCAGTCTGCGCTAACGCGGCTCTTCAAGCCCGGATCATGGTCTGGCCTCACATCAGAAATGGACCTCGGTGCGCATGCCGAGAACCACGGCATTGTCGGTTTTCACGCCAGCGGCGTTGAAGCCGCGTCCGCCGGGATTGATCACATATTGCGCGTCGAATTTGAGGTTCATCCAGCCGGTCGCCTGCCATCCGTACCAGACTTCGAGCGGGACTTCGTTGCCGCCGGCGTTGGGGCTCAGCGCCGCCGAATTCACGTGGGTGGTGCCCACCGCGAAGCCGACTTCGTCCTGGGGACGCCAGGCGAACGTTCCGGTGTGCCGGAAGCCGCCCGCGATCTGGTAATCCTGGTACGACGTCCGGTGATCCGCAACGGTCGTATTGAGGAAGGTGTACCAACCCACCGCGCCCGGGCCGTCAACGGTCAAGCGCTGCACGATCGATTCGTAGACGCCGAAGCGGCCGCGCTGATCGCCGAGATTTTGATCCGGCACACCGCCGACGCCCGGGATGGTCGCGATGATTCCCGGAAGGCCACCGTCGATCGTCGAGGCGCTGTCATACCAGCCGCCGAGTCTCCATGTCCCGTTCAGCGGGCCTTTGGGAGCCCAGACCAACTCCACCGGCACCAGCACGCCGCTGGCCGGACTCGAGTGAGGTACGCCCGGCAGGAAATAGACCGTCGGATCGTCCGTCGTCAGATAATTCGGGTTGGCGTCGTAGACGCCGACCGAGATCGTGAACTCCGGCGCGATCTTGTAGTGGGCGACGCCGGCCCACTGGCTCACCGGCCAGTTGTAGATGTAGCCGCCCT
Organism: Bradyrhizobium campsiandrae; assembly: GCF_014529705.1. Taxonomy (GTDB): domain Bacteria; phylum Pseudomonadota; class Alphaproteobacteria; order Rhizobiales; family Xanthobacteraceae; genus Bradyrhizobium; species Bradyrhizobium campsiandrae. The sequence goes on from NZ_JAANIH010000024.1 coordinate 44,967, forward strand.
GGATGTTGCCGGGCTGGCCGCCGCAGAAGGTCAGGTTGATGAACTCGCACAGGCCGAAGAAGAAGTCGGAGCCGACAGGCAGACGGCCGCCCTTGACTTCAAGGCGATCGTCGAAGAGCTTCTGTGAGTAGTAGAGCTGCGTCAGGCGCAGAATGTTGCCGCGGCCGAACACTTCGTTGGTCAGCTGCAAGGCGGGAATGCCCGCCTGGTCATTCAGGTTGCGCCCGAAGCGATCGACCAGCGTCAGGCCGATGGTGCCGCCCTGGATGCCGGCAAGCTTCCCCATGTCGAATTTCGCGCCGAACCACAACTGACCGGCATTGGCTGCCGTATTCTTGCTTCCGCCCGTGACGTTGCCGACGGATTCGTTACCCAGCGTCAGGCCCAGCTCGATGCCCCGCTCCTTCAGCTTGGTCCTGCCGAGATCGCCGAACAGATAAGGCCGCGTCCAGAAATCATCGGTTTCAGCATAAGGAACGGGCGCAGCTTTCGTCACCATATCCGCCGCATGCACTCCACCAGCCATCAGCGATGACAAAGCAACCCCCACACCGCACGCACATGCGGTGTTTACAAACCTGCGCAACATGTTTTTCGTCCTCCCGCCGTTTCGGGCTTTGTCATTCTTGCCTCACGCTCCTGCCAAGCCCTCGAGCCTGGAGCGTGCTCCTTCTCCAGCACACGATCACAGCCGCGCGCCCACCAAGCGGCTGTGTGTGTCGACTGGAGCCTGGATCCGTCATGCCTGGTCGCCCGTTCGCGCCGGCAGCGCGTCCACGCCGCGCGGTGCCGCGCCCTGCTGTCCTTCGAATGCCGATCTCGGCGCCGTGCGGGCGAGACCTGCCAGCGCCATCTTGCGCCGCCGCCGGGCCTGCAACTGATGATCCGCCAGCACGCCGATCAGAATCACCGTCCCCATCACCGCGAAGTTCAGGGAATTGGGGATGCCGAGGATGTTCACGAGGTTCTGCAGGACCTGCAGCAGCGCAGTCCCCAGCACGATTCCGAGAATGGAGCCTTCGCCGCCGCGCAGGCTGCACCCGCCGAGGACCGCAGCCGCGATCGCGTAGAGTTCATAGAAATTGCCGAAGGAGCTTGGAGACACCGAGTTCGTGTAGAACACGAACAAGACCGTCGAAACGCCGGCGAGCCCACCGCTGATGATATAGGCGGTCGCGATCACCATGTTGGTGTTGATGCCGGAGAAGCGCGCCGCCTCCTCGTTCTTGCCGACGGCATAGAGCCAGCGCCCGTAGACCGACCGGTGCAGCAGCATTCCGAGGACGAGCGCAAGGATGATGAGAAGGATAAAGGTGTTCGGGATGCCTGCCACATGGCCGGAGGCGATGCTGCTCAGCGTCGCAGCCTCGTCGCCATAGCCGAAGCCACGTGTGGAGTCGGACGTGTAGTAGCGGGCGGCGCCGCGATAGATCAGCAACCCGCACAGCGTCACGATGAAGGGCTGCATCTTCAGCCGGGTGACGAGGAAGCCCTGAATTGCTCCCAGCAGCAGCCCGCCCAGCAATACGACCAGCAGCGCCAATGGCCAGGGAACCTGATACGTCGTCAGAAGGTCGATGAACACGACACCGAGCAGCGCGAACATCGAGCCGAGCGAAAGGTCGATGCCGCCGGTGATGATCACGAGCCCCTCGCCAAGGGCGAACACACCGAACAGGCCGATCAGGTTGGCCATGTTCAGCAGGTTCACCAGCGACAGGAAGGCCGGATTGATCACGCCCGTGACGGCGGAAATCACCAGGAGCAGCAAACCCAGGCCGAGTTCTTTCTTGTTCATGGTGCAGCCGCTTCCACGGCTTCCGGCGTCTGGCCGATCGCAAGCTGCAGCACGTTGTATTCACTGAACTGCGGACGCTCCAGCACGCCGCTGACACTGCCTTCATGCATCACCGCGATCCGGTCGGAGACGCCGATGACTTCTTCCATGTCCGAGGAAATCATCACGATCGCGACGCCCTTGTCGGCGAGCTCGCGCATCAAGGCGTAGATCTCGCTCTTGGCGCCGACATCGACGCCGCGGGTGGGCTCGTCGAAGAACATCACGCGCGGCTGCATCGAAAGCCACTTGCCCAGCACGACCTTTTGCTGGTTGCCGCCGGAGAGCGTCACGGCCTCCATGTCGATGCTCGGCACCTTGATGGAAAGACGCCTCACTTGCTCTTTTGCGACCTTGCGTTCCGCCGGGCCGCTCACGAGCCACATCCGCGCATAATTCAGCAGGCTGGCCAGCGTCACGTTCTCCCGGATCGGCAGCTCCAGCACGAGGCCGGATTTCTTGCGGTCTTCCGGCATCAGATAGATGCCTTGCCTGATCGCGTCGCGCGGCGTTGCGACCTCGACCGGCGCGTCGTCGATCCTGATCTCGCCGCCCAGCGGCGGGTCAATGCCGAACGCCGCGCGGGCAAGAGACGTGCGACCGGCGCCGACGAGCCCTGCCAGCCCGAGTATCTCGCCATGCCGCACGGAAAGATCGACCTGCCGGTCGGGAAAGGCCGATGTCACGAGGCCGACGATGTCGCAGCCACCCGGCTGCGGTGGCCGCTTCGGCGCCGTATGCAGCGCCTTCAGGTCGCGACCGATCATCAGCCGGATCATTGCGGCATGGCTCAGCCCGTCCCGCGCCAGCTCTCCCACCGTGCGTCCGTCGCGCAGCACCACGACACGGTCGGCACAAGTCATGATCTCGCCGAGCCGGTGAGAGATGTAGATCACCGAGATGCCGTGCGCCTTCAGGTCGGCGATCACGTCCAGCAGCCGTTCGGTCTCCGAAATCGTCAGGCTGGAGGTCGGCTCGTCCATGATGATCACGCGGGCGTCGATCGAGAGCGCCTTGGCGATCTCGACGAGCTGGCGCTCGGCGATCGACAGATTGTCGACCAGCGTGTCCGGAGTGAAATCGGCCCCAAGCCGCTCGAGCAGCGGCGTCACGCGGGCGCGCATCTGTGCATCATCCACCAGCTTCAGCGGGCCGCCGACAAGTCGCTCCCGTCCAATGAAGACGTTCGCGGCAACGTCGAGATTTTCGAAGAGGTTCAGTTCCTGATGCACGAAGGCGATGCCGGCCTGCGTCGCCTCGTTCACCGTCAGCCGGTCGTGCTCGGTGCCGCCGATGCGGATCACACCCTTGGTCGGCGCGATCACGCCACCCAGCACGCGCATCAGCGTGGATTTGCCGGCGCCGTTCTCGCCGATCAAGCCCAGCACCTCGCCGCGATACACATGCAGGCTGACGTCGTCGAGGGCCATGACTCCGGGATAGGACTTGCTGATCCCGGCGAGCTCGAACAGGGTTTCGGCCATTCGTTCCTCCCGCACGACGCCCGACTGTGCCAGCCGGGCGTCGAAGGCGCTGACGTTACTTCTTCAGCAGCGCCTTCAGGTTTGCGGTGAATTCCGCGACATTGGACTTGCTGATCACTTGAGTAGGCACGATCAGCTTGCCGTCAGCCGGGATCCAGGACTTGTCGCCGTTCAGCGTCTTGATGATGTTGGTGGCGGAGAGATACCCGAATTCGTACGGCTGCTGCACGACAGTGGATTCGATTGTCCCGTCGGATATTCCCCGCAGCGTGCGCTGGTCCTCGTCGAAGCCGACGATTTTCACCTTGCCGGCCTTGCCCGCCGCCTTGACCGCGTCATAGATCAGCGGCGTCTCGTAGCTCCAAAGGCCGGACAACAGCGCAATGTCGGGATATTTGACGAGCACGTTTTCCATGTTCGCCTTGGCCTTGGCGAAGTCGACCTGATCGGTGAACACGTCGACCAACTCGACCTTGGTGCCGGCAATCGCGTCCTTGATCCCCTGCACCCGCTCGCGGGCGTTGTCCGCGTCCATCGTGCCGACGAACAGCGCGATCTTGCCGCCGTTCGGCAGCGCCTTCTTGATCTCCTCGCCTGCCTGCCGCCCGGCCGCGACGTTGTCGGTGCCGATATAGGCAAGGCGCTTGCTCTGCGGCGCGTCGCTGTCCGTCGAGATCAACACGGTCTTGGCCGCAACCTTGTTGAGCTGCTCGGTCGCATGAGGCGCATCGTCGACCGAGATGGAGATGCCGGCGACGCCGCGCACCAGAAGGTCGTCCAGCTCACGCCGCTGGCCGGCCGCCGTGCCCTCGTTGGTGACGATCAATTCGATATTGTAGTCCGGGTGCTCCTTCTGGGCCTTTTCGAGCCCACGACCGGCGATGGTCCAGAAATCGGCCGCAACGTTGGTGACGAGCGCGATGGTCTTCTTCTGCTGGGCCTGCGCCATATCAGGCGCCATTGCGAACGCGGCAGTCGCGAGCAACGGCACTAGCAATTTCTTCATCAATCCGTTCATCTGCACCTCCCTTTGCCCCCTGACGGGGGATTTCCCGGCGCTTTTGCGCCCTATTTTATTCACGTAGAGAAGAAATGTCGCAGAGCAAAAACACCAAAAACAGGATGTACTGGCTCTCTCTTCAAGCGGAAATAGTACATGAGGTATGATAATAGTAAATATGGCCCGCAAACGGAGCCGTATGGTTGTGCCTTTCTGGTCACACTACCCTTCTGCCTCTAAATTAATTTCACGTAATAAATTAAAGAGACAACATGGTTGACCCAATCGAGCCACCGAGACGCGCCTCAAGCATCGGCCGCGGCTCCAACCGCGGCCGCCTGGTCGAAGTCTTACGGCGCCAGGGACCATTGCCGCGCGTCGAGCTGGCCCGGAGCACGGGATTGAGCTTCCCCGCCATCTCAGGCCTGACGTCGCGACTGATCGCGGAAGAGTTGCTGCGCGAGACCGAAGCAGCGGCAACCTCATGGTCCGACGACACGGATGAGGACGATACGGACGGGCTGAACGGCCGCCGCCGCGGCCGGCCCGCCGTGCTGCTGACGCTGAACCCGGAATTCGGCCGCATCATTGCGATCTCGCTGCGCATGAATCTGATTGAAACGCTGATCGCGGATTTCAGCGGCTCGAGCCTGGCGCAATCGCGGCTCGAAATCGCGACGCGGGCTCTCGATGCAGGCGCGTTGTGCGATCTCGTGATTGCGCAGATCGATGCGATGCTTGAAGCAACCGCCACACCGCGCCATCGCCTGCTCGGAATAGGGATCGCCCTCCAGGGCATCGTCAACGCGGACACCGGCCGGCATCTCTGGAGTCCGGCGCTGTCCGTCACCGATGTCGATCTGGTGACGCCGGTGCGCCAGGCTTTCGACGCCGAAGTCGTGATGGCGAATGACGCCGTCGCGGTTGCGCTCGCCCTCACCGCCGCAGAGCCGTCGCTGGCGCAGGGCCTCTCGGCCACGATCATGGTCGGCCACGGCGTCGGCATGGGCGTCGTGGTCGACGGTGAAGCGCGCTGGGGCGCCGGCGCCGGCAGCGAGATCGGCCACATCAAATTGGGATCGAACGGACCGCAATGTCGCTGCGGCCAGCGCGGCTGCATCGAGGCCCATCTCGCCGATTATGCGCTCTACCGCGACGCCCGCACCTTTCTCGACCTGCCGCCGGCAGCGGCGCAACAGCCTTCCGAGGCGCAGATGGCCCTCCTGCGCGAGCGAGCGCGCAGCGGCGATTCCCGCCTCGAGCACGTCTTCCAGCAGGCCGGTCGTGCCCTTGCCGAGGCGGTCGCGGCAACGATATCCGTGCTGCGCCCGCATCACGTGATCCTGGCGGGACCCGGCCTGCAGGCCTTCGACATGATGCGCCGCGCCTATGAGGAGCGGCTCGAGCAAGCGGTGCTGCCCTGGCTGCTCAAGTCCACGGCGATCTATCTGCGTCCCAGCGAGGCGGCGGCCATCGTCGAGGGCATGATGCGGCGGACGCTGTTTGTGGTGGACCGCAACCGCATGGAGGCGACCGAGTGAGCACGGCCGCCCAAACCACACAGCAAAAGGCCCGGTCGCCCACGCGACCGGGCCTTTGTTTTATCGCATCAACAGGTCAGGCCGCCTTGGAGACCAGGGCCTCGCTGTCGATGAGCTCGGTGCCGATCAGATAGTCGCGGCAGCCGCGCAAAGACCGCAGCGCGCGGTTGAAGTCGATGCCGGTCGAGACCAGGGCATGCAGCATCGCCGGGTTGCGCACGATGCCGCGCAGCACGGCGGCGAGGTCGATCTGGCCGTTCGGCTTGATGGCGGCGCGGGCGATGGCCGGCAGCGCGCGATGGGCGGGATCGCTGATGACGCGGACCGCGGCGAACGGCAAGCCGGCTTCGGCGGCGTAGGCCGCGGCGATGTGGCTTTCCATGTCGACGGCGGAGGCGCCGGTCTCGGAATGCAGCGCCGCCTTGCAGGAGCTCTTCGTGACCACCTCCTCGGCGCCGGCGAGGCTGCCGCGCACGACGCGGCGGCGACCTGACGTTAGGCGGTCGATGAGGTCGTCGCCGAGCGACAGGCCGGCGGCCCAGCGGGCGTCGCCGGCGAGCACTTCGGTCGCCAGCACGACGTCACCGGAGCGCAGCGTCGGGTCGAGCCCGCCGGCCACTCCGAACGAAATCACGCCGCGAATCGTCTCGGGATCGACCACGGTCAGCAGCGCCCGCAACTGGGTCGGGCTGCTGGATGAACAGATGACCGCCATTCCGGGCCCGGCCGCAATGCGGGCCTCCTGGACCAAACCGGTCACAATCAATATCGGCCGCGGGTCGATGGCATTGCCCGCGGTAGCGTAGTCCCCCGTCCCCAAAGTCACATCCCGACCCCTACCACCCTGCTGTTGGTGTTCCGCAAGTTCCGATACCGCGCCAGCGCCCATAGCGGAAAGAACTTCGGGTAACCATGATATCGCAAATAGAATACACGCGGAAAGCCTGTGGCGGTGTAGCGCTGCTCGTCCCACAGCCCTTTTTTGTTCTGTGTTGCAATCAGGTACTCCACCCCGCGGGCGACGGCCGGGTGATCAACCTCGCCTGCCGCCATCAGCGCAAGCAAGGCCCATGCCGTTTGCGAGGCGGTCGAGGGAGCCGATTCCCAGCCCTGGTAATCCAGCCGGTAGCTGACCGCGTCCTCGCCCCAGCCGCCGTCCTTGTTCTGGATCGAGGCGAGCCAGGCCGCGGCCTTCCGGATCATGGGATCGGTGTGGTCGACGCCGGCCATGTTGAGGGCGCAGAGCACCGACCAGGTCCCATAGATGAAGTTCATGCCCCAGCGGCCATACCAGGACCCCTCGGGGTGCTGGGTCTTCCTGAGATAGGCAACGCCATCGGCGACGTGCTTGCTGGTTGTCTCGGTCTCGCCGAGCTGGCCCAGCATGGAGATGCAGCGCGCGGTCACGTCCTCGGTCGGCGGATCGAGCAGCGCGCCGTGGTCCGAGAACGGGATGTTGTTGAGGTAATATTCGAAATTGTTGACGTCGAAGGCGGCCCAGCCGCCATCGTCGCTCTGCATGCCCTCGATCCACTCGCGGGCCCGGTCGATCGCGGCGTCGTAGCCGGCGATGCCGTGCTCCTTGCGCATGCGATCCATCGACATCACCACGACGGCGGTGTCGTCGAGGTCGGGGTAATGGGCATTGTTGTACTGGAAGGCCCAGCCGCCGGGGCGCACGTCCGGCCGCTTCACCGCCCAGTCGCCCTTCACCGTGAGCTCCTGCTTCGGGATCAGCCAGTCAAGGCCCTGCCTCGCCGCTGGCACCGCCTTGTCGCCGCCGGCCTCCAACAGCGCATGTGCCGTCAGCGTCGTGTCCCACACCGGCGAGACGCAGGGCTGGCAATAGGCCTCCTCGCCGTTGATGACGAGCAGCTTGTCGAGACCGCGCCGCGTCGTGGCGCGCGGCGGATAGTTCTCATCCTTGCCGAGCGCGTCGTACATCATGACGATGTTGGCCATCGGCGGATAGATCGCGCCCATGCCGTCCTCACCGTTGAGGCGCTCCTCGGTGAAAGCGAGCGCCGCGTCGATCGCGCGTTGGCGCAGGCTCTTCGGAAACATCGGCTCGATGACGCGCAGGATCGCATCGAGCGAACGGAAAAGCAGGAACCACGCCAGGCTCTGATGCGGCGCCTTCGCGGTCATGCCGATCGTGCGCGGGTCCTCCAGGAAGAGCTCGTCGATGCCGACGCCCTTGGGATTGCGCGCGCGCGGCTTCAGCGCCGCGAGCACCAGGAGCGGCACCATGGTGGTGCGGGCCCAATAGGAGATCTTGTTGAGGTGGAACGGCGACCAGAATGGCAGCAGCACGATCTCGACCGGCAACACCGGCACCGCGCGCCAGGTCAGCACGCCGAACATCGCCAGCGTGAAGCGGGTGAAGACGTTGCTGTGGACGGCACCGCCGCGCGAACGGATCGCCTCGCGCGCCCGCACCATGTGCGGGGCGTCGACGGAATCGCCGATCATCTTCAGCGCGAAATAGGCCTTCACGCTGGCGCTCATGTCGAAGGCGCCGTCATGCACCAGCGGCCAGCCGCCATGGGCGCCCTGGATGCGGCGCAGATAATTGCCGATCCTGGCCTCGAGCTGCGCATCGACCGGTTCGCCGAGATGATGCCGCAACAGCACGTATTCCGCCGGGATGGTGGCGTCGGCTTCGAGCTCGAACACCCAATGGCCGTCGGATTGCTGCAAGCCGAGCACGCCTTGCGTGGCCGACGCAATGCTCGATTCCAAAGCTTCGCGGCTGGTCGTGTCCACCGAATCCATGTCGCTCGATTGCTCCTGACGTCGATTGAATATGACCGGCATTGCCCGTCAGGGCCGCTTTGCGGCGAGAACCAGATCGGCCGCGCGGTCACCTGACCGGACCGATCCCTCGATCGTTGCAGGCAATCCCGTAGCAGTCCAGTCGCCGGCAAGGAACAGGTTTTTCAGCGCAGTGACCGGCCCCGGACGCAGGGCGTTCTGCGCCGGCGTCGCCGCAAATGTGGCGCGGCGCTCGCGTACGATCTGCCAGGGGGGCAATGGAGGGGGCATTTCGCCGGAAACACCGCCCGCCTTGCAGACGTCATTCCAGATCGCCTGCGCCAGTTCCTCGCGCGGCATGTCGACCAGACGATCGCCGTTGCTGATGGTGACGGACAGCCGGTTCGGGAAGGCAAACAGCCATTCCACGACGCCGCCGATGACGCCGAGGATCGGCGCTGAGCCCGCCGGCGGTTCAAAGCGGAAATGTGCGTTGACGATGGCGCGGAATTCGGTCGGCGCCGTCAGGCCCGGCAGCAGGCTCGTCGCGGCGCGCGGCGGCACCGCCATCACGATCATGTCGCCCGCAGCCAACTGGACCACGTCCTCGCCGCCGAAGTTCAGCGCGGTGACCTTGCCTTCGGTGGCGACGAAGGAACGCAGCTCATGGCCGAGCTGAACGGTGTGGCTACGCTCGGTGAGGAATTTTACGGCAGGCTCGATCAGCACGGCACTGAGGCCATCGCGCGCGATCAGCGGGCGGCAGGCCTGCCCGCCCGCGAGCAGCGTCTCCCGCACGATCGCGCCGGCAAGCCCGGCCGAGCCCTCGGGCGGATCGACGTTGAGCGCGGCCAGCAGCAGCGGCTGCACCAGGCGCTGATAGAGAATGCCTTCCGTCGGAATGGATTTGCCGACCAGCGTCCGTTCCGACGCCCAGATCAGCGGCGCCAGCTTGAGATAGTCGGTAAGGCCCGTATCAGGGACGCGGCGGCCCTCGTCGAACACCCAGGTCGGCAGCCGGCCGTTGCCGAGATCGATCTGCCAGCGCTGCCCGGTCTTGATGTCGACGAAGGGAAACTGAGCGCTGTCAGGGCCGACCAGGCCGGCCTCGGTGCCGATCGCGCGCGCATAGGCGCGCGCGTGGCTGTTGCCCGACAGCAGCAGATGATTGCCGTTGTCGATGGTGAGATTGGTGGCGCCGTCGAAATAGGAGCGGCAGCGGCCGCCGGCCTGGTGGGTCGCCTCGTGCACGGCGACCTTGAAGCCGGCATTGGCGAGCCGCACAGCGGCGGAGAGGCCGGAAATTCCAGCGCCGATGATGTGAGCTGTGTTTTGCATCAGATAAAAGCGTAGCGGAACAGGATCGCGAAGCGTGTGATCTTGGACACACGCACCGGCTGGCGCGGCGCGTTGAAGCCGCGGGCGATCAGGAGGTCAAGAATGGCGTGGTAATATTTCGACATGATCCGCGGCGCGCGCACGACGCGGCGCTTGTTGCGGTTCATGATCTCGTCCGCCTTCTCGAAATGCGCCTTCGCGCGCTGCGTCAGCGACAGGCACACTTTCGGCAGCGCGCGTTCGGCGATCACGCGGCTCGGATCGTTGGAGGTGATGCCGGCATGCAGCAGCGCTTCGCGCGGCAGATAGAGCCGGCCGAGGCCCGCATCCTCGTCGATGTCGCGCAGGATGTTGGTGAGCTGGAGCGCGCGGCCGAGATGATGGGCGAGCAGGATGCCGTCCTCTTCCGGCAGGCCGAACACCCGCACCGACAGCCGTCCGACGGCGCTGGCGACGCGGTCGCAATAGAGATCGAGCGTCGCCATGTCGGGCGCGCGGATGTCCTGCGGCACGTCCATCTCCATGCCATCGACGATGGCAAGGAAATCTTCGCGCTTCAGCCCGAACGTCTTCACCGAGGCGACATAATCCTTCAGCCGCGGCGGCGGATTGCCCTGGTAGAGCGCGTCGATGTCGTTGCGCCACTCTTGAAGCGCGGCAAGCCGCTCGTCGCGCGGTCCGTCGGAATCGGCGATGTCGTCGACCTGGCGGCAGAAGCTGTAGATCTGGAACATCGCCTCGCGCTGGTCGCGCGGCAGAATGCGCATCGCAGCGTAGAAGGAGCTGTTCGATGCGGACGAGCCATAATTGGCGCCGGGCGCGGTCGCCTCAAGCGTCATGGGCGGTCCCCGGTCTCGAGATGGCCTTGCGGCCGATCGCACGGCGGCCGAGCTCTCCGGCGATGCCGGCAAGGCTGAAGGTGAGCAGTTCGAGCTTGTTCAGATGCACGCGCTCGCGCAGGGGATCGCGCACCTTCAAGAGGCGCACGATGCGGTCGGCGTAAGCCTGGATCACCGCGACGTCGACGCCGAGGCGAACATCCCGGATTTCCGCAGCCAGCGACCTGCCCTCATTGAGCAGAGCTTCGTTGCGCGCCGCGAGGCCCTGAAGGCAGGCCAGCATCGCCGGCGGCGACTGCGCCAGGCCGAGCTGCTCAACCGAGGCGCCGCTTGCGGCCAGCGCGTCGCGCGGCAGATAGACCCGATTGAGCTCGCGAAAATCCTTGCCGCAATCCTGGAGGTGGTTGTTGATCTGCAGGCCCGCGCAGAGCGCGTCCGACGCAGCCCAGGTCGAGGTCGCCTCGCCATGGACATCGAGCATGAAACGCCCGACGGGCATCGCCGAATAGCGGCAATAGTGGATGACCTCGTCCCAGGTCTCATAGCGCAGCTTGGTCACGTCCATGCGGAACGCGATGAGCACATCGAGCGCGTGGCGGGGCGCCATGCCGCGCTCGGCCAGCGCACGCCGCAGCGCGACGGCCTCCGCCTGGGTGTCGCCCTTGCCGAGCAGTTCCGCCTCGAGCAGGTCGAGGTAGCGAAGCTTTTCGTCGGCCGGCAGGGTGGCGTGGTCGGCGATGTCGTCGGCGGTCCGGACGAAATTGTAATAGGCCAGGATCAGCGCGCGATGACGCGGATGAATGATCCAGGACGCGACGGGAAAATTCTCGTCGCGGTCACCCTTGCCGGATCGCAATTCGCTCGCAGAGGTCATCGAGGGCTGATCAACAATCGTTTGGACAGAAAGGGCTTTTGCGCTCGCGGGCTGATGCCGGCGACGCCGCCGCGGCCCCCATATAGGGGAATACGGCCGCAAAACCAATCCTGTCGCGCGATGGCAGCCCTATGCGGATCCGGCCTGAAAAGGCGGCCCGCGGCCGCCTTTGTGGGCCAGTGGCCGAGCTTACTGGTTGTGGTTCTTCAGGACTTGGTCGCAGGCCTGCGAGATCTTGGCCCGGTTCTCCTTGAGGCAGGCCAGGATGGTGAAATCGCCCTGGTCGATAACCGGACGGCAGAACTTCTGCACGTCGCGCGTGCAGGCCTTCTGCTCGGCGTCCGTGCCACGCCCCTGCTGGGCGAACGCAGCCGTGGACAGGGTTGCCGACAGCACGGTGAGAGCGACGAGAAGCTTACGCATTGTATTCCTTCATTCTGACGGCAGAATCGCACCAATCCCGGACAGCACAGGGCCGACGGAACAGATTGTTCTGATGGCAAGTTACCGCGGGATGAGAGCGGCGCCGGAGAAGGCCACAAGCGCTGGCAATTGCGGCCAAATTGGCGCCGCGCCTGCCAAATCAGGGCTTCCCTCAACCTTCATTGACAGATGTAAGGGATTGATACTACGTCATAATTCTGGCAGGCGGTGTTTTACTGCATACCTGTTGCAGCGCTGCATCTGTCGGCCCGGCCGTTTGAGCCAGAAGCACATGGAAACAAAGAGAAATCGGGATGGACCGTGGCAACCGCTCCGAGAGCAACACGCCACGAACGGTCAGGCCTTGAACCCTCTTGAACCTGACACCGGCTCACAACACTAAACTTTCGATGTGGCGAGACGTCCCTTGACGAAGAGACGTCGTTCCAAAACGGGATATTGATGATGACATTCTTTGGGCGATCTGGACATGCGATCAAGGCGGCCGGCATTGGGGCTGCACTGCTCTTCTCGGTTACTGCAGGCCACGCGCAGTCGTCCGGACCGTTCGCCGGTTTCGACGGGGCATGGACCGGCACCGGCACGGTGTCGCTGTCCGACGGTTCGACCGAGCGCATCCGCTGCAAGGCGGATTACAAAGTCGCCGGCAGCGGCCTCGGCCTCAAGCAGGCCCTGCATTGCGCGTCCGACAGCTACAAGTTCGACCTCACCAGCGACGTGACGAGTCAGGGCGACCGCATCTCCGGCAATTGGAGCGAGTCGAACCGCAACATCTTCGGCAATCTGCAGGGCACCGCGGGCGGCGGCCAGATCGACGTGTTCGTCGAAGCCAACGGCTTTGCCGCCAATCTGTCGCTGCGCACCAACGGCTCCAAGCAGACGGTGCAGATCTCGTCGAAGGGCGAGATCCGTGGCGTCAACATCACGATGACGAAGGGCTGATCGCCATTCTCGTTTCCAAGAGGAACGAGCCTCCGGTTCTCGCGAGCCGGGGGCTTTTTGCTGAGATGGATTGGCTTACGGCTTGCGTGCGACGCATTCGCAGCGGCACCTGAAGTAGATCGCGTCCGGATTGCATCCCCAGGCGTCCCAGCCGGCAAGCGCCGCCTCAATCTCCTCGTTGGTCGCTAGCTCCTTGTGGAGAAGCTGCGGGCCGAGACCAAGCAGGCTCCGCCTGGCATCTGCAACCGCTTCCGCACGGCTTGCTGCATCGGCACTGTGATTGACATAGCTCGCGCCGGCCCAGACCGGAGTGAAGCCGTGCGCGCGAAGAATGCTGCTCTGCCGGCGGCCGAAGCGAAGCGCGTCCGGATCGTCATGCTCATACCAGCGCTGCCAGAGTTCGAGCGCGAGGCGCACGCCCTCGAGCTCAGGATAAAGAATGTTGCCGCCGACATCGGCGTCACGCGTGCCAAGCATCCCGCCCGGCTTCAGCACGCGACGCGCTTCGGCAAGCGTTCGCGTCAGCGCTGCCGGGCCCTGATGATAGAGCACCGCATGAAAGAAGACCGCGTCGAACGCGGCGTCCCCGAATGGAAGCGCGGTCATGTCGGCTTCGACGAAGGAAAGATTGGTTGCGGCCGATGGCGCGGCAATCTGCCGGGCCGCAGCGAGCGGGTGCGGCTCGATATCGACGCCGATGGCGATGCCAACCATTTCCGCAAGCGCGGCCGTGATGGTTCCCGGGCCGCAGCCGATGTCGAGCAGCCTCATGCGAGGGGCCAGGAACGGCGCGAAGAAGGCGGCTGCCTCGCCGCCCCGCTTTTGCTGAAACGCCGTGATCGCGCTGTCATGCCGCATGAGATGTCCCGAGCCGCAGCCAGTGTGCTGCGATTCGGTGGCCGCCTAATGACCCCGGTCAGATCGCCGGCTTGTCGCCCTGCAGCTTGGCGTGCAGATTGATCAGCCACATCGCCGTCGGCCGCAGGATGAAGAGGTCGGCGACCAACGCCGCCACCATCGAGAAGGCGCTGAGCCAGCCGAACAGCCGCAGCGACGGCAAATCCGAGAAGACGGTGACGACGAGGCCGCAGGCCAGCACCACCGTGGTCAGGATCAGCGCCGGGCCGACCAGCACCGTCGCGCGCTCCACCGCGAGCGCCGAGCCGACGCCCGGCTTGCTCTCCAATCGCAAGCGGTTGAGGAAGTGGATGGTCGCGGACAGGCCGAGGCCGAACGAGACGGTGAGCGCGACGACGCTGGCGAATTGCAGCCCCTCGCCCATCGCCCACAGCACCGTTCCCGACATCACCACCGGGAAGATGCCCGGCAGGATACAGGCGAACATCACCACCCAGGAGCGGAAGGCGAGGCCGATGAAGATGGCCACCAGCGCGAATTCGACGGTGAGACCGCGGTTCAGCTTCTCGATCATGCCGGCGGAGTTGCGCGCGGCGATCGCGGCAAGGCCGGTGACGGCAACCTCATAGCCCGGATGCTTCTTGCGGACGGCATCGAGCTCGGCATCAAGCTTGTCGACGATCGGCAATAGCTGGCTGGAATCCTTGTCCGGCACGCGGCCGGCTACGACCACCGCGTCCTGCTCGGCGTCGATGAAGCGCCGCACCAGATGCTCGGGGATGACGTTGACATACTCCTTCAAAGTGGCGACGTCGTCGCTGCCGGCCTTTTCGGCGAGCCAGCGGCGCAGCGTCTCCAGCGACCAGACATTGCCGACGCCCGCGGCCTTCTCGACGGTCGCATGCACGTCCGCGATGGTCTGCAGCGTCTCCGGCGAGTAGAGCGATTCACCCTTGGGGAACTGGATCAGCACGTTGACCGGATTGGCCCCGGTCAGCTTGGCGTCAAGGCGGTTGCTGGCGGCGACCGCCTGGCGCTTGTCCGGCACCTGGTCGGCGAGCCGGTAGCGCGGCTGAAGATTGGCATAGATGACGCCGAGGCTGGCGACGAACAGCAGCGCGATCAGGCTGAACAGGCCGGGCCGGCCGACCATGCGCACCGCGATCCAGTAGCAGAAATTGCGCAGCGCCTGCACGCCGGCATCCGCGCTCTGGAACTTGACCGCAAAGATCTTCTCGTTGCGCACGAACAGCACGCCGAACACCGGCACCAGCGACAGCACCGTGACCAGCGCGATGATGGTGGCAGCGAGGCCCGCCTCGCCGAACTTGCGGATCAGGTCGGAATCGGAGAATTGCAGCGCGATGAAGGAAATGCCGGCAGTGCCGTGCGTCAGCACGCAGGCCGGGCCGACCACCAGCACCGCGTTCTTGAACGCGGTGAACTTGTCCTGGCCTGCGATCAGCCGGTCGCGCGCGGCGAAGGTGAGCTGCATCGAGTCCGAGAACGAGATCACCATGATGAGCGGCGTCATCACGTTCAGGAACATGTTGAGATTGAAATTGGCCCAGCCGAGCGCGCCGAGCGCGATCAGGATCGCGATCATCGGTGGGAACGCCGCCACCACCATGAACGAGATCTTGCGGAAGAAGATGATGGCGATGATGCAGCCGGCGAGAATGCCGAGAATGTTGTAGGTCAGGCCGTCACGCTCGACCGCGTTGCGGATCTCGAGCTGCATCACCGGAACGCCGGAGAGTTGCGCGCTGAGCCCGGTGTCGCCGAGATCATCCTTCATCAGCGCACGGATATCGCCGACGGTCTTGCCGAGCTTGCTGGAGGCAACCACCTCCGGATCGAGCGAGAGCACGATCAGCGCGAGCGTGCCGTCCTCGGACAACAGCTTGCCGCGGATGATCTCGTTGTTTTTGACTGTTTCGATGAACTTGTCATAGGCCGCGCCCTCGGGCAACTCGGCCGGGAACAACGCGGCCGGCAGCTTGCCCGGCGCCGGCGCCTGGCGCGCCGAAAACAGCGAGACCAGGCCGCGCGTGCCCTCGACCAGTTGCATGTCGGTGACGAAGTCGCGCAGCTTCTCGAGGTTGTTGCGCGCCAGCAGGGTCTTGCCCTCGACCACGACGAGGACGTCGAATTCCTCGGCCGGGAACTTCTTCGTCACTTCTTCGTACTGGCGGAATTCGCGGGTGTTGGAACGGAACAGCTGCGACAGCGAATCGTCGATCTTGATCCGCTCGATGCCGAACACGGCGCCGACGATGAGGGCGAGCAGGATGATGCAGGAGACGATCGGCGCCCGGACCGCAATCAGCCCGAGACGCTCCAGTCCGAAGGCGATGGAGGACGCAGGCCCCTGCTCGACCTTGTCGACATGAACCTCACTCTCGCTGTGCTTTTCGAGCATGCCTTGTCCAGTTCCTCAATCGGCTCTAGCTGTGAGCTTACTGCGCTCCGCGAACGGCTTGAAAACGCCATACCAAGGGGAGGCTTGCCAATGGGAGGCTGGCCCTTTGAAATTGCGCGGAAAATCGCCGGCAGCGGTTTAGCAGGTCAATCACCCTTCTCGCAAGCACGCCAGGGGTCTCCGAATCGATCAAGATGCAGCGATTTTGCCGGAATGCCCGTCATTCGGGCAAAGCCGTGCCAATTCGACGCGGCGCACGGTCGGCGCTCTCGTCCTTGAGCGCGACGCCGGTGAGCCGTCGCGCCAGCCCCTCCCGGACCAGCCAGGCGATCTTGAGCGCCGCCTCGTCATAGCTCAACCCAGCCTTGTGGATGTTGGACACGCAATTGCGCTCGGCATCGGTCAGGCCAGGCTTGGGCGCGAAAGTCAGATAGGCACCAAGGCTGTCGGGCGCAGACAGGCCCGGCCGCTCGCCGATCAGCACCAGGACCATGCGGGCGCCGAGAATAGCTCCGATCTCGTCGCCGAGCGCGACCCGCGCGCCTGAAGCGACGACGACGTGGCCGATCACGACAGCCTCGCCCTCGCCGAGCCGCCGCCGCAAGCTCTGCAGCAGCGCGAGGCCATGGGCGTGGATCGCGGCGGCCGACAATCCATCACCGATGACAATCGCAAGCTGACAGGGCGCCGTGGCACTCTCCGCCAGTGCCGCAGTGGAGCCCGCATCGAGCTGCCGTCCGAGATCCGGCCGGCGCAAATAATCGGTTCGATCGGCGGCCCGGCTCCTGACCTCGGTGACGGCAAGGCCGAGCGCCCTCACCGCGGCCGCGAGATGTGGCGCGTCGAAGGCGGCATGCACGGCATCGCGGGCGCGGGCGTGGGCCAGCGTGAAATCGAGCAGCGGCTTGGTCGGCAGGCTCGCACCGCTGCGCCCGAGCGCGACGCGCGCAGGCGTGAACGATCTGAGATCGACGATCGGGCGCGCCGGAACGGGCTTGTCGCTCATTCGGCCGGCACGGACGCTTCGCGCAGCCGGATCGAATAGTTCGAGGCGTTCTGCTTGCCGCTGGTGGCCGCCCGCGCAAACGTGATGAGATGATGCGCGATCATGGTGCAGCCGATCAGCCCTTCGATGTCGCCGCGCTTGATGCGTCCCAGCGCAAACTTCCAGAACACGCGCCTGTAGTCGCCGAGCACCCCCACCTTCCAGAAGATGTTGCGCAGCATGACGAGCCCGCGACGGATGTTCGGCCAGGTCTTCATCTCGTCCGGCACCGGCATCTTGAGGCGATGCACATAGACATTGTCGCATTGATACTGGAAGCGGGCGTAGACCTTCTCAGGCTCGTAGGCGACGCTCATGGCGTGTTTCCAGGATGCGACGACCTCGTCATAGGGCAGCAGGAAATCGACATTGGAATCGCGACCATCGTCATCGACCAGGCGCCCTTCCTTTTCCAAACGGTCCCATAGCGGCGTCTTCGGCAGCGCCTGGAGCAGGTTGATCGTGAGCAGCGGAATCCGCGACTCCTCGACGAAAGCAAGCAGCGCATCGCTCGTGTTCGGCTTGTCGGTGTCGAGCCCCATGATGATGCCCGACACCACCTCCATGCCGTAGGAGTTGATGGTGCGCACGCCCTCCAGAATCGGGACCATCATGTTGTGGTCCTTCTGCATGGCCTTCAGCGCGTCGGGATCCGGCGTCTCGATGCCGCAGAAGATGGTGATGAAATAGGCCTCGCGCATCTTCTCGAGAATTTCCGGGCGTTTTGCGATGTTGAGCGTCGCCTCGCAGGCGAGCCGCATCACGTAGCCGGTCTTCTTCTGCCATTCGATCAGATGCGGCAGCAGGTCCATCGCGGCCTTGCGGTTGCCGATGAAATTGTCGTCGACGAAATAGACCGTGTCGGTCATGCCGCATTCGCGCAGGCGGTCGAGCTCGGCGATGATCTGCTGCGGCGTCTTGATGCGCGGATTGCGCCCGTACAGGCCGGGGATGTCGCAGAACTCGCACTGGTAGGGACAGCCGCTCGAATACTGGATGCTGCCGAGGAAGTACCGTTTCACGTCGGCCAGCTCATAGGCCGGGATCGGAAACTCCGTCATCGGCACGCGGTCCTTGGTGGTCAGCACCACCTGGCTTTCGGGCCGCGACGTGTCGCGCGAAAGAATCGCGATCAGCTCATTGGTGGCGTCGCCGAGCTCGCCGACATGGAGATAGTCGAACGCGGGATAATAGTCCGGACAGGCGCTGACCGACGGACCGCCGAGCGCGACCGGCAGGTCGAACTCGTGAGCACGGCGGCAGATGTCGTTCATCTGCTGGCGCTGGATGTGCATGCCGCTGACGAACACGGCTTCCGCCCATTCGAACTCTTCCCTGGTCGCGCGGCGGAGATTTTCGTCGACGAATTTGACCTGCCACTCCTTCGGCAGATAGGCCGCCAGCAGCAACAGGCCCTGCGGCGGCATGAAGGCGCGGACGCCGTCCGTCAGCGGATAGGCATGCTCGAAAGTGCCGAACGAGGACGTGTAGCGCGGAAACACGCAGAGAATCCGCCGGGACGTACCGTTGCTTTCAGCTCGCATTGAAGCTCCCCCGCCACTCGACCCTGGTTGCGGAAATTGCCAGCCAGACACACAGCGTAATGCTGGCGGTGGAATTTCTCAATATTGTGGCGTGAGCATAATTCCTGGAGGCAAAGATGGTTTCCTGACGGCCGGGCGGTTCGCAGCGTCACGCAATCAGCCGCGAGGCAAAATCGGGCAGCAGGCCTGCGTCGCCGGCCAGGCGGAAATCGCCGCCTGCAATGCCCTGTTGGGCCAGCCAGTCGTCGAATTCCGGCGCGCGCCGCAGGGAGAAGACGTCCCGGACATAGAGCGCGTCATGAAAAGATGTCGACTGATAGTTCAACATGACGTCGTCGGCGCCCGGCACCCCCATGATGAAGGTAACGCCGGCGGCCGCGAGCAGCGTCAGGAGATTGTCCATGTCGTCCTGGTCCGCCTCGGCGTGGTTGGTGTAGCAGATGTCGATCCCGAGCGGCAGGCCGAGCAGCTTGCCGCAGAAATGATCCTCCAGCCCGGCGCGGATGATCTCCTTGCCGTCGTAGAGATATTCCGGGCCGATGAAGCCGACCACGCTGTTGACCAGCAACGGGGCGTAGGCGCGGGCCACCGCATAGGCGCGCGCCTCGCAGGTCTGCTGGTCGACGCCGTGATGGGCCCCCGCCGACAGCGCCGAGCCCTGCCCGGTCTCGAAATACATCACGTTCTCACCGACCGTGCCGCGCTTCAGCGACAGCCCGGCCTCGCGCGCCTCCTTCAGCAGCGCAAGGTCGACGCCGAAGCTGCGGTTCGCGGCTTCGGTGCCGGCGATCGACTGGAAGACGAGGTCGACAGGCGCACCCTGCCCGATCAGCGACAGCGTCGTCGTGACATGGGTCAGCACGCAGCTCTGCGTCGGAATCGTCAGCCGCGCGATGATTTGATCCAGCAGCCGCAGCAATTGGCCGATGACGGCCGGATCGTCGCTTGCCGGATTGATGCCGATGCAGGCATCGCCCGCCCCGAGCAGCAGGCCGTCGACGATCGAGGCGGTGATGCCCTTGGCATCGTCGAAGGGATGGTTGGGCTGGAGCCGTGTGCTCATCCGGCCCTTCAGGCCAATGGTGTTGCGGAAGGCGGTGGTCACCTGGCATTTCCGCGCGGCCAGGATCAGATCCTGGTTGCGCATCAGTTTCGAGACCGCGGCCGCCATCTCCGGCGTGATGCCCGGCGCAAGCCTTCGCAAGACCTCGGGCGTGGCGGCGTCCGACAGCAGCCAGTCGCGAAAGGCCCCCACGGTCAGCGACGAGACCGGCGCAAAGGCCTTGGCGTCATGGCTGTCGATGACGAGGCGGGTGACCTCGTCGGCCTCGTAGGGGATGACCGCTTCGTTCAGGAATTGAGCCAGGGGAACGTCCGCGAGCGCCATTCGCGCGGCGATCATCTGCTCGGCGCTCACAGCGGCGAGCCCGGCCAGCCGGTCGCCGGAACGCGGCGGCGTCGCCTTGGCGAGGAGGTCGCGCAGGTCGGGAAAGGTGTAGGTCGTGGCGTCGATGGCGTGGCGGTAGACCAAAGGCCCCTCCTGAAATCACCGGCCAGTGGCCTGGCCCAGATGATAGTCCCGACGGAAGGGAATACGCGCTCGGCGGCCTCCGTGCACGCCGATGTTTGGTGCAGGCCGCGGGCAATCTGCCGGAAATCGATAGACCCGAGGCAACCGGCTGAAATGCCGCGTATTTCCGCGGGCATCCCCGGCGGTTCCCGGGGCCTCGCGTTAACACCACGTCCATCTTAGTTCCGCATAGTTTTGCATCAATTTCCACACGACCTGACTCACCGGCCGCTGCTGGCCATTCCAGACCCCTGAACACCATGACATCAGACCGATCCGGGAATGCCGCTTCGCTGGCAGGCCGCTTTACGCTTGCCACCAAGCTCTACGCGATCTTCGCGCTGTTCGCCCTGCTGACCGCGGCGATCGCGATGCTGTCCGACTACAACAGCCGCCGCAGTGCCGACCTGACCAATGCGATCGAGACGGCCAATGCGGCCGCGCTGAACGTCGAGCGCGTCAACTCGCTGGTCTATGCGGTCGTGATGGAATCGCGCGGCGTCTACATGTCGACCGAGCCGGCGGTGGTGAAGAAATACGGCGAGGGCCTGCTCAAGTTCAACGAGCAGATCCTCAGTGTGGTGAAGGGATGGGAGGGCATCGTCAAGTCCGACGACGCCGCGCAGTTCGCGACCTTCAAGCAGCGCATCGAGCAGTTCGTCGACTTCCGCAAGGAGCTGGTCCGCCGCGGCGTGGAGATCAACGCCGCCGCGGGCCGTGAGTGGGGCGACAACGACGCCAACCGCGCGGTGCGCTCGGCGCTGAACAAGGATCTCGAGGCGCTGTCCAAGGTCTATGCCGAGCGTGCCAGGCAGATCGCCCTCGAAACCGAAACCAACCGCACGCTGTCCTTCGTGCTGACCTGCCTCGGCGGCGTGGCGCTGGCCCTGGTCGTGATCGGAATCATCATCATCGCCCGTTCGATCGCCCGGCCGCTCGCCGCCATCACCGCCACCATCAAGCAGGTCGCCGACGGTGCCGAGAATGTCGTGGTCCCGCATGCCGGCCGCGCCGACGAGATCGGGGCGCTGGCGCGTGCCATCGAAGTGTTCCAGGACGCGATGGGGCGCAATCGCAAGCTCGCCTCGCAGGTTTCGCAGGACTCCGCCGCGCGCGAGCAACGCGCGCGTCACATCGAGCAATCCGTCGAGACGTTTCGCGAGGCGATCGGCGCGATCATGCGCGGCCTCAGCGACAACGCCAGTGTCATGCGCGAGACCGCGCAGACCATCACCCGCGTCACCGCGGATGCAAGCAGCCGCGCCGGCACGGCCGCCAATGCCACCGAGCAGGCCTCGCACAACGTCACCGCGGTGGCGGGTGCGGCCGAGGAGCTTTCCGCGTCGGTCGAGGAGATCGGCCGCCAGGTGCGCCAGAGCGCGGGCGCGGTCGAGCAGACCGGCCAGCGGACCGAGAAGTCGATCGCCGAGATCGAGAGCCTGGCTGCCGCCACGCAGCGCATCGACGGCGTGCTGACCCTCATCCAGACCATCGCCGAGCAGACCAATCTGCTCGCGCTCAACGCCACCATCGAAGCCGCGCGCGCCGGCGAGGCCGGCCGCGGCTTCGCCGTCGTCGCCCACGAGGTCAAGGCGCTGGCGGGTCAGACCGCCAAGGCCACCGCCGACATCAGCGAGAACGTCGCGATGATCCAGGCCTCGACCCGCAACGCGGTCGACGCGGTCCGCGAGATCGGCGGCGCGGTGCGCGAGATCAACGAGGTCACCACGGCCATCGCCGGCGCGGTCGGCCAGCAGGACGCCGCCACGCGCGAGATCTCCTCCAACGCCCAGTCGGCCGCGCAGGGCAACGAGACGCTGGTGGCCAACATCACCTCGCTGCGCGATGCCATCGGCGAGACCGACACGGCCGCCGCCTCCGTGCTGACGGCCGCCAGCAGCGTGACCGCGACCGCCGAGACGCTGTCGCGCGAGGTGGAAAAGTTCTTCCAGAACCTGCGTGCGGACAGCCGCACCGCCAAGGCGGGATGACGGCGCATCGTCATCCCGCGAGGCCGCAGGGCCTTCGCCAACAGATTTCGAAAACAACCCCATGCACAGTAGCCGGGGCGAGTGACATCAACGGCTTGGCCGTCCATATCCGCCCGACTGCTGATTTTTCGAAATCAAGTTGACTCGTCGGGCAAAACACGGGCATAATGTCACCATCGGCGCGACCCGCGTGTCTTCCCGGATCGGCCGGCGACCTTCCCCTCACTGCGGCCGATAGCAGCGTCCTCGGGACGTCCATGCTTCAATTGGCGTTTTGCCTCGTCCCGCGATACTGATCCCTTGCGGAGACCGACGCGTGCCGGCGCGGCCGAACTTTGCATAGAGCAAGACCAAGAAGGAATCCCATGAGCCAGACGCGGCGCGTTCTCTCGGCGCAAGTCGCCCACGAGACCAATACTTTCTCCATCGTTCCGACGACGCTCGAGGACTATCGCAAGCGGCTATTTCTGCTTGATGCCGAGATCGCCGGCGCGCTGGCCGACACCCGCATGGAGATCGCCGCGCATCTGGCCGCAGCCAAACGTTACGGCTGGACGCTGGTGCAGCCGGTCGCCGCCGCGGCCACCCCATCCGGGAAGGTGACCGCCGAGTGCTGGGCCGAACTGCAACGCCTGGTCTTCGATGCCTGCGAAAAGGGACCACTCGACGGCGTCATCCTCGCATTGCACGGCGCGATGGTGACCGAGACCGACGACGACGCCGAGGGGGCGCTGCTCGAAGGACTGCGCAAGCGTCTCGGCGAAACCATCCCGATTGCGGTGACGCTCGATCTGCATGCCAATGTCACCGAACGGATGGGCCGGCTGGCCAGCATCATGCTGCCGTACCGAACCTACCCGCATATCGACCAGTATGAGACGGCGTTCCGCGCCGCCGAGCTGCTGCAGTCGGCGATGGACGGCACGACCCGCCCGAAAGTCTTCCGCCTGCAGGGACCCCTGCTGGACGGATGCAATCATGGCCGGACCCAGGGCGGCGTGATGAGCGACCTCTTGGCGCGCGCCGCTTCCATGCAGGCGCAAACGCCCGGCCTCTTGTCCGTCGATGTCTGCGCGGGCTTCAGCCGCGCGGACATTGCCGAGGTCGGGCCCAGCGTCCAGGTCACTTTCGATGCCTCCCACAACGCCGCCGAGGCGGCCGCGCGGCAGGCCGCCTCGGCGCTCCACGACGAGATGGTCCGCCGGCGCGCCGAGGTGACGGTCACGCCGCTCGACTTGCCGGCCGCGACAGAGCTTGCCGTCGCGGCCGCAGCCGACGTCGCCGATACCCGTCCCCTCGTGATCGGCGACTTCAGCGACAACCCGGGTTCGGGCGCCTACGGCGATGGTGTCCGCCTGCTGGAGGCGCTGCTGCAAGCCGAGGTCCGCAGCGTGCTGTTCGGCGTCCTCGGCGACCCTGAAGCTGCGGCCCGCTGCCATCTCGCCGGCCTTGGAGCCACGCTGGATATCGTCCTCGGTGCCAAGCGCCATCCCGCCAGCTACGGACCTCCGCTCACGCTGACCGGGCGGGTGACCGGCCTGTCGGACGGCGCCTTCGTGTGCGAGGGGCCGATGAATGCCGGTCAGCCCATGACGCTCGGCCCCTCAGCCTTGCTCGAGGTCGACGGCATCTCCATCGCCATTTCGACCAACACGCTGCAGACCTATGATCAGGAGATGTTCCGCATTCTCGGGGCAGAGCCGGCGGAGTTCCGCATCGTCGCGGTCAAGTCCGCACACCACTTCCGTGCGGCGTTCGGGCCGATGGCCAAAGAGGTGATCCTGGCCGATAGCGGCGGCCTTGCCACCAACGACCTCTCCAAGCTGCCCTACCGGAAAGTCCGCCGTCCGATCTGGCCGCTCGACGAGCTGCCGGCGGGATGAATCCGAATGGAGCCCGGAGCCCGAGGCTCCAGCCGGTCTCCTGCGCGACGACAACGAAAAGCCCCGGCGCGAAAGCCGAGGCTTGCGATGCAGTTCGCGTACATCCGGCGAACCAATCGTCGAAGGGAAGATTAGCCGGCAAGTTTGAACGGATGATGACGAAGCTGGCAACGGCAAGATGTCGCGGTGAGCCAGAGCCGGATCATCCGGTCGCGCCGCGGAGATAGGTCTGGGCCCGTTCAAGCAGACGATCGATCGAATCATTGGCGGTATCGAGCACCAGATGATTCCGATCCCAGGGCTCATAGTGTCGGCTGACGATGTCATTCCAGCGCCTGGCCGGTGCCCCGGCCTAGTCCCGCGGCACCGGGACCGGTTGTGCGCGTCCGAACAGGATGCGCTCCTGCAGGGCTGCGAAGGTCGCATCTGCGTTCGTTTCGGTCGTCAACAGCGAAACCACGATCGCAACCCAGAACGACAACGGCATGCAGATGATGGCCGGGTTGCGTAGCGACACGAACCACCAGGCGTTTTCCACCTGCGCCAGCGTCTTGCCGAGGACGTCGACCTGGATGGTCGGCGACAGCACGATGAGCAGCAGCGAGCTCAGCGTTCCCACCAGAATGCTGGCCACTGCGGCCGAGGTCGTGAAGCGGCGCCAGGTGATGGCGAGAACGAGCGACGGGAAGTTCGCCGCGCACGCCACCGAGAATGCAAGTCCCGCCATGAAGGCCACGTTCTGGCCTTCGAAGGCGACCCCGAGGACGACGGCAAGCACGGAGATCAGGACGGTCGCGATGCGCGCGACCTTGAGCTGCTCCGCCTCGGAGGCGGTGCCGTTGCGCACCACGTTGGTCCATACATCGTGGCACAGGGTGGCGACGCCGGACAGGGTGAGACCGGCAACGACTGCGAGCATCGTCGCGAACGCCACCGCGCAGATGAAGCCGAAGAAGGCGTTGCCGCCGACGGCGAGTGCAAGCAGCGGCGCCGCCATGTTGCCGCCACCGCCCGCCTTGGTGACCGCCTCGGGGCCGACCAGGACCATCGCGCCGAAGCCAATGATGAACACCATGAGATGGAAGAAGCCGATCAGGCCCGTGGCATAGAGGATCGACAGGCGCGCCGCCTTGGCGTCGCGCACCGTGTAAGCCCTCATCAACACATGCGGCATCGCGGCCGTCCCGAACATCAGGCCGAGGCCGAGCGAAACGGCGTCCCATTGGCCGGAGACCACCCGCGAGCCGGGCTGAAGCACCTTTGCTCCGTATTTCTGCGACGCAGCCGCAAACAGTTTCAGCGGGTTCATGTCGAAATGGGTGAGCACGAGAAAGGCAAGCAGCACGCCACCCGCCATCAGCAGC
This sequence comes from Bradyrhizobium campsiandrae, assembly GCF_014529705.1. GTDB lineage: Bacteria > Pseudomonadota > Alphaproteobacteria > Rhizobiales > Xanthobacteraceae > Bradyrhizobium > Bradyrhizobium campsiandrae. The sequence goes on from NZ_JAANIH010000024.1 coordinate 70,697, forward strand.
GCCGCCTTGACCACCTGCACCCAGGTGGTGGCGAGCATGCCGCCGAACAGCACGTAGACCAGCATGACGCTGCCCACGAGCACCACCGACCATGCGTAGGACAGGCCGAACAGCAGCTTGATCAGCGATCCCGTCGCGACCATCTGCGCGATCAAATAGAACAGGATCACCGCGAGGGTTCCGACCGCCGCAGCGACCCGCACCGGCCTCTGCCGCAAACGATAGGCCACCACGTCCGCGAAAGTGAAGCGGCCGACATTGCGCAAGGGCTCGACGATCAGGAACAGGATGATCGGCCAGCCGACCAGCCAGCCGATCGAGTAGATCATGCCGTCAAAACCGTTCGAGGTGACGATGCCGGCAATGCCGAGCAGCGCGCCGGCGCTGAGGAAGTCGCCGGCCAGGGCCCAGCCATTCTGCCAGGGCGTCACCTCGCCGCCGGCCGCGAAGAAGTGTTCGGTCGTGCGCGTGCGCCGCGCCGCCCAGTAGGTGATCAGAAGGGTGAGCGCCATGAAGGCGAAGAAGAAGCCGATCGAGATCGCATTGCTGCCCATGTCGTTCCCCTATCGATCAAGATCGCGCAAAGCCGGATCGAACACCCGGTTGGCCCACAGCACATAGACAAGACACAGCAGGAACGAGCTGACGATGACGAGCGGACCGAGCAGGATGCAGAGTGACAATCCCGGCGCCAGCAACTGGCCCAGCAGCGGCTTGTCGAACGCAAACAGCGCCATGAAGGTGAAATAGATGACGATCATCGCACCGCTCAGGCCGAGCGCGATCCAAAGCCTCTGCCTCGCCAGCGCTCGAGCCTCGCCCCTTGCCCTGGTTGCCGTATCACTCCGTGCGTCCATTGCGGTTCTCGATGTTGCGTGCCGGCGGATCTGACCGGCAAACTCGGCCGCCGGCGGTTGAAGGCACCTTCCGGCCCGCCCGCAACAAAGGGAACTACGGATTTTTGCAATCTGCCGTGCGCATCTGCGGCATCGGCGCGAGTCCCAGCTGCATGTCCGGGTCGTTCTTCAACGTGTTGCGCAGAAAGGCGCGGACGGCGCGGATGCGCGGGGCGAACTGGAGATCGCTGTGCACATTCAGCCAGACCTCGCGGCTGGTCGAGGCAAGACCTGGCAGCACGGGAATGAGGTCCGGCCTGCCGGCGATAGCGAAGCTCGGCAGCAGCACGATGCCGAGCCCGCCCGCGGCGGCGTTCATCTGCGCAATCATGCTGTTGGAGTGGAAGGCGATCCTGGGCTCCTCGATGACGTCGTCAAGCCATCGCACCGAATCCACCTGGATCAGGTCCTCGATATAGGAGACGAACCAGTGCTGCTCGAGATCGCGCAAGCTTTCAGGCGCGCCGTGGCTGTCGAGATAGCTCCGGCTCGCGTAAAGCCCGAGGCCAAACTTGCCGATTCGCTCCGAGATCAGCCCCGGGCCTGGCGGCTGGAAGAACGACACGAACAGATCGGCTTCGCGCTTGTGGACATAGACCGTCTGCGCCGAGGTCACGAGCTCCACGGTCAACTGCGGCATGGTCTTGCGCAACGCGCTGAAGCGTTGCGCCAGGTACAGCGAGGCGATGCCCTCCATCGTCGCAAGCCGGACCGTGCCGGCGAGCCCTTCGGTGTCGCCGATGCTGGCCTCTTCGTGAATGGCGATGATGGCGCTCTCGACCTTCTCGGCATGGCGCAGCAGCCGCTCGCCAATCTCGTTCAGCCTCAATCCGGTGCGGTGGCGCTCGAACACGGCCGTGCCGAGCGAGGCTTCCATCTGGGCGATGCGCCGGCTCACCGTGGAGTGATCGAGCCGCAACCGCTTGGCGGTCTGGCTGAGATTGCCGGCGCGGGCGGCGTGCAGAAAGACGCGCAAATCATCCCAGTTGAGCGTGTCGAACATTGCGGACTCCTCGCGAACTTCAGGCAGGGATGTGCAATTCCTGTTCCAGACTTGTCCTGCTTCGGATTTGGCGACCGATCCTCTGCAACCGGCCTTGCGATAATTCCTATGCACACGATCGAATGGGCGATGATACCGGACCGGTCGATCAGAACGCCAGGAAGATCCCATGCTCCCCCGTTTCAAGGCCGCCGCAATCCACGCCGCACCCGTCTTTCTCGACCGCACTGCAACCACGGAGAAGGCCATCTCGATCATCCGCGAGGCCGCCAGGGCCGGCGCGGAGCTGATCGCCTTTCCCGAGACCTACATCCCGGCCTTTCCGGTCTGGGCCGCACTCTGGGCACCGATCGACAACCATGATTTGTTCGTTCGCATGGCCGAGCAATCGGTCCTGATCGACGGCCCGGAGGTCGCGCGGCTGCGGGCCGAAGCACGCTCGCTCGGCGTCACCGTCTCGGTCGGCATCAGCGAACGCTCCCCGGTCAGTGCCGGCGGATTGTGGAATTCGAACCTGCTGATCGGGGACGACGGCGAGATCCTCGTGCATCACCGCAAGCTGGTGCCGACGTTTTACGAAAAGCTGGTCTGGGCCTCGGGTGACGGCGCCGGCCTCAAGGTGGCGGAGGCGCGGCTCGGCCGGATCGGATGTCTCATCTGCGGCGAGAACACCAATCCGCTCGCCCGCTTTGCCCTGATGGCCCAGGGCGAGCAGGTACACATCTCGAGCTGGCCGCCGATGTGGCCGACGCGCAGGCCGAGCGGCGGCGGCAACTTCAACAATGTCGCGGCCAACCGCATCCGCGCCAGCGCGCATTCGTTTGAGGCCAAGGCGTTCGGGATCGTCACCGCCGGATATATGGATGCGCCGATGCGGGCCTTCCTGATCGCGCGGGATCCCAGCGTCGCCGACGTGATCGACCAGACCCCGCGCGCGGCGAGCTTCTTCGTCGATCCGACAGGCGAGGCCTTCGGCGACACGTTCCAGGACGAGGAAGGCATCGCCTACGCAGACATCGATCTCAACAAATGCGTCGAGCCGAAGCAATTCCACGACGTCGTCGGCTACTACAACCGGTTCGACATATTCGACCTGTCGATCGATCGGACGCGGCTCGTTCCGGCGAACTTTTCCGACGAGGCGGCACGGCCGCCGGCCGGCGCCGCGCTGCCACCGACCGATCACGTCAAAGTCGGAGACGGGCCGCTGTCGTCTCGCAACGCGTGAGCCGCCATATCGTCAGCCGACCGGCCCCGCCGTCCAATCGTCGCCGGACAGCGGCCTGACCGTGACGTCGGGGATAACGCCGAGCTCCATGCTCGGATCGAAATGGCGCATGGTCCGCTCGTTGAGATCGATGATGCGGCCGGGTCTCAGCGGTCCGACGTCGTTGATCTTGACGATGACCTTCTTGCCGACGGCCTCGACGAGCGCGAATTTCGGTCGCGCGCCGAATTGGACGCCACCAAATTTCTGGCGCAGGCTCGTCTTGATCGCGGCAGTCCACCTCTCGGGATCGTAACGTTCGCCAGACGCTGTTTTCGGGCCGCCCTCCTCCTTGCCGGGCTTGAACGGATTATACGTGGATGCCGCGCCGACGATCGCCCCCTCACAGGCGGCCTCCACGACGGCGCTTGATTGAACCCCACTTGCTTCACTACGGGCGACGCCGGCAGACACGGCAAGCGCAGTCAGGGCGCCGCAGATCGCGGCGCTCGAGCGGAACATCATTCCTTCTCCTTTGATTTTTCGTCCGGTTCCCGATGCGGCAGACCATGGCAAAGCGAACGCGTCAGCGTTTTCGGGCTTGCGCCAGTCTTTTGCGGATTCGAGCCCACCCCTGGGCTCAAGGAACCGTCGCGGGAACCAGAGCGATTCCCGCCTCGTGCTTTCGTTGTCGCCGTCTAAGACAGAGATTGAGTCAGCAGCATGACCCGTGGAGTTACGGTGTCTCGATCCCTCGCGCGCTCAGCGCTGCGTCATGTCCGTGAAAACCGCAGATGGCACGGAACTGGGGATCCGTCTGCAACGGGAGGTACGAGCCTCGCTTATCCCATCACCCCGCCGTGCTTGATCAGCTCCTTGCCGACGGCTGCGAGGTGCACCTGATCCGGTCCATCGCCGATGCGGATGAAGCGGGCATAGACATAGGCGCGCGCGAGGAACGTATCCTGCGAGACGCCAGCGGCGCCGTGGATCTGGATGGCGCGATCGATGACGCGCGCGGCCATGCTCGGCACCACGATCTTGGCGGCCGCGATCAGGTCGCGCGCGGCCTTGTTGCCGTCGCGATCCATCTTGTCGGCGGCTTGCAGCGTGAGCAGCCGCGCCTGCGCGATCTCGCAGAAGGAGTGCGCGATGTCCTCGCGCACCGAGCCCTGCTCGGCGAGCGGCTTGCCGAAGGCGACGCGCGACACCGCCCGCTGGCACATCAATTCCAGCGCGCGCTGGGCGCAGCCGATCAGCCGCATGCAATGGTGGATGCGGCCGGGGCCGAGCCGGCCCTGCGCGATCTCGAAGCCGCGCCCCTCTCCAAGCAGCATGTTCTCGGCGGGCACGCGGACATTGTCGTAGACGATCTCGGGATGGCCGACCGGGGCGTCGTCATAACCAAAGGTGAGCATGTCCCTGAGGATGCGCACGCCGGGCGTTGCTCGCGGCACCAGGATCATGGACTGCTGGCGATGACGATCGGGATCATCGGGGGCGGTCTTGCCCATCACGATCAGGATCTCGCAATCCTCGTTCATCGCGCCCGAGGTGAACCATTTGCGGCCGTTGATGACATAGTCGTCGCCGTCGCGCCGGATCGCACACTGGATGTTGGTGGCATCGCTGGAGGCGACCTGCGGCTCGGTCATCGAGAAGCCGGAGCGGATGCGCCCTTCCAGCAGCGGCTTCAGCCAGCGCTCCTGCTGTGCGGGCGTGCCGTAGTTCGCCAGCACCTCCATGTTGCCGACATCGGGTGCCGAGCAATTGAAAACCTCGGGCGCCCAGAGGATGCGGCCCATGATCTCCTTCACGGGCGCATATTCGAGGTTGGTCAATCCGGGACCATGCTCGCCGGAGAGAAACAGATTCCAGAGCCCCTGCTTCTGCGCCAGCCGCTTCAGGTCCTGCAGCACCGGCGGCGTCCTGTGGCGCGCGGCTTCCGGCTTCACCTGCTCGTAATAGAGCTCCTCGACCGGCTCGACATGCACGCGCATGAACTGGCGGACGCGCTCCTGCAGCTCCAGCGAACGGGCGGAGTGTTGAAAGTCCATCTTTGATCCTCCCGCTCGTCGACCATGACGCCGGTCTCGTAGGGTGGGCAAAGCGTAGCGTGCCCACGTTTTCTCTCGATCATCTACAGATGGTGGGCACGGCGCAGGAGCGCCTTTGCCCACCCTACGAGTCCGAATTCGCGGAGAGCCCCTCACGTCCCCTTGAGCAACTCGCTCGCCACGACCCAGTCGTTGCCGTCGAACTGGAGCATATAGCCGTCCTTGATCGGGCGGAAATCCTGCGGCGTGGTGTTGAGCGTGATGCCGGGCAGCAGCAGCGACAGCGGCACGTTCTTCAGGTTCGAGGCCTGCGCCATGATGTTCTCGCGCGTCAGATCGTCCCTGCACTGCTTCAGCACCACCACCAGCGCCTCGGCGACCGTGTAGCCATAGAGCGCGGCGACGTTGTTGATGTCGGCATTGGGCAGGCGCCGCTTCATGAAGTCGATATAGGCCGACATCGCCGGGTCGTCCTTCGGCTCCGCGGTGAACGGCTTCAGCGAGCCGAGCGAGAGCACGCCCTTGCCGGCATCGAGGCCGGCCGGCGCCATCACGGTCGCCTTGTTGGCGCAGCCGCTAGCGAGGAAGCGGGTCGGCTGCCAGCCGACCTCGTGCGCCTTTCGGATCGCCTGCGCGCAGGCGCGCGGCGTCACCGAATAGATCATGAAGACGTCGGCCTTGGTGTTGGCGAGCGTCAGCACCTGGGAATCGACGGTGGGGTCGGCGACCTCGAAGCTCGACGCCATCGCGATCGCCTTGTCGGCGTCAGCGCCGAGCGCCTCCTTCACGCCGCGAAAGTATTCCTTGCCGGCGTCGTCGTTCTGGTAGAGCACGGCGAAGCGCGCGTTCGGATTCCTGGCGCGGGCATAGGCGACATCGATCGCGGCCTCGCTGGTGTAGTTCGGCGCCCAGGGCAGCGCCATCGACCACGGCATGTTGGCGGGATCGTTCCACTTCGAGGCCGAGCTGATCAGAAAGAGCTGCGGCACCTTGTTGGCGTTGAGATATTTTGCGATCGCCGAGCTCGGCGCCGTGCCCATGGTCGCGAAGATGAAGGCAACGCCCTCGCCCTCGACCAGCCGCCGCGCCGCCTCCATGGTTTTCGGCGGCGAAAAGGCGTCGTCGAGCGAAAGCAGGTTGAGCTTGCGGCCGCCAATGCCGCCCTTCTCGTTGATCTCGTCGAAATAGGCCGCGAGCACCCGGCCGGTGATGCCGAGCGGGGAAGCCGGCCCGCTATAGGGCATGGTGTTGCCGATCTTGATCTCGGTGTCGGTAACCCCTGGACCATAGGATTTTTGTGCGGAAGCAGGCGTGGACAGACAGGCGGCAGCGAGCGCTGCGGCCAGGGCCAAAGCGGCTTTCATGGTTTCTCCCCGGAGCTTATCGTCCGCGCGAAGCGATCACGCGGCGCGCTGCCTTTTGCCAGCGCATCAGCTCAGCCGAGTTCCGCAACAGGGTCTTGCGTCGAGTTGCTGATGGGCCTTGCGCCGTCCCTGTCACCCAACCGTGTCTAACGGCGCCGCCGCAAGCTCAGGCCGAGGCTCACCCAGCCGGCGCCCGCCATGATCAGGTCGATGCCGAGGAACAGGCCGAGAATGTAGACGCTGTTGACAGGCCAGCGCGCCACGATCAACAGGCCGAGCAGCAGCGTGATGGCGCCCGACAGCGCCACCCACACCCACGGGCTCTCGCGCTTCATGCTGAAGGCGAGAAACAGCCTGACGGCGCCGGACGCGATCAGCGATGCGCCGAGGAACAGCGTCAACAGGACTGCCGCGAACAGCGGGTTGTCGAAGGTGAGGATGCCGGCGATGACGTAGAGCACGCCGAGCAGCACCCAGACCAGGAACTTGCCCCAGCTCTTCATCTGGAAGGCGCCGATGATCTCGGCGGCGCCCGCGACGATCATCATGGCGCCGACCACAATCACGCTTGCGACCGTCGCCATCACCACGCTGCCGAGCGCGACGAAGCCGGCGATCAGGTAGACGATGCCAAGCGCGACGATCCAGCCCCACTTGCCATGCAGCGCCGCGATGCCGGAGCCCAGGCCGTGATGGGAAGAGGTATCCGAAGCAGACGTCATGACGCATCTCCTGCATTTGATGCCCCAGAGCACATCCGAGGATAGCACGGCGCCAGAGCCACTGCAGCAGATCAGCCCGGCGGGCGCCGGCGTTGACGCAGATCAAGCGCGCGACCGCTCCATGTCGAGTTCGGCCTTGAGACTATCGAGATCGCGATAGATCGAGGCGACCGCGAGCACGCGGCCATCCTTGCGGTACTTCAGCAGGCAATCCCTGTCCTTGATGCTGCCATCGGTCGCGATGTCGTCGAAACTCTCGGCATGGCCGACATAGTTGATCGGCACGTCGTAATGCTGGCTCCAGAAGAACGGCACGGCGTCGAAGCGCTGGCGCCTGCCGAGCATGTTGCGCGCCGCGGTCTGACCCTGCCGCTCCGCGACCACCCAATGCTCGACGCGGATGGTCTGCCGCGAATGCGGGTCGGGCCAGCGCGCGATGTCGCCGGCGGCAAAGATGCCGGCAACGCTGGTCTCGAGATATTCGCTGACGCTGACGCCACGATCGGCCGCAAGCCCGGCGTGCTCGGCGAGCGCAAGGCGCGGCCTGACGCCGATGCCGATCACGACCAGATCGGCCTCGATCACGGCGCCGCTCTTCAGCGTGGCTTTGAAGCCGTCGAGCTTCTCCACGGTGTCCTCGAGGTGGAAGTTGACACCGTTCTCTTCGTGCAGCGCGCGGATGAAGTCGCCCATCTCGGGCCCCAGCACCTTCTGCATCGGCCGCTGCTCGGGCGCGACCACGTGCACCTCGATCTTGCGCGCCCGCAAGGACGCAGCGACCTCGAGCCCAATGAAGCTCGCACCGATCACCAGCGCGCGCCTGGCGCTGCCCGCGGCCTTGATGATGGCGCGGCTGTCGGCGACGGAGCGCAGGGTATAGACATGCGGCTGATCGGCACCTGATATCTGGAGCTTCACCGGCTCGGCGCCGGTGGCGAGCAGAAGACGGTCGAACGGCAGCTTGTCGCCATTGCCGAGCGTCACGCTGCGCGTCTTCGGGTCGATCGCCGCAACGTTGGTGTTGAGCCTGAGATCGATGCCGGAGTCCCGATAATCATCCTCGCCACGCAGCGGCAGCCAATCCTCCGGCGCGTTGCCGGCGAGATAGTCCTTGGAGAGATTGGGCCGGTCGACCGGCATCGCACCGTCATTGCTGAGCATGGTGATGCCACCGGCAAAGCCCTCGCGGCGCAGGGTCTCGGCTGCCGCGAAGCCGGCCGCGCCGCCGCCGACGATGACGAATTTTTCGGGCGTCGGGGCGCTGCGATGAGCTGACGGCGGTTCGGGCGCCTCCCGCTTGCGCGCAACGATGATCCTGTCCCGATCGCGCGTGACATCCCACACCGCCAGCGCGTTCAGCGCCGGCGGACGCGTGGCTTCACCCGTGCGCAAGGCGAAGCAGGCGTGATGCCAGGGGCAGCGGATGGTGTCGCCGACCACGAGCCCTTCGGCGAGCGGACCGTGGTAGTGGCTGCACAGCGGCTCGATCGCAAAAATCTCGCCCCCGGCCTCGACCAGCAGGACGTCATCCTCGCCGACATGGCCAAGCAATTTGCCGTCCTTGAACGCGGCCAGCGTCACGCCGCTGGCGAGATCGGGCCCGCTTGGCTTCTTGTCCTCGGTCATGGTCACCTCCCAGCCAGCTCGACATGCAGCTCAGGATTGGACGACGGCGACCGCGAAAAGTTCCCGCGACCCGCGAAATTCAGGACGCCGCTCTGCGCACGTCCAGCACGGCCTGCGCCCATTCCGCCGGCCGCTCCTGCGGCAGATTGTGACCGGCCCCGACGAAGACGCGCCGCTGGAAAAAGCCCTCGAACTTGTTCGCATGATGCGCGGTGCCGGAATTGACGCCGTCGCTGTCACCGTCGATCGCGATGGTCGGAACACGCACCGGCGGCTGCGTGGCGAGCTTCGCCTCGATCGCGGCGTAAGCGGGATCGCCTTCGACTAGCGCGTAGCGGTGGCGATAGGAGTGGATCACGATTTCGACGAAATCGGGGTTGTCGAAGGACACCGCGCTCGTCTCGAACGTCGCATCGTCGAAGTGCCATGTCGGCGACCACATCGACCAGAGCTGGCGGGCAAAGCCGCGGCGATCGCGCTCCAGCGCGCGGCGGCCGCGCTCGTTGTGGAACAGGTATTGGTACCACAGCGCCGCCTCTTCCGGCGGCGATGCCGGCTCCATCGCGCGCGCGATGTTCTGGATGTTGTAGGAATTGCCGGAGATGAGCCCCACGACGCGCTCCGGATGCAGCACCGAAACCACACAGGCCGCGCGGCCGCCCCAATCGTAGCCGCCGACGACGGCGCGTTCGATCTTGAGCGCATCCATGAAGGCCAGCAGATCGGCGCCGAGCGCCGCCTGCTCGCCGGAACGCAGTCGCTCAGCGGAGCGGAACCGCGTCGGCCCGTAGCCGCGCAGCCACGGCACCAGCACCCGTGCGCCCGCCTCCGCCAGGATCGGCGCGGCCTCGGCATAGGCGTTCACGTCATAGGGAAAACCGTGGCCCATGATGCAGGGCCAGCCATCCGCTGCGCCGTAGTCGAGATAGGCAATCTCCAGGACATCGGTCGTGACGGATTTGTATTGCATGCTGCGCACTCGGCCTGTCGCCTGAGCCTATATCTTGCCCATCGGTGATCCAACCCTTTTTGCCCATCGTTCCTGCAGCATCACAGTCGAGGTGCAGCATGGTCTATGTCTCGATGACCGGCTTCCGCCCGCACGGCATCGCGCAGTTGCCAAGGTTCTGGTGGCGAACGCTGCAGTCGCTGGCGCAGGCGCGCCGTGCCTCCGGAGTTGTCGCGGTCGAAGCGAGGGTCGTCGCCGGAACTTATCACACGCTGACGGCATGGTCCGATCTCGTCAGCATGCGCAGCTTCGTTGCGAGCGGCGCGCACCTGAAGGCCATGAAGAACTTCCGGAAGCTCGGGACCGGCAGGATCTTCGGCTATGCTCCGGACCAGCTTCCGGATTGGGACACTGTCTACGAGCTCTGGACGCGGCACGGCCGAGAGGTTTGAGCGGCCGGCTCAGGCCGCCTCGATCGTCATCGCCGCCTCGCGCATCTCGGTCGCGGGTGGTCTTGACGCCTTCTCGTCATCGATCATGCGGTTCACGATCTCGACCGGCATCGGTCGGCCGAACAGATAGCCCTGCACGCTGCTGCAGCCCTCTTCGCGCAGGAAATCGAGGTGGCGCGTGGTCTCGACGCCCTCGGCCAACACGGGAATATTGAGGCTGCGGCCGAGCAGCAGCGTCGCCTTGACGATCGCGGCAGCATGCGCACTGGTCTCGACCGCTTGAATGAAGCTCTTGTCGACCTTGATCTTGTCGAATGGAAACGCCTGCAGCGTCGAGAGCGACGAATAGCCGGTCCCGAAATCGTCCATGGCCACGGTGACGCCGATCGATTTCAATGCCAGAACGACCTGCAACGCGTGCTGACGGTCGGCGATGATGCCGCTTTCCGTGAGCTCGATCTCGAGTCGCGACGGCGCCAGACCCGTCTGCTTCAGGATCTCGGCCACGCGCCGCGGCAGATCGTGGTTGAGTTGCATCGGTGCGACGTTGACCGCGACCTTGAACGGCAGGCGCCATTGCGCGGCGGTGATGCAGGCTGTCCGCATCACCCAGTCGCCGATCTCGATGATCAGCCCGGTCTCCTCGGCGATCGGAATGAAGGCATCGGGAGGAATGCGCCCCTTCTGCGGATGATTCCAGCGGATCAGTGCCTCGAAGCCGACGATGCCGCCGGAGACGGTATCGTTCTGGACCTGATAGTGCAATTCGAGTTCGTCGCCGGCGAGCGCGCGCTTGAGATCGATCGCGAGCTCGGCGCGAATGCGGCTCGCCTCGTCCATCGACGGCTCATAGGTGCAGATCTTGCCCCGGCCGAGGCTCTTGGCGCGATACATCGCAAGATCAGCACGCTGGACGAGAAGATCGCCGACCTGCCCGTGCTCCGGAAACAAGGCGACGCCGATGCTGCAACCGACCGCGAGGGTCTGGTTCTGCCATTCGACCGGATCGAGCACGATGTTGCGCAGGCGCTCGGCAAACTTGATCGCCTCGCCGCGGGCGAACACGTCGCTCTTGACGGCGACGAATTCGTCGCCGCCGGTGCGAGCCAGAAACTCTCCCGGCTGCAACTGTCCGGCAATGCGCCGGGCGACCTGCTGCAACAGATGGTCGCCGCCGACATGGCCGTGGACGTCGTTGATGTCCTTGAAGCGGTCGAGATCGATTGCCAGGACGACGACGCGCGCGGTGTCATCACCGCCGCCGGCGAGAAGATCGTGCAGCCGCTGCACGAGACCGTTGCGGTTCGGCAGACCGGTCAAGGGATCATGCATCGCCAAATGCTTGAAACTCTCGGTCGCCTCGTTGGCGGCCTGCAGATCGATCGCATAGGCAGAGGCTGCCATCGCCATCATCAGGCTGATACCGACAACGACGCTGGTGATCATGAACGTATCCGACAGCGTCTGCGGCGGCACCGCGAGGTCCGACACCGGATACAACGACACCGCGGCCATGCCCGCGAAATGCAGCGACACGATCGCCAGGATCATGGCGAGCGCGCCGCCGTATTTGCAGAAGCGCGTGATCGGTCGCGCAATGCGGTTGGCAGCCACCGCGCCGAAGCCGACCGCGAAGACGACGGAGAGCGCGACGAGCGGATAATTCCAGCCGACCAGGCCGGGGATTTCGACCGCGGCCATGCCGGTATAATGCATCGCAGCAATGCCGAGGCCGAAGATCGCGCCGCCCCCTTCGATCGCGGGCCCGAGCCGGGTTCGGGTGGTGATGTAGAAGCCGACCCAGGCGAAGATGACCGCAGCCAGCAGCGAAGCGAAGGTCAGCCCGGGCTCGAAATTGCGCGCGAGCTGTGACTGGTATCCCAGCATTGCGGCAAAATGCGTGGTCCACACGGTGGCACCAGCCACGAGGCCTGACAAGAACAGGAGATTGAACCGCCGCGCCCCGGTGTTGCGCCGGACGCGCGCGAGGAGCCGCATGGATAGGAGCGACCCCAACACGCAGACGAGCACCGCGACCGCGACGTAGCGCAGATCGTGCTGGCTGGGCAGACAGGTCAGGGCATTCCACATGCGAAATTTTTCTCCCGGAAGCAGGTACGAGGCGGGGTCGCAATTGGATCAGGGCCGATTCAGAAAGGGTTAGCGGCGTCTAAAGACGCGTCGTCCAGGCGAGGACGGCACGGCCAATTGCCATGCCGCGACTTAAGCGCCGGTATAGGAAGGCGGAATCGGAACGACAGACGCGTTTGGACGATGAACAAACGGTTTGTGTTGGCCTCAGCTTTGCTGCGAGCGGGAACCGTGGCCGATCGCAGGCTTGCCGCGGCTCAACGGGACCCGTAAAACAAGCCGGTTCTGGAGTGATCTGGATGGCGAGGCCCGTCGTTATGGATGGGACATGTTATCAGAGGCTCCATGACGACCGGTCTTCGCGCTGTGAGCAGGCCCCTATGGCGCAGCAAGCCTGCGGCGGCTCCCCGGCGGGACCGGCCCCGAGGATTCCCAGGCGAAAGGCCCAAGGTCACAGTGGAATGGGCTGAATTGATCGGACGCGTTGCGGCCCATGGCGACAGGCACGCGTTCAAGCTGTTGTTCGAGCATTTTGCGCCGCGCGTGAAGGGGTTCCTGGTCAAGACCGGGATGAACGCCGACGCCGCGGAGGAGATCGCGCAGAACACGCTGCTGACGGTGTGGCGAAAGGCGGCCCAGTTCGACCCCGGAACGGCAGGCGCGGCGGCATGGATCTTCACCATCGCGCGCAATCTGCGCATCGATTCCGCCAGGGCTGCGGCGCGGCAGGCCAGGGCTCTGGACAAGGAAGCGGCGAGCGCCGAACCGGATGAAACGCCTGATGTCGCGGACTCGCCGGAGACCATGATGGTCAGGCGCGACGACGTCTCGCGCGTGTCGTCCGCGCTGCTGCAATTGTCGGACGAGCAATCCACCGTGATCCGGCTGTCGTTTATCGAGGAGCAGCCGCACGGCGAGATCGCCGAGCGGCTCGGCATCCCACTCGGGACCGTCAAGTCCCGCATCAGGCTCGCCATGGCGCGGCTCAAAGATCTCTTGGACGATTGACATGACCATCAACCATCATCCCCCTGAAGATCTGCTGGCGGATTTTGCCGCAGCCCGGCTCGACGAAGCGGACCGTCTCGTCATCGGCGTCCATGCCGCGCAATGCTCGCGCTGCCAGCGTTTCATCGCCGCGATCGAGCAGCTTGCGGGCGCCGCGCTCGAACAGGCCGCTCCGATCGCCATGGCGGAGGATGCATTCGCGACCATCATGGCTGCGATCGACGAGCCGGAGACCGCGTCAACGCCGGCGCCGACCTCTTCGCAAGCAGTGCCGCTGCTCGACGACGACCTTCCCGAGATCCTGCTCCGCTGCAGGTTCGGCAAGAGCCGGCGCGTGGCGCCGGGCGTCAAGATGCAACCGATCATCCTGCCCGGCGCCGACACCTCGCGCGCGTTCCTGCTCTGGTCGGCGCCCGGCACGCGCATGCTGGAGCATTCGCATACCGGCACGGAGCTCACCCTGGTGCTCAAGGGCAGCTTCAGCCATCAGGGCGGCGATTACCGGCCGGGCGATTTCGATTTCGGCGATGGCGAGGTCGATCATCAGCCGATCGTCGGCGGCGACATGCCATGCCTGTGCCTTGTCGCCATGAGCGGGGATCTGCAGATGCACGGCTGGCTTGGCCGGCTGATCTCGCCCTTCGTGCGGCTTTGAGCGCTGCCATGTGATCCAGTCGCGCCGCCCGATCGTTCTCCTGGCATGAGATGCTGGAGGACGAGCGAATGAGCTGCGGCAGACGGACGGCCCGGGATCCGATGATCGAGCGCCTGAGCGATCTGCTCGCCCGCGTCGGGCGCGGCGACCAGCGTGCCTTCGCCGAACTTTTCGCCGCAACGCGCAGCAAGCTGCGCAAGACCGCGCGCCCGATCGCGCCTGACAACGCTGACCTCGACGACCTGCTCCAGGACGCGTATCTGAAGATCTGGAAGCATGCCGCTCACTTCGACCCAGTCCGTTCCTCACCGATCACCTGGATGTGCGCGATCATGCGCAACACCGCGATCGACGCTGTCAGGCTCAAGCAGGTGCCGACGGCAGAACTCGATGAAGCGCTGGCGGTGCCCGACACCGCGGCGACCGAAGACGCATTCGACTACGACCTCGCCCAGCCGATCGCGGCCCGCGCCATTCAGAGGCTTCCCGATCAGCGCCGGCAGTTGCTGTCGCGGGCCTATCTTGAAGGCGAAAGCCGTTTGATGCTGGCGCAGCGCTTCGGCGTTCCGGTCGGCACGATCAAGACATGGCTGCGGCGGACGGTCGTCTCGCTGCGCGAGGAATGCCTCGCCTGCACTCCAAATGTGGTCGCAAACCTACCTCATCCGTGAGCCGGCGGATGGCCCGATCCGGCGAGCCGGAGCAAGAGGTGGGGAATCTGGTGCTGGTGCTCGGCGACCAGCTCGACCTCGATAGCGCCGCGTTCGACGGCTTCGATCCCAGCCGGGACGTTGTGCTGCAAATGGAGGTCATGGAAGAGACCTGCTACATCCCGCAGCACAAGAAGCGCATCGCTTACTTCCTCGCATCGATGCGGCATTTCAAGGATGAACTCGCCGCACGCGGGCGGCGCGTCCATTATGTCGAGATCGACGCCCCCGAAAACACTGGCCGCTTCGAAACCGAGATCGCACGCGCTCAGCAGATGTTCAGGCCGGCGCGCACGATCGTCGTCGAGCCGGGCGACTGGCGGGTGGCCGAAAAGCTGCGCCGGTTGGTCCAGCCGCCGGAGTTCCGCAGCGACCGCCATTTCCTCTGTTCGCGCGACGAATTCGCGACGTTCGCCGAGCGGCACCCCCGGCCGATCCTGGAAACGTTCTATCGCGCCATGCGGCGGAAGACCGGCTTGCTGATGGATCGCGAGGGGCACCCGATCGGCGGCGCCTGGAATTTCGATGCCGAGAATCGCAAATCATTCGGCAAATATAGCCCGCCACTCCCGGCTCGGCCGACCCATGCGCCGGACACAATTACGGCGGGGGTGCTGCGGCTCGTCGCCCGGCGTTTCGCCGACAGCCCCGGCAAGCTCGACGATTTCAACTTGCCGGTCACGCGTGGCCAAGCGCTGACCCAATTGGACGACTTCGTCGCAAATCGCCTGCCTCTGTTCGGAACCTATCAGGACGCGATGCGCTCCGGCGAGCCGTTCCTCTACCACTCGGTTCTGTCAGGACCGCTCAATCTGCACCAGCTGCGCCCGCTGGAGGTCGTCCAATCGGCTCTGCGAAGCAGGTCCGCGCCATTGAATGCGTTGGAAGGATTTTTGCGTCAGATCATCGGATGGCGAGAATTCGTGCGCGGCATCTATTGGCAGCGCATGCCGAACTATGCCGAAGAAAACGCGCTCGGCGCCGAACTTCCAATGCCAAGCTTCTACTGGACCGGCGAGACCGAGATGCGCTGTCTCGCCGAGGCGATCGGCCATACCATCGACCATGCCTACGCCCACCACATCGAGCGATTGATGGTCCTCGGCCTGTTCGCCATGCTGCTCGGCGTAAGGCCCTACGATGTTCATCGCTGGCACATGTCGATGTTCTGGGACGCGATCGACTGGGTCTCGCTGCCGAACACGCTCGGTATGAGCCAGCATGGTGATGGCGGGATCGTCGGTACGAAGCCCTACGCGGCGTCGGGCAACTACATCAACCGCATGAGCGATCACTGCCGGTATTGCCGCTTCGATCCCAAGCAGGCCACCGGCGAGAACGCCTGCCCCTTCACGACGCTGTACTGGAATTTTTTGGACAAGCACCGCAAACGCTTCGCCGGCAACGGACGCATGAAGAACCAATACGCCAATCTCGATCGTAAAGACGGTTCGGAGCTGGGCGCGATACGGCGGCAGGCTGCGAAGATCATGGCAGCCGCGACCTGACGGCCTGCTCAATTGAGAATGAAAATGCTGGCATTGAGCAGGGTCGCGAATGCGACCCAGGCAAAATATGGAACGAACAACAGTGCCGCCGTCCGGTCCGTCGGCCAGCACGCGACGATGAAGCCGACAATCGCCAGCAGCATCGCGACAATGATGCCGAGTGCGAGGCCGGTGCGATGCCAGGTGAAGAAGATCGGCGACCAGGCGAAGTTGAGCAGCATCTGCACGATCCAGAGCAGCATGGCGACGCCGTAGGGTGCCTGCTGCCATATCCGCGCGCCGGCCAGCGCGATCAGGAGGTAAATGACGGACCATACCGGGGCGAAAACCCAGTTCGGCGGGTTGAACGGCGGCTTCACCAGGCCAGCGTACCAGGGGCCCGGCAGGTTCGTGCTTCCGATCGCGCAGCCGACGCCGAGCACGACGAGAACGAAAACGATGGGAGCCGTCAAAGTCGTCCGCATAGCTGCATGACCGCGTGAAAAGGACTTCTGCCCTGTCTCAACGCGGGATCAGCAGATTTGGATCACGTCTTACTTCTGCGGGCCCGACAGCGAGATGTCGCGCTCGGCGCGGAAGACGTTGCTGTAGAGATTGGCGATCCACTGCCGGCCGATCTCGGTCTTGTTGAGATAGCCGATCTCGGTCTGGATGTGCGGTGCAACGCTATTCCAGTAGAATTGCGGATAGCGGTTGACGATGTCGGCGGGCGAGTCGTAGCCGAGTTGGCGGTTCATGCCGACCTCCTCGAACTCGTAATAGAGCGCGTTGGCCTTGCGCAGATAATTGGGATCGCCGAGCTGCCCGATGAAGTCGGCGGCGCGCAGGATCGAGGCCTCATGGTCGTACTCCTGGCCCTCGCGGGCCGGAAAGCGCGTCCCCTCGATGGCACGGGCGACACGCTCGCTGTCGACGCCACGAATCGGCGGCAGCCGGCGCCGCACGAACAGCTTCGAGCGGTCGACATGGTACATCATCAGACTGGCATCGGATGCGCCGCGCGGCAGCGACACCTTGGTGCCGGCCTCATCGATAATGAAACCGTCTTCGTCATCTTCCGGGAAAAGGCCGCGGACATAGCCGATGTCGTGCGCAAGACAGGCGATCAGGATATGGAGGTAATCTTCCGCCGCAAGGTGCGCATGAAGATTGCGTCCGGAAAGGATGGCCTGAGCCGCCAGAGTGACCAACATCGTATGCTCGATGTTGTGGTACAGCGCGTCGCTGTTGCCGATACATTCCATTGCCGTGCGCGTCGACCCCTCGAGCACCCTGGCAGAGACGTCGTCGTACCGGCGACGCATGAACGTACCCAGCATCTTCTCCAGGGTTTCCGCCGCCAGTCGCGGTAACGTCATCATGGATGCAGCCCCGTCTGTCGGTGGTGTCCCACGGTAACTCCCGACGCTTCATTTTCGTCCTCGACGCAAGCTCAGCATAGCCCAAACTGGGGCGGCTGGCCAAATGTCGGAACAAAAATACGTAAACATCTCCCATACTGCCGCGCAGCATCACGGTTGCAGTCACGGTTCGCTACAGCCAGTGATCGGATCCGCGGGCCTGGCCGACCCGGCCAATGGCCGATGGGCAAAGCTTCCTCTGGTGGGAAAACGGCGCGAGAGCCGGATCGGCGCCGCGGTCGTCCGGGACAGCTGCACGGCGCCGCGGACGGCGGCGTCAATTCCCCTGCGCAAGGCGCGCGAGCATGCGATCGAACGCGACCTTGATCCTGCGGATATAAGGGTCCTTGTAGGGAAATTCGGGATTCTGGTCGTGCACCAGCATGGAGGCGTTGACCTCGAACACGACGAGCCGGCCATCGGGGTCGAGGGCGCAATCGATGCCGAAATAGTCGAGACCGATGCGATCGCGAATGACTCGCAACGCCCGGTCAAGGGACGCGCCGAAGACCTGCCCGGGCGCGCTCAGGAAGCGCTCCTCTTCCTCCTGCATCCAGGCGTGATGCGCCATGTCGGTTGCATCGCGATGGAGCTTCCAGTCGCCTCCGATCGCCAGATGATAGGGCAGGATCTCCTCGCCGATGAACAAGAACCTGTATTTGCGGAAAAAACCGTCGGCGGAGCGATAGTCGACATAATCGATCACGTAGCGGTCATGGTCCGCGTGCGCCGCGAGGAATGCCGTCAGCGCCGCGACGTCGGCGAGCTTCTCGAAGACGTCGCCGCCATGCATGCCGGCTTGGCGCGCCAGCACAGGAAAGGCAAGGACGAGGCCACCAGGGAGCCCCTCGCAGGCCGCAATGCGGATCGTGCGCGGCACGCGACAGCCCTCGACGTCGGCAAGCGCCAGTGCCGTGGCATCGCGCGTGGTGTTCCGGATCCTTGCGGGATCGTTGACAACGGGCTTGCCGAGGCTTGCTGCGATCGCGGCAACGAGAGGAAGCACCTCCGCGCCCTGGTCGGCGTCGGAGACGAGGTTGACGACGACATCAGCCTCGTCCGCGAGCAGGCTGCCATCGGGCGGGCTACCCGGCAACAGCGAGACAATGCTGGTCTGGTAGGCGCAATCCTTGAACAGAAATTCGACCGGCGTGTTGCCGACGAAGGGCGCAAACAACGCCAGCGCGCGGAACGCCGGCGGCGATTTGGCGGCTGGCCTGCGCAGGACCGGATGCGTGTGCACGGCGCGGGCGTAGGCGGCCTGCGCTGCCTCGAGCTCACCGCGCGCCTGACGGATGGCTCCGACCCAGTAGAAATTCTCGGCCTGCCCGGGAGCCAGCGCCACGGCCTGCTCGAACTGTATGACCGCCTCGGCGGTCTCGCCGAGCGCGAAGCAGACCTTGCCGAGCTGGCTGCGGAGCTCAGCATCCTCGGGCGTCTCCTCGAGCAATTCGAGCAACAGCGTCCTTGCGATCGCGAACTGACGGCTCGCCACCAACGCCTCAACCAGATTGGTGCGCGAGGGCCGGTGGCCGGGATTGCGCCGGAGCGCCTCGAGGTAGAGCGAAATGGCGTCCTGCGTCCGGCCGCTGCGCTGGTGAACAATACCGAGATTGCACCAGCAGGCGACGAGATGCGGCGCGATCCGCAAGGCGGCCTTGTAGTTCTCGGCCGCCGAGCCGATGTCGTCGCAGAGCATGAAGGCGTTGGCGAGGGCGGCGTGAAGGTCGGCCACGCCGTCGACCACCACACCGATCGACGCCGTCGCCGCGAGCGCGAGCCCGGCCTGAAAGATCGCGATCGCCCGCTTGATCTCGCCGCTCCGGTAGAGCTCGCGCCCCGCACGCAGCAAACTGGAAATATCAGGCGCCTCGGCTTGCGACGTCGGGAGGACCATCGATCGTGACGTCATGCGGTCTCCGGCGTGGTCGCCGTGACGGTGACACGACGACGCGCGATCGCCGGCTGTCCGGCGGCGTCCGTCAGCAATGCAGGATCCTCGACCATGGGTTCGGCTTCAGCAGGAATAACGTGAGCCAATATGTCGCGGGACAGGGTTAACGACGCATTAAACGATGGCCGCGCACCGCGGTCGGGACATGCGCAGAAACAAATCTCCCGCACGCCGATGCATTCGTTCACAAAGCGAGGCAGTGAAACTACGGATCACTCCACCAGCAGCACGTCGACGGCAACGCCGAGCTTCTGCTTCGGCGAGCCGACGATGATGCCGTCGACCGGCGAGACGTCGGAGAAGTCGCGAGCGACCGCGAGCACGATGTGGTCGTTGCCGACGAGCAGATCGTTGGTCGGATCGAAATCGATCCAGCCGAGCTCGGCCCCGCACCACAGCGACACCCAGGCATGGGTGGCGTCGGCGCCCTGCAGGCGCGGCTGGCCCGGCGGCGGAATGGTGCGCAGGTAACCGCTGACATAGGCCGCCGGCAGGCCAAGCCCACGCAGGCCTGCGATCATGACATGGGCGAAGTCCTGGCAGACGCCGTGGCGCTTGTCGAACACCTCGTTGAGCGGCGTCGAGATCACGGTGGCCTTGGGATCGTAGCGAAACTCGGCGCGGATGCGATGCATCAGATCGACCGCGCCCTTGATGATGCCCTCGCCGGGCGCAAAGCTCGACGCCGCATAGGCACTGACGGGACGCAGAACAGGCACCAGGGGGCTCGCAAAGACATAGCCGACCGGCGAGGATGGCCCGAGGCTCGTGGCCTCGAAGGCGATGTCGCGGATGCTCTCCCAGGACGGGCTGACGGCGTCGCGCGCCGGCGGCTTGCGCGACACGGAGATACGCGAGCGCGAGTCGATGCGCAAATTGCGGTGCGCGGCCTCGATCACGACGCTTTCGGTCAGCGTGCCAAAGAAGTCGCGGCGGACGTTGCGCTCGGACGGACGCGGACGGATCTCGACCTTGTGCGAGATCAGCTCCTGACCGTTGCCGTCCTTCGGCTCCAGCCGCAGCGTGCAGCGGGCGAAGCTGACCGGGCTCTCATATTCGTAGGTGGTGACGTGGCTGATGTCGTAGATCACGCCAGCCCCGTCAGCTTTTCCGGCCGGCTCGCATTCGGACCATGCGGGAAATAGTGCAGCCCGATCGCCTCGGCGAGGCTGAGCAGATCCTGCTCCAGCGCGAACAGCGTCTTGACCTCCAGCTTCTCGGCCTCGGCCGTGGCCAGCATGGACTGTATCGCCACCGCAAGCCGCTGCGGCCGTTCGATCAGACCGTGCTCCTTCAAGCTCGGAAGGGCCGCAATATGCTCGTTCAGGGTCGCGACCTGGAACGCCACCGAGCGCGGATTGTAGCTGTCGAGCACCGCGAGGTCGCGGACCGGCGCCAGGATCGGCGCCAGCAAATAACGCGAGCGATAGGTGATCTGGGAATCCACCAGCGTCAGAAGGATATCGAGATCCTCGTCGTCGGCCTCGTCATAGGCAAACTGCCGGGCAAAACGCGCCGTGTTGATGGCGCGTTCGGCGCGGCGTCCGATATCGAGGAAGCGCCAGCCGGCGGCGCGGTTCATGTTCTCCTGCGCCAGCCCTGCGAAGCTCGCCAGCTCCTGCAAGGTCAGCTCGGCCGCGCTCAGCACGCTGTCGTCGTCCTCGACCTCGTAGGACAGCCGCTCCGCCATCTCGATGATGACCTGCCAGGCATCCGGCGACAGCCGCTCGCGCAGGGAGGTGGCGGTGCGTTGCGCCGCGCGCACCAGCGACAGCGCCGAGCCGAAACGCGCCTCGCTCTGCAGCGCTTCGGCGACGATGCGCCCCGGCGCCGCGCGCGAGGTCTGCGAGATCGCGCCCCATGTCACCAGCAGGCGCTGGATCCGTTCGGCCGATTGCAGCGAGGCCGCGGTGCCCTTGTTGGGCCCGCTCGGCGAGCCCAACGCGCGCACCAGCCGCAGCGTCGCTTCGGCGCGCTCGAGATAGCGGCCGAGCCAGAACAGATTGTCGGCGGCACGGCTCGGCAGCACGCCGGCGATGCGGCGGATCCGCACCTTGTCGGTCGCCGGCAGCAGCGAGGCGGTCGAGACCTTCTTCTCCGAGACCACCCAGACGTCGGCCGCACGCGCGCCGTCACCCATCGACACCGCGCGCGCATCGGCCTGCTCGGCGATCCGGCAGAAGCCGCCCGGCATGATGGCCCAGCCATCAGGCGTTGCCGCCGCAAACACCCGCAGCACGAAGGGGCGCGGCGTGAGCTGCCCCTGCTCCCACACCGGCATGGTGGAGAGCCGCACCACCTCCTGGCCGACATAATCCATGCCGCGCGCGCTGATGGCCTCGACCAGGCGCTGATGGCCTGCTCCATCGAGCTCGCTCGCCAGCACCGGTCCGTTGCGGTCGAAGCCGGGCACGCCGCGCTGGTAGGCGCCTTCGATCGCGACCTCGTCGAGGCGCGACAACACCTCGTCACGCGCCGACTTCTGGCCGCACCACCAGGTCGCGATATGCGGCATCTTCAGATCTTCGCCGAGCAGGCGGCGGCTGAGCGCCGGCAGGAAGCCGAGCAGTGCCCGCGCCTCCAGGACGCCCGAGCCCGGCATGTTGGCGACGACGACGCCGTCCTTGCGCAGCACGTCGATCAGGCCGGGCACGCCGAGATGCGAGGAGGCATCGAGCTCCAGCGGATCGAGCGAATTGGAATCGACGCGGCGCAGCAGCACGTCGAGCCGCTTGAGGCCGGCAACGGTGCGGATATGGACCCTGTTGTCGCTGACGGCGAGATCGTCGCCCTCGACCAGCAGGAAGCCGAGATAGCGCGCCAGCGTCGCATGCTCGAAATAGGTTTCGCTGAAACTGCCGGGCGTGAGCACGCCGATCCGCGGCTCGTCACGATCGGCGCGCGCGCGCAGACTATCGCGGAACGCCTCGAAGAACGGCGCGACGCGCGGCACGTTCATCGACTTGTAGAGATCGGAAAAGGCGCGCGACAGCACCAGACGATTTTCCAGCGCGTAGCCCGCGCCCGACGGCGCCTGCGTACGGTCGCCGAGCACCCACCAGCGGCCATCAGGCCCCCGGCCGACGTCGGCGGCATAGATCGAAAGGTAGCGCCCACCCGGCGGCGGCACGCCGCAGACGGCGCGCAGATATTCGGGACTGCCGGCGATCGCGCCGGCGGGCAGCGCGCCCTCCGCGACCAGCCGCCCCTCGCCATAGATGTCGCGCAGCACGAGCTCGAGCAGCTCGGCGCGCTGAGTGATGCCGGCGGAGAGCTGCTTCCAGTCGGCCTCGTCGATCAGGAGCGGAAGATGGCTGAGCGACCACGGCCGGTCGGCGGAGTCGCCGGGCGCACGATAGGTGACGCCGGCCTCGCGGAGGTGACGGTCGGCCATGCCAAAGCGCCGTTCGACCTCGTCGGGCGCGAGCGCGCCGAAGGCGTCGAAGAAGCGGCCCCAGACCGCGCGCGGAGCCCCATCGGCCCCGAGAAATTCGTCGGGAATGCCGGGCAGGCGGCGATAATCGCGGACCCATTGCGCGAGGCGGCGCTGGCCGTCGCGCTGACTTTGCGCCTTACCCGCCTTGTCGTCCTGTTCGGCTGCCCCCTCGCCCATGCGCCTCTCCCTGCCCCACCATCATACTCATTGCAGAAGCGGGGTCCGCAAGTCGAGGGTCAGCGGAAATTCATTTGTGCGTTCCTCGGGCGGCGGCTGCATCGGCCCCGGCGTATGGCCGTGGTCCTGGAAGCGCGCCAGCCGCCGCGCCTCGGCCTCGTAGGTGTTGACGGGCTTGGTGTCGTAGCTGCGTCCGCCGGGATGGGCGACGTGATAGACGCAGCCGCCGAGCGAGCGGCCGTTCCAGGTATCAATCAGATCGAATGTCAGCGGCGCGTGGACCGGAATGGTCGGATGCAGGCCGGAAGCCGGCTGCCAGGCCTTGAAGCGGACGCCGGCCACGGCCTCGGCCGAACGGCCGGTGGAGGTCATCGGCAGGCGGCGGCCGTTGCAGGTGACGATGTGGCGGCCCTCGACGAATCCGTCCGCCTTGACCTGAAGCCGTTCGACGGACGAATCGACATAGCGCACGGTGCCGCCGGCCGAGCCTTCTTCGCCGAGGACATGCCAGGGCTCCAGCGCCTGCCTCAGCTCCAGCGTCACGCCGCCATGATGGACGCGGCCGAAGGCGGGGAAGCGGAATTCGAGCTGGGCCAGATACCATTCGGCCTCGAACGGATAGCCCGAGCTCTTCAGCTCGGAGAGCACGTCCTGGAAATCTTCCCAGATGAAATGTGGCAGCATGAAGCGGTCATGCAGCGCGGTGCCCCAGCGCACGAACTTGCCTTGTTGCGGCTCGCGCCAGAACTTTGCGATCAGCGCGCGGATCAGGAGCTGCTGCGCCAGCGACATGCGCGGATCCGGCGGCATTTCGAGCGCGCGGAATTCGACGAGGCCAAGCCGGCCGGTCGGGCCATCAGGCGAATAGAGCTTGTCGATGCAGATCTCGGCGCGGTGGGTGTTGCCGGTGATGTCGACGAGCAGATGCCGGAACAGGCGGTCCACCAGCCACAGCGGCGTCTGGTAGCCCGGCGGCGGCACGTGCGAAAGCGCGATCTCGAGCTCGTAGATGCTGTCATGGCGCGCCTCGTCGATGCGCGGCGCCTGGCTGGTCGGGCCGATGAAGAGACCTGAGAAGAAATAGGACAGCGACGGATGCCGCTGCCAGTACAGCACGAGGCTCTTGAGGAGGTCAGGCCGGCGCAGGAACGGCGAATCCTGCGGACTCGAGCCTCCGATCACGACGTGGTTGCCGCCGCCGGTGCCGGTGTGGCGGCCGTCGACCAGGAAGCGGTTGGCGCCGAGGCGCACCTTGCCGGCATCCTCATAGAGGCCCGAGGTGATCTCGACCGCATCGCGCCAGCTCTGCGCCGGCTGGATGTTGACCTCGATCACGCCAGGATCGGGCGTCACCTTGATGACCTCGATGCGCGGATCGAATGGCGGCGCATAGCCCTCGACATGGACCTGGAGCTGCATCTCCTCGGCCGTGGCTTCGACCGCCGCGACGAGCTCGAGATAATCCTCGATGCGCTCGACCGGTGGCATGAACGCGCAGATCACGCCGTCACGGACTTCGATCGACAGCGCGGTGCGAACCGGAATGGAGGTGTTGAGCTGCTCGGGCGCGACCCGCCGCGGTGCTTTCGGCCGCTCCGGAAGCGTGAACACCGGCAGCTTGCCGCGCGCCTCCATCGGGTCCTGCTCGACGATGTAGGGATATTGATTGGGCGGCACATAGCCGAGCGAGCCGATCGGCAGGCGCAGGCCGAGCGGAGAATCGCCCGGCATCAGGAACAGATGATTGCGCCGGAGCTGCCAGCGCTCGCTGCGCCAGCGCGGCGGCGCGTTCCAGCGCTGCACCGGCAGCACGTAGCCGCGCGGCTTGCGGAGCCCTTGGTCGAACACCCGCGCCATGCGCGCGCGATCCTCCGGGTTGGACAATTTGGAGTCGGAGGGATCGACGTTGAGAGGAAGCTCGGCCTCCTTCAACAGCCAGTAGGCGGTGTCTTCATAGGCCGGAATGATGTAGCCGGGATCGAGACCGAGGCGAGCCGCCGTGCCTTCCATGAAATCCTCGGCGTCCTCGGTCATGGCGCGTTTGGGATTTTCGATCTTGGCAATGAGGTCGGCGTTCTTCCAGATCGGCACGCCGTCCTTGCGCCAGTAGAGGCCGAACGCCCAGCGCGGCAGGCTCTCGCCCGGATACCATTTGCCCTGGCCGTAATGCAGCAGGCCGCCCGGCGCAAAGCGCGTGCGCAGACGCCGGATCAGATCGTCGCCGAGCGCGCGCTTGGTCGGGCCGACGGCTTCCGTATTCCACTCCGCCGCTTCGAGATCATCCACCGACACGAAGGTCGGCTCGCCGCCCATGGTGAGCCGCACGTCCTGCGCGGCGAGATCGCCGTCGACCAGCTCGCCGAGATCGTTGAGCCGGGCCCAGGAGTCGTCGGAGAACGGTTTTGTGATGCGCGGCGCCTCGCGGATGCGCTTCACGCTCATGTCGAACGAGAACTCGACCTCGGCGAAGCCGGCACCGCCGGAGATCGGCGCCGCCGAGCGATAATGCGGCGTGGCGGCAACCGGGATGTGCCCCTCGCCCGCGAGCATGCCCGACGTCGCGTCGAACCCGATCCAGCCGGCGCCCGGCAGATAGACCTCGGCCCAGGCGTGCAGATCGGTGAAGTCGTTCTCGACCTCAGGCGGTCCCTCGATCGGATCGATGTCGGGACGGATCTGGATCAGATAGCCGGAGACGAAACGGGCAGCGAGGCCGAGATGGCGAAAGGTCTGGATCAGCAGCCAGGCCGAGTCGCGGCACGAGCCGGCGCAGGAGGTGAGCGTCTCCTCCGGCGTCTGCACGCCCGGCTCCATGCGGATGATGTAGCTGATCTTCTTCTGCAGCTCGCGATTGAGATCGACCAGGAAGTTGACCGTGTTCGGCGCCTCGCGCGGGATCGAGGCCAGATATTTCGCGAATTGGGGATCGGGCTTGATGGTCTCGAGATATGGCGCGAGCTCGGTCTTGAGATCCTTCGGATACTCGAACGGGAAACTGTCGGCGTAAGGCTCGACGAAGAAGTCGAACGGATTGACCGTCGTCATCTGCGCCGTGAAGTCGACCTCGAATTTCAACTCGGTGGTCTTCTCCGGGAAGACGTAGCGAGCGAGCCAGTTGCCCTGCGGGTCCTGCTGCCAGTTCACGAAGTGATTGGATGGCGTGACCTTGAGCGAATAGCTCAGGATCGGCGTGCGCGTGTGCGGCGCCGGCCGCAGGCGGATGGTCTGCGGTCCCAGGTCGATCGGGCGGTCGTATTTGTAGTGCGTGACGTGGTGTAATGCGACGTAGATCGACACGGGGTGCGGTGCTCCAGCAGCTTTTTTGAGCAGAACACCGGACGTGAATGCGATCAAGCACTAACAACGGGCAGACCGTGCCTATGCAAGGTGCGGGCCGGGTACGAATGTGTGCCAAGCCCGCGGTGCTTCCCCTTTCCCCTTGTGGGCTACGGCGCGTCGCGCCACCTCCTCCCACAAGGGAAGAAGGAAAGGCAGCGTGCCCCTGGCGCGAGCCTTACGCCGCCGAGGTCAGCCGCTGCAGGAACTGCGTCACCTCGCGCCGGAGCGTCTCGACCTCGCCGTGGACGCGCTCCGAGGCGCTGTTGACGCGGGCAGCGACACGACCGGTGTCGGAGGCAGCTTCGCTGATGCCTGTGACATTGGAGGACATCTGCGACGTGCCGGCCGAGGCCTCCTGGACGTTGCGGGCAATCTCGCGGGTGGCGAGGCCCTGCTGCTCGATCGAGGTCGCGATCGAAGCGGTGATGCCGTTGATCTCGGCGATGGTCTGCGCGATCGCCTCGACGGCCGCGACCGAGTTGGTGGTCGAATGCTGCATCTCGCCGACCTTGGCGCTGATCTCCTCGGTCGCTTTCGCGGTCTGGTTGGCGAGGCTCTTGACCTCGGAGGCCACCACCGCAAAGCCGCGGCCGGCCTCCCCTGCCCGCGCCGCCTCGATCGTGGCGTTGAGTGCCAGCAGGTTGGTCTGCGAGGCGATCTCGCTGATCAGCTTGACGACGTCGCCAATCCGCATCGCGGCATCCGCCAAGCTGCGAATCTCGGCGCCGGCACGATTGGCCTCGTCGACGGCGCGCCCCGTGCTCGTGGTCGAACCGTTCACCTGGCGACCGATCTCGGCGATCGAGGACGCAAGCTGTTCGGCGGCGCTGGCGACGGTGGCGACGTTGCGCGAGGCCTGGTCGGAGGCGCTGAGCACGCCGGAGGTCTGCCGGCTGGTCTTTTCGGCCGCCGCCGCCATCTGGCCCGCGTCGGATTCGAGATCGGTCGCGGCGCCCATCAGCGTGCCTGCGACCTGATCGAGATGGGTGCCGAACTGCTTGGCGAGGCCCGCGATCTCGACCACGCGACGACCGAGGCTGTCGGTGCCGGAATTGATGACGACGGCGGAACGGCGGAACGAGCCGGGCAATCCGCGGGCGAGGATCTTGCGGAAATACTTGCCGCGGCTCGCATACTCCATCGACGCCGAGGCCTCGCGGACGAAGGCATCGGTGATGTCGAGCATGTCGTTGACCGATTTCTGGATCGCTCCGATCCGCCCGGCCTGACGATCACTGAGAATGCGTGCTTCGAGATCGCCGCCCGCCGCCTTGCGGCAGACATCGGCGACCTCGTCGACGGCGACCGCGGTGCGATGCTGGCACCAAACGGCATAACCGAGCAGCACGACGGTCGCGCCGAGCAATGCCGCAGCGGGGATTCCGGTCAAACCGAGAAGCGAGAGGGCGAAGGCAACGACGGCAAGGCCACACGCGAGCGCGGTCGTGCCTTGCGCCTTAGAGAGAGAGCACAAATTCATCGTAACCGACACCCTGTTGCTTCAATAGTCCGACCATCGCATCGAAGCTTGCGTGCATGCCCTCCTTGGCATTGGCATGCCGCGCCTCTTCCGCGCACAGCGTCTTGTAGATCGGCTTGATGCGCTCGATCTGCACGGGATCCGGCTTGCGACGGTTGGAGTGGTAGCCGACGATATTGCCGCGCTCGTCGAAGGTCGGCGTGACGTGGGCGAACACCCAGTAGTGGCTGCCGTCCTTCGCCAGGTTGACGACATAGGCGAAGATCTCCTGCTTGGCCTGGAGCGTGTCCCAGAGCAGCTTGAAGACGGCACGCGGCATGTCGGGATGCCGGATCAGGCTGTGGGGCGCGCCCATCAGCTCTTGCCAGGAGTACTTCGCCATCCGGATGAAGACGTCGTTGGCGTAGGTGATGCGGCCCTTGAGATCGGTCTTGGACACGATCAGCTCCTCCTCGCCGAGGAAGCTTTCCACGCCGGTCGGCCGTATCGCACGCGTCATCGTCGTTTCATCCTTGCGAAGGGCAACGCCTCGAAGGAGTGAGCCCACCTCGCCTGCAGGATTACGACAGGAACCATTAAGCATGGGTGAGCACGGGAACCCGTTCGGCTACGGTCGCCTCCGTAGATTTACGGGTCTGCCACTCGCAGCTCCTGCAGATTTCCGCAGTGGCCTGCGCGCGATCACATCGTCGCGCCGAGCACCCAGGGGGCGAACTCCGCGCCGCCGAAATCGAAACTCTCGCTCTTGGTCGGCTGGCCCGACGCCGTCTTCAGGATGAGGTCGAAGATGCGCTCCCCGCACTGCTGAACGCTCTCCTCGCCTTCGAGGATGGTGCCGCAATTAACGTCCATGTCGTCCTCCATGCGCTTGTACATGGGGGTGTTGGTGGCGAGCTTGATCGACGGCGCCGGCTTGCAGCCGAACACGCTGCCACGGCCGGTGGTGAAGCAGACGAGGTTGGCGCCGCCGGCGACCTGGCCGGTGGCGGCAACCGGATCGTAGCCCGGCGTGTCCATGAACACGAAGCCGCGCTTGGTCACCGGCTCGGCATAGCGCAGCACCTCGACGAGGTTGGTGGTGCCCGCCTTCGCCATCGCGCCGAGCGACTTTTCCAGAATGGTGGTGAGGCCGCCGGCCTTGTTGCCGGGGCTCGGATTGGCGTTCATCTCGGCGCCTTCGCGCGTCGTGTATTCGTCCCACCAGCGCATCAGGTCGACCAGCTTCTCGCCGACCTCGCGGCTCACCGCGCGGCGCGTCAAGAGGTGCTCGGCGCCATAGGTCTCCGGCGTCTCGGACAGGATCACCGTACCGCCGTGGCGCACGACGAGATCGCTGGCCGCACCCAGCGCCGGATTGGCCGACACGCCGGAATAGCCGTCCGAGCCGCCGCATTGCAGCGCCACGGCGAGCTCGCTCGCCGGCACGGTCTCGCGCTTGACCTTGTTGGCGTCAGCGAGTGCCTCGCGCACGAAGGCGATGCCGGCTTCCACCGTCTTGCGGGTGCCACCGACCTCCTGGATGTCCATCGCGCGCAGGCGGCCGGCAAGCTTCTGCTCCTCCATCAGGCCGCCGATCTGGTTCACCTCGCAGCCGAGGCCAAGCACGATGACGTGGGAGAAATTGACGTGCCGCGCATAGCCGCCGAGCGTGCGGCGGAGCAGCGCCAGCGGCTCGTTCTGGGTCATGCCGCAGCCGGTCTTGTGGGTGAGCGCGACCACGCCGTCGACATTGGGGAAATCGGCCAGCGGATTGTCGCCGGTGAAGGGGTTCTTCTTGAACACGTCGGCAACGAGGCTGGCGACATGCGCGCTGCAATTCACCGAGGTGAGGATGCCGATATAGTTGCGCGTGGCGACGCGGCCATCAGGGCGGCGAATGCCTTCGAAGGTCGCCGGCAGGTCGAAATTCGGTGTCGGCTTGACGTCGACGCAATAGGCGTAGTCCTTGGCGAAGTCGCCCATGCCGCAGTTCTGCACGTGCACGTGCTGGCCCGGCGCGATGGCCTGGGTGGCAAAGCCGATGATCTGGCCGTAGCGAATGATGGGCTCGCCGACCGCGATCGGCTTGATCGCGACCTTGTGGCCGGAGGGAATGCGCTCGACCGTGGTGACGCCGTCGGCCACCAATGTTCCCGGCGGCAGGCTGGCGCGCGCGATCAGCACGCCATCAGCGGGATGCAGGCGGATCACGGGGCTGATGGTCATGGCGAATCTCCTTCGGAGGCGAATAGCGAATGGGAAGTGGCGATTGGAAAAAGGGAGTAGCCATTCGCTACTCCCCATTCGCCATTCGCGAGACTTGTCAGGCCTTGCCGCCCGAGTCCTTGCGGGTCGCATTCACCTGCATCTTGGCGTAGGTGGTCATCAGGCCGACCTCGTTCGAAAGGGTGACCAGCTTGAAGCCCATGTTGATGGCGCGCGCCGCGCCTTCGGCACCGCTGCAGTGGATGCCCGGGTTGAGGCCGCGCTTGCCGCATTCCTTGATGATCTTCTCGTAGATCGCCAGGATCTCCGGCTCGGTGCGGTCGAGCTTGGGCTCGAGGCCGTAGGAGAAGCCGAGGTCGGACGGGCCGATATAGACACCGTCGATGCCCTCGACGTCGAGGATCGCCTCCATGTTCTCGACCGCCGTCTTGGTCTCCATCATCGGCAGCAGGATGGTGTCGGCGTTCGCGGTCTTCTGATAGGAGCCGGCGGTGCCGTACATGCCGGCGCGGATCGGGCCGTTGGAGCGGACGCCCTGCGGCGGGTACTTCGAATAGGAAACGAGGTTCCTGGCTTCCTGGGGCGTGTTGACCATCGGGCAGATCACGCCATAGGCGCCGCCATCGAGCACCTTGCCGATGATGCCGGGCTCGTTCCAGGGC
The DNA here is from genome assembly GCF_014529705.1 of Bradyrhizobium campsiandrae. Taxonomy (GTDB): domain Bacteria; phylum Pseudomonadota; class Alphaproteobacteria; order Rhizobiales; family Xanthobacteraceae; genus Bradyrhizobium; species Bradyrhizobium campsiandrae. Next base: position 101,598 of record NZ_JAANIH010000024.1, read on the forward strand.
ACGCGAACCATCGGGGTGACCGGGTGCTTGTCCATGGCCTGGAAGCACTGCACCATCGACAGATAATCTTGCACGCCATGCTGCATGTCGACGGTGACGCTGTCGAAGCCGCATTGCGCGATCATCTCAGCCGAGAAGCCGGAGGGAATAGCGAGCCACGCGTTGACCACGGCCTTGCCCGACTTCCAGATTTCCTTGACCTTGTTCGCCACGTTGCCTTCCTTCTTCGTTGTTGGGACCTTCGGCACCACGCCGAGCGCCGCGACAGCACGCCTGTTGTTAGCGCCAACCGGACCGCCGCGCTACGCTCGCAATGACGCAAGACCTATGCGCTTGCCCGCCGGGCGCGAGCCTCGCGGGCGGCGACAGTATCGCCGCCCGGGTTCGTCCGGCAAGGGATGCCTCTCGCGGCGCAGGGTCCGGATCTTGCGCCCGGAACCGTCCCGGCTAGGCACTCGCCTTGGCATGGCCGCCGAGATAGGCGGCGCGAATGGCCTCATTGCCCCAGAGCTCGTCGGGCTTGCCGCCGAGCACGATGCGGCCGGTCTCCAGCACATAGCCGTAATCGGCCACCGACAGGCCCATGCGCGCGTTTTGCTCCACCAGCAGCACGGTGGTGTTGCGACGGATCTCGGAGATGATCTTGAACACGGCCTGCACGATGACGGGGGCAAGCCCGAGCGAGGGCTCATCCAGCAGCAAGAGCCGGGGCTTGGCCATCAGCCCGCGCGCAACCGCCACCATCTGCAACTGGCCGCCTGACAGGGTCCAGCCAAGCGCGTTGCTGAACTTGCGGATGTCAGGGAAGAGATCGAACATCGCATCGGCCTCGCGCGAAATCTCGGAGGTCGGCGCCCGGCGATTTGAAGCGCCGAGCATGATGTTCTCCTTCACGGTGAGACCCGGGAAGACGCGGCGTCCTTCCGGCACGTGGCTGATGCCCATGCGGACGATCGCCTCCGGGCCGAGGCCTGCGATCGACTGGCCGTCGAACAGGATGTCGCCGGAGGTCGGTTTCGCAAGGCCGGAGATCGCGCGCAGGGTGGTCGACTTGCCGGCACCGTTGGCCCCGAGCAGCGTCACCACCTGGCCCTGCTCCACGGCGCAGGTCACGCCGCGCAGCGCCTCGATCTCGCCGTAGCGCACCACGAGATTGCGGATTTCGAGCAACGGCATCATTCGCTCCCCAGATAGGCGGAGACGACGTCGGGATGACGCAGCACGGCCATGGATTCGCCGTCCGCGATGCGGCGTCCGAAATTGAGCACGGTGATGTGCTGGGCCGCTTCCGACACCAGCGTCATGTCGTGATCGATGATCAGGATGGTGAGACCCTGGGCTGCGATACGCTTGAGCAGCTCGTGCAGTTCCAGCTTTTCGGTCGAGTTGAGGCCGGCTGCGGGCTCGTCGAGCAGCAGCAGCGTCGGGTTCGAGGCCAGCGCGCGCGCGATTTCGATCAGGCGCTGATGGCCGTAGGAGAAGCTCGAGATCAGCTCGTTGGCCCGACTGCCGAGCCCGACGAAGGTCAGCGCCTCCATCGCACGCTCGGTGAGGGCGTCGTCGCCCTTCCCGACCATCGTGTTGCCCGGCCGCTCCGCACCGATCTCGACGTTTTCCAGCGCCGTCATCGAGCGAAACAGACGGATGTTCTGGAAGGTGCGGCCGAGACCGGAAGCCGTGCGCTGATGCGGCGGCATGTGGGTGATATCGGTGCCGTCGAGCACGATCTTGCCAGCGGTTGCCTCATAGAGCCCCGAGAGCACGTTGAGCGTCGTGGTCTTGCCCGAGCCGTTCGGCCCGATCAGCGCGTGCACGCCGCCGCGCTTCACCGCGATGTCGACGCCGTCGACGGCCTTCAGGCCACCGAAATGCTTCGACAGGCCGGTGACTTCCAGCACGATGTCGCCACCAATGCTCGCCGGCTTCAACTGCAACGCGGCCGCCGCCGGCACCGCCTTGACCTTGGCACGCCAGCGCGTGAAGGCATCCGCGACAAAGCCCCAGATGCCGTCGGGCATGAAGCGGATGATCAGGATCACGAACAGGCCGTAGATCGCGAGATACAGCCCCGGCACGCTCTTGAGGAAACGCAGCCATTCCGGGATCAGGATCAGAAGACCCGTGCCGATCGCGGACCCGATCGGCGACGCCACGCCGCCGAGCAGCGACATGGTCAGGAACACGATCGATTCCGCGAACGAGAACTGATCGGGGCTGACATAGGCAAAGCCGCCGGCAAACAATCCGCCCGCAAGCCCGCCCAACAGTGCACAGAGCGCGAAGGCGTAGATCTTGGTGCGGAAGACGTCGATGCCGTTGACGCCGGCCGCAAGCTCGTTGTCGCGTACCGCGCGCATGGCACGGCCGAGTTTCGTATCGGCGAGATGCCAGACCAGGTAACCGACGATCGCCAGCATCGCGACGCAGAAGGCGAGATAGCTCTGCGAGGTCTGGAACAGGTCCGGCCGCTTGATGTTGGAGACGCCGTCAGGGCCGTGCGTCAGCCAGATCGCGTTGATCATCACCAGCGTGACGATCTGCTGGAACGAGATCGTCACCATGGCGAGGTAGTGCCCGCCGAGCCGCAAGGTCGACATGCCGAGGAAGGCGCCTGCGAGCAGCGAGATCACGCAGCCGCCGACGAGACACAGCCAGAAGCTGAGATGCAGATCGTTGGTGCCGAGACCCACGGCATAGGCGCCGAGGCCAAAGAAGGCGGCCTGCGCCAGGTTGATCTGGCCGCACAGACCGAGCACCACCGAGAGCCCGAACACGGCAATTGCGAAGGTCGTGGCCTGTAGCAGGATGTTGTGGACATATCCGTCGAAGCGCATGTTGGCCGCGAGCACGACCAGGATCGCCGCGGCGATGAAATACGGCAAGTGCCGGATCACGAGCGGTTTCGAACGGATGGCGGGCGCCGGGATCGGCATGTTGTCGCTGGGAGCGCTCATGCTTTTTCCGCCACGCGTTCGCCGAAGATGCCTTGCGGCCGGAACACCAGGAAGGCGACCAGAACCAGGAACGCAAAACCGTCCTTGTACGGCACTGAAATGTAGGCCGCGCCAAAGGTCTCGATCACGCCGAGCGCAAGGCCGCCGATGATCGCGCCGGCGACGTCGCCGAAGCCGCCGATGATGGTGGCCGCGAACGCCTTCAGCGCGATGGTCGAGCCCATCTGGATCGAGACGAACAGCACCGGCGCGACGAGGATGCCGGCAAGACCGCCGAGCACCGCCGAATAGATGAAGGTGATCATGATCATGGTGGACACGGAAATGCCGAGCAGCGAGGCCATCTCCTTGTCCTGCGAGGTCGCCTGCAGCTTCTTGCCGAGCAGCGTCTTCTCGAAGAACCAGAAATTGAAGATCACGAGGCAGATGGTGACGCCGATGATGAGGAGATACTGACTGTCGAGATAGACGGGGCCTAGCTGAATGCCTGGGGTGTCGAACCAGCCCTGCAGCACCTGCGGCTGCGGGCCGTAGATCGCGAGCACCGAGTTCGCCAGCAGGATCGAGGCGCCGATGGTGGCGATGATCACGGGCAGATAGGTGCGGTGGCGCAAGGGATAATAGACGCCGAGATTGAACACGACACCGAGCAGCGCCATGCCGAGCAGCGCGACGATGAAGGCCGCCCAATAGGGCAGACCGGCCTCGACCGCGACGACCATCAGATAGGCCGCCACCATGGAGAATTCGCCCTGGGCAAAATTCACCACGTTGGTGGCACGGAAGATCAGCACGAAGCCGAGCGCAACCAGCGCGTAGACGGCGCCGATACCGATGCCGGTAAAGAGCAATTGGAGGGCGAGATCCATGACAAGCTTCTGTTGGAGAGAACGCGGCTGCTTCTGATGCCACGCGGAAGGTGGTAGGGCTCTCTCCCCCTTGTGGGGGAGAGAGCCCATCCGTTCGTGCGTCCCTGACCCGATTAGTCGTTGAACTCGATGTGCTTGTCGAAAACGATGTTGCCCTTGTCGTTCTTCACGATGTTGTAGCCGTGCAGACCGTCGCCGTTCTGGTCGAAATTGTATTCGCCCTCGGCGCCGGCAAACTTCTTGGTCGACAGGATGGCTTCGCGGATCTTGGCCGGATCGGTGGACCCTGCCTTGTTGATCGCCGCCGACAACACGTTGATCGCATCGAAGGTCCAGGAGCTCTGGTTGTCGGGCGCGACCTTGACCGCATCGCGGTAGATCTTGCCGAACGCCTTCGAGCCCTCGCTGGAATCCTCGGCATAGTCGGCGACGCCATAGGTGTTGTAGAGCGCGGGACCGGCGAGCTTCAGCGCGGTGATGTTGACGATCGAGGGCGAGCCGACCCACGGGATGTTGACGCCGAGCTGACGCAGCTGACGGGCGAAGATGCCGAGGTCGTTCTCGAAGGTGAAGTAGGAGCCGAGAATGTCGGCGCCGGACTGCTTGATCGCGAGCACGACGGGCGTGAAGTCCTGGCTCTGGTTGGCATAGCCCTGATCGAGCACCGGCGGCGCACCGAGCTTGGTCAGCGCCTCCGTCAGCGCCTTGCCGCCCGCGGTTCCGAAGGCGTCGGTCGAGTGCAGCACGGCCCATTTCTTCTTGCCGAGCGTGCTGACGCCGTACTCGGCGATGACGCGGCCGGAATAGCTGTCATTGGGGCGGAAGCGGAACAGCCACTGATTGCCCATATGGGTGAGGTTCGGATCGGTGCCGCCGATCATCACGGGCTTGCCGAGCTTCATGACGTCGGGCGAGATCGCATGGACCTGGGTCGAACGGATCGAACCGAGGAAGCCGACGATATCGGGCTGCGCGGCGAGTTTCGAGAAGGCGAGCACGATGCCGGGATTGGTGGTCTGGTCGTCCTCGATGATCAGCTCGCCCTGCTTCCCCAGAATGCCGCCGGCCTTGTTGACGGCTTCGAGCGCGAGTTTGGCGCCCTTGATGGCGTAACCGCCGGATTCCGCGGCGGGACCCGTGACGGGCGCGCACATGCCGATCTTGATGGTGGCGCTCTGCGCATGGGCGCTCTTGATGAGGTAGGGCGCGGCAATGCCGGCAGCAATTCCGGCAGCGAAGTCGCGTCTCGTCAGTCTCATTCGTTCCTCCCTGGGACCGGGCATCCTTGTCGGCCCTTCTTTGTTTGGCTTTGTGTCTGAATACAGAGCCGGATGCTACTTACGGATTCTCCCGGCGTGAGTAAATTGATATTGAGCAGTCATCGACTAAGGACGGAGAGCCACACCCCGAAGGTGCTAACCCCCGCGGCGGCGATCTATTCTCAGCCGGCTTATTCGGGCTTTTCGCGCATTGTGCGTCACGCGCGCTGCCCAAGAGCTGAGCAGCGACGGCAGGCATGCGTGATGGGCAAGTCATCATGCAAATTTGCCGTCACGCATCGTCCGTGATCTCGTCACGTGCATCCCCGGAAGCAAGGCACGCCTCCAACTCTCCGAGCATCTGCTGCAACTCGGCCAGCTTGCGCGCGCCGAAGCGCTGGGTGATCTCGGCATAGATCGCTTCCGACGTCGGTGCCACCGAGGCCATCAGCTTCACGCCTTCCTTCGAGATCGAGACCATGCTGCGGCGCTGATCCGCCTTCGCCGTCCTGCGCTCGATCAGATGGCGCGCCTCGAGATCGCGCAGGATGCGCGACAGGCTCGGCCCGAGCAGAAATGCGGTGCGCGCGAGTTCCGTGACCTCGGCAGCCCCGATCGCCGCGAGCGCGCGCAGGATGCGCCATTGCTGCTCGGTCAGGCCGTGCTCGCGCAGCGATGGGCGAAATTGCCGCATCACCGCCTCGCGCGCCCTGAGCAGCGACATCGGCAGCGAGCGCGAGAAGTCGCGCATCGGCACCTGGCGCACAGCGGGCGCGCTTACGTTCGGATCAGCCGGTTTCTTCGCCATGTTGCCCTTTTCAGACCGCGAAACGTTTGCAGTGCAGCAAGCCGGAATTGTGTTTGACGCATTCACTTAACATGTTAAGTATCTCGCAGCGCCAAGATTTTTGTCGGATCCCCGATGCCGCTGTCCAAAGACGATATCCAAGCCTGCGCTGATCGTCTGCACCAGGCGGAGAAGAGCCGCGTGCAGATCCGCCAGCTCTCGCAGGATTTTCCGGATATCACCATCGGCCATGCCTACGCGATTCAGAAGGCGTGGGTCGACATCAAGATCGCCGAGGGGCGGATCGTCAAAGGGCACAAGATCGGCCTGACTTCCAAGGCGATGCAGAGCGCACTCAACATCGACGAACCCGACTCCGGCGTGCTGCTCGACGACATGTTCTTTGCCGATGGCGGGATCATTCCGACCGAGCGCTTCATCGCAACGCGGGTCGAGGCCGAGCTCGCCTTCATCATGAGCAAGCGGCTCACAGGGCCGGATTGCACGCTGTTCGACGTGCTCAACGCCACCGACTTCGTCGTGCCGGCGCTGGAGATCCTGGATACGCGGATCGAGCGCGTCGATCCCAAGACCAAGGCGACGCGCAAGATCTACGACACCATTGCCGACAACGCGGCGAATGCCGGCATCGTGCTTGGCGGACGGCCGATCCGCCCGCTGGACGCGGACCTTCGCTGGATCGGCGCGCTCTGTTTCAAGAACGGCCAGCTGGAGGAGACCGGCCTTGCCGCCGGGGTGCTCAACCATCCCGCGACCGCCGTCGCGTGGCTTGCGAACAAGATCGCGCCGCTCGGCCTTGCGCTGGAGCCCGGTCAGGTCGTGCTGGCCGGCTCCTTCATCCGTCCGATCGAGACCCGCAAGGGCGACACAATTCAGGCCGATTATGGCGCCTACGGCTCGGTCAGCTGCTACTTCGCCTGAGCGACAAAAATACAGGGAGTGAAACCGCGATGCCGCATTTCACGATCGAATATTCGGCCAATCTCGACAGCCGGCTCGACATCGGCGCTGTCTGCGAAGTCGTGCGCAAGGCTGCGGTCGAGACCGGCATCTTCCCGCTCGGTGGCATCCGCGTCCGCGCCATAAGATGCGAACATTACGCGATTGCCGATGCCAGGCACGATTACGGCTTTCTCGACATGGTGCTGCGGATCGGCGAAGGCCGCGACCTGCCGACACGCCAGAAGGCCGGGGAGCACGTCTTCCAGGCGCTCTCAAAGCATCTCGATCCCGTTTTCGCTGCCAGCAAGTTCGCCCTGTCGTTCGACATGCAGATCAACGACAAGGATATGAGCTGGAAGCGCAACAATATCCACGACGCATTGAAAGTGGAGGCTGCCCATGGATAGGCCCACGCCGAAAGCCGACGTCTTCCAGGCCAATCGCGACCGCCTCGCGCCGCTGCTGAAGAAGCTGAAGGCGGACGGCATCGGCCACATGATCGACGGCAAGATCGTGCCCTCGATCTCGGGCCAGACCTTCGAGACCAGGTCGCCGGTCGATGGCGCTGTGCTCGCCAGCGTCGCCCGCGGCAATGCCGAGGACATCGACGCCGCGGCCACCGCCGCTTCCCTCGCCTTCAAGACCTGGCGCGACATCGGACCTGCGATGCGGCGCAAGCTGCTGCATCGGGTGGCCGATGCGATCGAGGACAACGCCGAAGACATCGCGGTGCTCGAATGCATCGACACGGGACAAGCCTATCGCTTCATGGCCAAGGCCGCGATCCGCGCCGCCGAGAACTTCCGCTTCTTCGCCGACAAATGCGCTGAAGCCCGCGACGGCCTCAACACGCCGAGCGACGAGCACTGGAACATCTCGACCCGCGTGCCGATCGGCCCGGTCGGCGTGATCACGCCGTGGAATACGCCGTTCATGCTCTCGACCTGGAAGATCGCCCCTGCCCTCGCCGCCGGCTGCACCGTCGTGCACAAGCCGGCGGAATGGTCGCCGGTGACGGCTTCCATTCTGGTGCGGCTCGTCAAGGAAGCCGGCGTCCCCGACGGCGTGCTCAACACCGTGCACGGATTCGGCGAAGAAGCCGGCAAGGCGCTGACCGAGCACCCCGCCATCAAGGCGATCGGCTTCGTCGGCGAGAGCGCGACCGGCTCGGCGATCATGGTTCAGGGCGCGCCGACGCTGAAGCGCGTGCATTTCGAACTCGGCGGCAAGAATCCGGTCATCGTGTTCGACGATGCCGATCTCGACCGCGCGCTCGATGCCGTCGTGTTCATGATCTACTCGCTCAACGGCGAGCGCTGCACCTCCTCCAGCCGCCTGCTGGTCCAGGCGAGCATCGCCGACAAGTTCGTCGAGAAGCTGACCGCCCGCGTGAAGGCGCTCAAGGTCGGCCATCCCCTCGATCCCGCCACCGAGATCGGGCCGCTGATCCACGAACGGCACCTGGCAAAGGTCTGCTCGTACTTCGACGTGGCGCGGCAGGACGGCGCCGTGATCGCGGTCGGCGGCAAGGCCCATGACGGACCGGGCGGCGGACATTATGTCGAGCCGACCTTGGTGACCGGCGCGCACGGCAAGATGCGCGTGGCACAGGAGGAGGTGTTCGGCCCCTTCCTCACCGTGCTGCCCTTCAAGGACGAGAAGGATGCGATCGAGATCGCCAACGACATCCGCTATGGCCTCACCGGCTACGTCTGGACCAACGACGTCGGCCGTGCCTTGCGCGTCGCGGACGCGCTGGAAGCCGGCATGATCTGGCTGAACTCGGAGAACGTCCGCCATCTGCCGACGCCGTTCGGCGGCATGAAGGCCTCAGGCATCGGCCGCGACGGCGGCGATTACTCGTTCGACTTCTACATGGAGACCAAGCACGTCTCGCTGGCGCGGGGCACGCACAAGATTCAGAAACTGGGAATCTGACGTTCGTCATTGCCTGGGGAAACGCCAATGCCGGTACCGCAACACATTTTCGAGCCGCCGTTCAACATCATCCGCTCCAGCCACGTCGTGCTCGACGTGACCGACCTGAAGCTGAGCCGCGAGTTCTACGAGACCACCGTCGGCCTGCATGTCGAGGATGCCGACGACACATTCGTCTATCTGCGCGCCGCCGAAGAGCATCAGCATCACTCGCTGGTGCTGCGCAAGGCGGCTGCACCCGCCTGCAACAGGCTCGGCTTCAAGGTCGGCAATGACGGCGATCTCGACAAGGCCGCAAAATTCTTTGCCGAGAACGGCGTCGCTCATGCCTTCGTAGACCAGCCGTTCCAGGGCCGCACGCTGCAATTCACCGACCCCTTCGGCTTCCAGCTCGAGCTCTATGCGACGATGGAGCGCCGGCCGCATCTCTTGCGCCGCTACGACCTCTACCGGGGATGCCACCCGCAGCGGCTCGACCATTTCAACGTCTTCGCCGCCGAGGTGCAGGACACCGTCGATTTCTATGCGCGGCTCGGCTTCCGCCTCTCCGAATATGCCGAGGAGGACGGGCCGAACGGACGCATTGCGGCGGCCTGGATGCATCGCAAGGGCAACGTCCACGACTTCGCCTTCACCAACGGCAAGGGCCCGCGGCTGCACCATTTCGCTTACTGGACGCCGACGGCAATGAACATCATCCATCTCTGCGACGTCATGGCCTCCCAGGGATTCGTGAAGAACATCGAACGCGGTCCGGGCCGTCACGGCATCTCGAACGCATTCTTCCTCTACGTGCGCGATCCCGACGGACACCGCCTCGAGCTCTACACCAGCGACTATTTCACCGGCGATCACGACCACGAGCCGCTGCGCTGGTCGCTACGCGATCCGCGCCGCCAGACCTTGTGGGGGGCGCCGGCGCCGCGGTCCTGGTTCGAGCAGGGCTCGCCCTTCACGGGCCAGGCCGTGCGTGAGCCGAAATTCGTGGCCGACGTGCTGGTGGCGGATTGACCGATGAAGCTCCCTCGCCTCGCCACCTATTCCGTCAACGGTGATATCCGCTACGGCGCCGTCCTCGAGGGCGGCATGGTCGACCTCTCCGCGCGCTATGCAAAAGTCTATCCGACGCTGCGCGAGGTGATTGCCGCCGGCAAGCTCGTGAGCCTTGCCGAGGAAGCCGCCGGCCGCACGCCGGTCCACGCGCTCAGTGAGATCACCTGGCTGCCGCCGGTGCCCGCGCCGGAAAAGATCATCTGCATCGGCGTCAACTACCCCGACCGTAACGCCGAGTACAAGGACGGCCAGGAAGCGCCGAAATATCCGAGCATGTTCATGCGCTCGCCGCGGTCCTTCGTCGGCCACGACACGCCGCTGGTGCGACCGCGCGCCTCCGCGCAGCTCGATTATGAGGGCGAAATCGTGCTGGTGATCGGCAAGCAAGGCCGGCACATCAAGGAGAGCGCCGCGCTCGACCACATCGCCGCGCTCACGCTCTGCAACGAGGGGTCGGTGCGCGACTGGCTGCGCCACGCCAAGTTCAACGTCACGCAAGGCAAGAACTTTGATTCCAGCGGCAGCCTCGGGCCGTGGCTGGTGCCCTACACGAAAGAAGCCCAGATCGCCGACATCAAGCTGACCACGCATGTCAATGGCGAGCTCAGGCAGGACGACCGTACCAGCCGGCTGATATTTCCGCTCCGCTATCTCATCAGCTATATCTCGACCTTCGCGACGCTGGTTCCCGGCGACGTCATCGTCACGGGGACGCCGACCGGCGCGGGTGCACGGTTCGATCCGCCGCGGTACCTGAAGCCGGGCGATGTCATCGAGGTCGCGGCCGAGGGCATCGGCACTTTGCGCAACGGCGTCGTCGACGAAGCCTGAACGACAACACGAATGGAATGATGCAATGACCACCCTCACCGGCGGCGAAGCGATCGTAAGCGGGCTCGTCGCCCACGGCGTCGACACCGTATTCGGCCTGCCCGGCGCGCAAATCTACGGCCTGTTCGACGCCTTTCACCAGGCCCAGCTCAAGGTGATCGGCGCGCGGCACGAGCAGGCCTGCGGCTACATGGCGTTCGGCTACGCGCGCGCGAGCGGCAGGCCCGGCGTGTTCAGCGTGGTGCCCGGCCCCGGCGTGCTCAACGCCAGCGCCGCGCTGCTGACCGCCTTCGGCTGCAACGAGCCGGTGCTGTGCGTCACCGGCCAGGTGCCGACGCAATTCCTGGGCAAGGGCCGCGGCCATCTGCACGAGATGCCGGACCAGCTCGCCACCTTGCGCACCTATGTGAAGTGGGCGGACCGCATCGAGGCGCCCGGCAACGCGCCGACCACCGTGGCGCGCGCCTTCCAGGAGATGACCTCTGGGCGCCGCGGCCCAGCCTCGGTCGAAATGCCCTGGGATATCTTCACGCAGCGCGCTGCCACGGCCGCAGCGCAAGTGCTGGAGCCGCTGCCGGCGCCGCTGGCCGACCCCGACACGATCAGACAGGCGGCCGCGCTGATCAAGGCCGCCAAGGCACCGATGATCTTCGTCGGCAGCGGCGCGATCGAGGCCGGCGAGGAGATCCTCGAGCTCGCCGAGATGATCGACGCGCCGGTCGTGGCCTTCCGCAGCGGCCGCGGCATCGTCTCCAACGCACATGAGCTCGGCCTCACCATGGCTGCCGCCTACAAGCTTTGGCCGAACACCGATCTCATGATCGGGATCGGCACGCGCCTGGAGCTGCCGACCATGTCGCGCTGGTCCTACCAACCCGCCGGCCTCAAGAGCATCCGCATCGACATCGATCCGGTCGAGATGCGGCGCTTCATCTCGGATATCGCCATCGTCGCCGATGCCAAGGCCGCGACCGCCGATCTCGCGGCTGCCGTGCGCAAGGCCGGCTACAGCAAGACCTCCGGCCGCCGCGGAGCGATTCGCGAGGCGACCGCGGCGGCGCAAGCCGAGATCCAGCGCGTCCAGCCGCAGATGGCCTACCTCAACATCTTGCGCGAGGTGCTGCCGGCGAACGCGATCGTGACCGACGAATTGTCGCAAGTCGGCTTCGCCTCCTGGTACGGCTTTCCGATCTACCAGCCGCGCACCTTCATCACCTCGGGCTATCAGGGCACGCTCGGCTCGGGCTTCCCGACCGCTCTTGGCGCCAAGGTCGCGAACCCTGACAAGCCGGTGGTCGCCATCACAGGCGATGGCGGCTTCATGTTCGGCGTGCAGGAGCTTGCCACCGCCGTGCAGTTCAACATCGGCGTGGTGACGCTGGTGTTCAACAACAACGCCTATGGCAATGTCCGCCGCGACCAGCGCGAACGCTTTGACGGCCGCGTGGTGGCCTCCGATCTGGTCAATCCTGACTTCGTCAAGCTGGCGGAGTCCTTTGGCGTTGCGGCTGCGCGCGTCACTGCGCCGGATCAGTTCAAGGCGGCCATGGAGAAGGCGCTCGCGCATGGCGGGCCGTATCTGATCTCGGTGGAAGTGACCAGGGATTCGGAAGTCAGCCCGTGGGCGTTCATCCACCCGCCGAAACCTTGAGATCACCGCGTCCGGCGAAACGTCAGATTGATCCTGATGCGTCCAAGCAGCGCATGCTCGCCTTCCGCCAGCGGCGCAACGCCATGATAGGCGAGCCGTGACGGGCCGCCCCAGACCACGACGTCGCCATGGACCAGGCGGAAGCGCCGCGGCTTGTCGCTGCGCGCAAGGCCGCCGAACAGGAAGGTCGCGGGCAGGCCGAGCGAGACCGAGACGATCGGCGCGGAAAAATCCAGCTCGTCCTTGTCCTGGTGCAGCGACAGCCGCGTGCCGGGCTCGTAGCGGTTGACCAGGCAGGCATCGGGCGCGAAGTCTTTGAAGCCGCCTTGCTCGGCCGCGCGGCGGGCGAGATCGCAAAACACCGGCGGCATCGCCGGCCATGGCGCACCGGTCTTGGGATCGATGGGATCGTAGCGATAGCCGGTGTGATCAGTGATCCAGCCGCGCTCACCGCAATTGGTCATGGCGACCGACATCTGGTAGCCGCCCGGCGTCGTCATGCGGCGGAACGGCGACTGCGCCACGATGGCGCGGACGGCTGCGATCAGTTCGCCCTCGATCGGCCTGACGAAGCCGCGCAGCAACACCGCGCCGTCGGCGATTTCCTCGCGCGGCGGCTGCGCCTCGGCAACGCTGTCGAAAAGGTCAGCCGTCAATCGCAACGCTCATTTGGCATCATGGAAGATCACACCCAGCGTGTGGCGCTGGCCGGACCTGATCCGGCTGACGCCGTGGCGGAGATTAACGCGGTATGTGCCGCGTGTCCCCTGCACCGGACGATGGTGCACAGCAAAGGCAACGGCATCGCCTTGCGTCAATGGAACCACTTCCGCGCGGGACTGCAGGCGCGGGCGCTGTTCCGTCAGCACGAACTCGCCGCCGGTGAAATCACGGCCGGGCTCGGACAGCAGGATCGCCACCTGGAGCGGGAACACGTGCTCGCCATAAAGGTCCTGGTGCAGGCAGTTGAAGTCGCCGGCCTCATATTGCAGCAGCAACGGCGTCGGCCGCGCCTGGCCGGCGTCGTGGCAACGCTTAAGAAAGTCGGCATGCTGTGCGGGATAGCGAATCTCGATCCCCATCGCCTCGTTCCAGCGGTTGGCGACGCCTTGCAGATGCGCATAGAGCGCCGGGCGCAACTGCGCGATCAGATCGGGCAGCGGATAGGAGAAATATTTGTACTCGCCGCGACCAAAGCCGTGGCGGCCCATGACGATGCGGCTGCGGAAGTGCGTGTCGTCAGGGTAGAGCGCGGCGATGGCGCGGCATTGGTCGGGGGTGAGCAAGCCCTTCAGGACGGCGCAGCCCTGGGAGTCGAGCTCGGCGGTGATCTCGGGCCAGTCGAGGGTGTCGACGTGGGCGGGGAGGTCGGGAACGGAGATTTGGGTTGGCTTTCGTGCGGTCATTGTCATGGCAATCACCTTCGCAGCTTGACGTTCACCCTGCCACCCGATTTCCGATGACTATCTCCTCGTCATTGCGAGCGCAGCGAAGCAATCCAGAAGTCCCGCCGCGGAACCAGTCTGGATTGCTTCGTCGCATCTGCGCAAAATTGCTACGCAATTTTGTCGCTGAGCTCCTCGCAATGACGTGGAGAGAGCTGTGCCGGCAATGACGGCGGAGAGAGATCAGCCCCGCACCGGCAGCGTCACCACGTCGTAGCCGTGCCTGATCGTCCGCTTCAGCACGGGATCTTCGAGCTCGAAGTCGAACCGATCGGCGGGACGGATGCCGCCCTTGGCGGCGAAGGTGCCCCCGAACATCGCGCAGCCGTCGGGAAATTTCCCGCCGTCGAAGCCGCGCGCGATCAGCTCAGAGACCGGCAGCATCGCGTCGAGCGTGCCCTCCTGGTAGAGCACGCGCTCGCCCTTGATGGTGGCGTAGGAGCGCAGGATCATCCTGTCCCAATGGCCGACGACGTCCTCGAGCTCCCACAGCGTGGAGGCAATCGGCTTGTCGCACATCTGCTTGGAGACGGTGACGTTGTAGGCCTCGACCTTGCGGTCGGTGTGATCGGAGCCGCAGCCGACGAAGATGCGGCCCTGCCAGCCGATCAGCACGAACTCGACCTCACCGGAGGAATCGCCGCCGGTGCATTCGATGCTGTCTTCCTGAGTCAGCCGGCGCGCCGAGGCACGATAATAGATCGGCGTCGAGGCCGGCGGAGCGATGCCCATCTCCTGCAGCTCTTTGATGTGCTTGTCGCGTGCAACAGGGTCGCGGCCGGTCCAGCCGGCGATGACCATCTGGTCGACCGCCAGGGTCAGCGGCGTGGTGGTATCCTGGGCGTCGACGGTGAAGGTGAGATCAAACACGAATGACGGCCTCCATGCCGGCAGCAAGTTCAAAGATACGGCGGTCCGAGCCGCCCGCGCCTGCCAGCATCAGGCCGACGGGCACGTCGCCTTCGCGATGCGCAGGGATCGAGATGGCGCAGCCGTCGATCATGTTGATGAGGGTGCAATTGCGCAGCGCGCGCAGGTTTTGCGTGGTGAAGGCCTTGTCGTCGGCGAGATCGGCGATCTTCGGCGGCGTGTTGGCGGTGGTCGGTAGCACCAGCGCGTCATAGGGCGCGATGCGCGCATTGACGCGGGCGATCAGCGAGCGGCGCTCGTTAAGGAGATCGATATAGTCGGCCGCACTCTGCGCCTCGCCGCGCATGATGCGCACGGAGACACGGGGATCATAGACGTCGCCCTTGGAGGTGATGAGATAGCGATGCCAGGCGTAGCTTTCCGCGGCGGCAAAACCACCCTTGGCGTTCATCGGCCCGATGTCGTGGAATTCCGCCATCTCGACGCGTTCGATGATGGCACCGTGATCGGCCAGCGATTTCAGTGCGCGCTCGAAGGTCGCGGAGACCTCCGCGTCGAGATCGTCGAGCGCGATCGTGGTCGGCACGGCGAGCCGCATGCCCTTCACGGGGCGCGGCTTCAGGGCCGTGATCGGCTCGTTGGCGAGCACCGCATCGAGTATGGCACAACAGCTGACTGATCGCGCCAGCGGACCGATGCTGTCGAGCGAGAAGGACAGTGGCACGGAGCCATCGAGCGGCACGCGGCGCTGCGTCGGTTTGTAGCCGACGATGCCGTTATAGGCTGCCGGAATGCGGCAGGAGCCGCCGGTGTCGGTGCCGAGCGCAGCATGCGCCATGCCGTCGAGCACCGAGACGGCCGCGCCCGAGGACGAGCCGCCCGGCACGTGGCCGTCGGCCCGGTTCCAGGCGCCCTTCGGCGTGCCATAATGCGGATTGATGCCGATGCCGGAATAGGCAAATTCGGTCATGTTGGTGCGCCCGATCACGACAAAGCCGGCCTTGCGCAGCCGGGCCACCGTCGCGGCATCCTGCTCGGCCGCAGGCGAATCGTCGAGCGCGCGGGAGCCGGCGCGCGTCACCTGCCCCTTGATGTCGAACAGGTCCTTGATCGAGACCGGGATGCCGGCAAAGCGCGACGGCGCGGCCTTGGCCTTGCGCAAGGCATCCATCGCATCCGCGGCCGCGAGCGCGGCGTCCTTGTCGACATGGATGAAGGTGCGCTGGCCTTCGCCGGCGGGGTCGGCGATCCTGGCGATGCACGCTTCGACCAGTTTTCGGGAGGTGGTGCGACCGCTTTCGAGGTCCTCGGCGAGCTTCGCCAGTGTCGGAAAATCGGGCATGTCTGTCTCACGGAATATTGCGCGCGCAATCTATAGCGCCGGCTCAGTTCGACACAAGCATTGTGCGCATGATGGCATGCATGCTGCCGGCTGGACCGTTGACGCACCATAGCCGATTGTCGCATCAAGTTCGAAACAGGCGAGAGGCCTGTCCTTTGGGAGGTTTTCCGAGATGGCCGAACCGCAGCGCGCGCGACCGAAACCGACACCGGAAACCCAGCATTTCTGGGACGGTACCAAAGCCGGCGAATTGCGCCTGCAGCGCTGCGATGCCTGCGCGCATGTCTACTTCCCGCCGCGCCCGTTCTGCCCGTCCTGCGCCTCGCGCAAGGTCTCCGTGTTCAAGGCGAGCGGCAAGGGCTTCCTCTACAGCTATGTGATCAACCACCGCCCCGCCGCGCCCGGCTTCACGCCGCCTTACGCGATCGCCGTGGTCGAGCTCGACGAGGGTCCGCGGATGATGAGCAACATCATCGATTGCCCGCAGACGCCGGAGGCGCTGGAGCTCGACATGAAACTCGAGGTCGCCTTCCAGGAGCTCGATGACAAGATCGCCCTTCCCGTCTTCCGTCCGGCAAAGGGCTAGATCATGCGCAAGAACCAGGTTGCCGTCGTCGGCGCGGCCGAAACCACCGAGCTCGGTGTCATCCCGGGCGCCTCGCAGCTCCAGCTTCACGCCGATGCGGCGCTCAATGCCATCGCGGATGCGGGGCTGAAGCTGTCCGACATCGATGGCTTTGCCACCGCGGTCGAAACGCCGCAGCAGGTCTGTCATTATCTCGGCATCAAGCCGACCTGGGTGGACGGCACCTCGGTCGGCGGCTGCTCGTTCATGCTGCACGTCCGCCACGCCGCGGCGGCGATCGAGGCGGGTCTCTGCAAGACCGTGCTGATCACCCATGCCGAGAGCGGCAAGTCGATGATCGGCAAGCAGCCGCGCTTCACGGCGGCGGACAGCCTCAACGGCCAGTTCGAGGCGCCCTACGGCGTCTACGGCCCGCCCAGCATGTTCCCGATTCCCGTGCTGCGCTTCATGAAGACCTATGGCATCACGCATGAGCAGCTCGCTTCGGTCGCCGTCGTGCAGCGGGAATGGGCGGCGAAGAATCCGCGCGCGATGATGAAGGACCCGATCACCGTCGCTGATGTGCTCAATTCTCGCATGATCGCCTATCCGTTCCGGCTGCTGCAGTGCTGCCTCGTCACCGACGGCGGCGGCGCGCTGATCCTGACCTCGGCCGACCGCGCCAGGGATTTTCCGCGCAAGCCCGTCTACATCATGGGCACCGGCGAGAGCGTGGAAACGCCGATGGTCAGCCAGATGGAGACCTTCAACTCCTCGCGCGCGTTCAAGACCGCAGGGCCACTGGCCTTCAAGGAAGCCGGCATCACGCACGGGGATGTCGATCATCTCATGATCTACGATGCGTTCGCGCATCTGCCGCTGTTCGGCCTCGGCGATCTCGGCTTCATGCCCTATGAGGAGACCGGCAGGTTCATCGCGGAGGGCAACACGCGGCCGGGCGGCAAATTGCCGCTCAACACCAATGGCGGCGGCCTCTCCTACATGCATTCGGGCATGTATGGCATGTACGCGCTGCAGGAAAGCGTGCGCCAGATGCGCGGCATCGCGCCGGCGCAGGTGCCGAATGCGAAGATTTCGGTGTGCCACGGCGTCGGCGGCATGTTCGCAGCATCAGGCACGATCGTGTTTACGAACGAGAAATGAGCAAGCTGCCCGCCTCTCCCTCTCCCCGTTGTTACGGGGAGAGGGTTGGGGTGAGGGGCCTCTCTCCACGGATGAGATGGCCGCGAGACCTGTACCCCCTCACCCGGATCGCAAGAGCGATCCGACCTCTCCCCGCAGGCGGGGCGAGGTAAGAAAACAGGAGAACCCACATGAGCAAATCACTGCAGGACAAGGTCATCATCGTCACCGGCGCAGGCCGCGGCATCGGGCGCGAGATCGCGCTGCTTTGTGCCGCCGAAGGCGCCAAGGTCGTCGTCAATGATCCCGGCGGGGCCGCCGACGGTGCCGGCACCAGTGCAACGCCCGCGGAGGAAGTCGTCGAGGAGATCAAGAAGCGCGGCGGCACGGCGGTTGCCAATTTCGAGTCGGTGGCCGAGGCGATTCCCGCCAGCAAGATCGTGAAGACTGCGACCGATCATTTCGGCAAGCTCGACGGCGTCGTCAACAATGCCGGCATCCTGCGCGACATGATCTTCCACAAGATGAGCGTGGAGGCATTCGAGGCCGTCATCAAGGTTCACCTGATGGGTTCGTTCTACGTCAGCCACGCCGCCGCGCGCATCTTCCGCGAGCAGGAAAGCGGCTCCTTCGTGCACTTCACCTCGACCTCCGGCCTGATCGGCAACTTCGGGCAAGCCAACTATGCCGCCGCCAAGCTCGGCATCGTCGGGCTCTCCAAATCGATCGCGCTCGACATGGGCCGCTTCAACGTCCGCTCGAACTGCGTCTCGCCGTTCGCCTGGACGCGCATGATCGGCACCATCCCGACCGAGACCGAGGCCGAGAAGGCGCGTGTCGAGAAGATCAAGCAGATGGGTCCGGAGAAGATCGCGCCGATCTGCGCCTATCTGCTCTCCGATGCCGCCAAGGACGTCTCCGGGCAAATCTTCGGCGCGCGCATGAACGAGCTGTTCCTGTTCAGCCAGAACCGTCCGCTGCGCTCGGTGCATCGGAGCGAGGGCTGGACGCCGCAATCGATTGCGGAGCACGGCATGCCGGCGTTGAAAGGCTCGTTCTACAAGCTCGACCGCTCTGCCGACATCTTCCCGTGGGATCCCGTCTAGCCATATTTTTGGCATCCCTGGGCCGCGATCTCTGGTTGCCTCGTCCAGAGATCGCCCCGCTTTATGCCTGAATGCGGGCGAATGGTGTCCTCCCAACACAATCTTGGGAGGAAACCATGACAAGAATACTGACCAAGCCCAACGATCTCTCTTCTGCAACGGAACCCGGCGGCCTCGGCCGCCGCGATATTCTGAAAGGCGCGGCGGTGCTCGCTGCGTCCGCCGCCTTCGCCTCGGGCAGCGAAGCCCGCGACTACGGCGCCAATGCCGAGCCACAGCGCTACCCCGACCCCGACATCGTCGTCATCGATCCCAAGCGCTTCAAGGCCAAAGTCGGCAATACGTCGATCAAGCGGCTCTACACCGGCTGCCTGTGGGCGGAGGGACCTGCGTGGAATGCGCAGGGCCAGTACCTCGTCTGGAGCGACATCCCGGCCAACCGGCAGTTGCGCTATCTCGACGATGACGGCCACATCTCCGAGCAATTCCACAAGCCCTCGAATGAGGCCAATGGCAATTCGTTCGACACCGAGGGACGCCAGATCACGGCCGAGCGCACGCGTCTCGTCCGCTACGAGCATGACGGTTCGGTGACGACGCTGGCTGAGCAGGCCAATGGCAAACCGCTGAACGGGCCGAACGACATGGTCGTGCATCCCAACGACAAGTCGATCTGGTTCACCGATCCCGGCTACGGCGCGATCAGCATCTACGAGGGCAAGCTCGCCAACACCGGCTCGCTGCAGCCCTATCAGAAGGAAGCGGTCTACCGCCTCGACGCGCAGTCGGGCCAGCTGACCAGGGTCGCGGACGAGCCGTTCAAGCCGAACGGCATCGCCTTCTCGCACGACTACAAGAAGGTCTATGTCTGCGACACCGGCATCACGCATTATCCGCAGGCGGAGAACGTGGTGTGGTCCTACGACCTCGACGGTCAGAAGCTGTCGAACCCGAAGCGGCTGATCGACATGAAGCTTGACGGCAAGTCAGGCTTCCCCGACGGCATGCGGGTCGATACCGAGGGCAATATCTGGGTCGGCGCCGGCTGGGTCGGACCGGGCTATGACGGCGTGCAGGTGTTCGCGCCGACCGATGGCGCTCGCATCGGCCAGATCATGCTGCCCGAGACCTGCGCCAACCTCTGCTTCGGCGGCAAGAAGCGCAACCGCCTGTTCATGACCGCGAGCCAGTCGCTGTATTCGGTCTATGTGGAGACGCAAGGCGCGCATTTCTGTTGAGCAAACGCGTCTTCCCTCGTCATGCCCGGGCTTGACCCGGGCATCCACGTCTGTCCGCGATGGCTGAAGCGCGTCAATGGCCGGGTCAAGCCCGGCCATGACGACTGAGGGTGTCGTTGCTAGCCCGTATTCCGCAACCCCGCCGAGATGCCGTTGATGGTGAGCTGAATCCCGCGCAGCACCTGCTCGTCCGGGTTCTGCGCGCGATGCTCTCGCAGCAGCTCGACCTGCACGTGGTTGAGCGGATCGAGATAGGGGAAGCGGTGACGCACCGAGCGCTCCAGCAGCGGGTTGCCCTGCAGCAGCCGGTCCTGGCCCATGATGTCGAGCAGCGTCTCGATGCAGGAATGCCATTCGCGGCGGATGCGGCCGAAGATCTTTTCGCGCAGCGCCTCGTCCGGGACGAGCTCGGCATAGCGCGAGGCGATCGCGATCGAGCTTTTCGCCAGCACCATATCCATGTTCGACAGCAGCATGCGGAAGAACGGCCATTCCTTGTAGAGCTCCTTCAGGAACGGCATGCCCTTGTCGGGATGCTCCGCGATCCATTGCTCGACCGCGCTGCCGAAGCCGTACCAGCCCGGCAGCATCAGACGGCACTGCGCCCAGGAGAATACCCAGGGAATCGCGCGAAGGTCCTCGATCGCGCGGGTCTTCTTGCGCGAGGCCGGACGGCTGCCGATGTTGAGCGTGGCAATCTCGTTGATGACGGTCGAAGACCAGAAGTAATCGACGAAGCCCTCGGTCTCGTAGACGAGGCCCCGATACGCCTTGAAGGCCAGACTCGATATTTCGTCCATCGCGGTCAGATATTCATGGCGCGGCGCGCTCTGGCGCGGATGCAGGAGGCTCGCCTCCAGCGTCGCGGCGGCCAGGATTTCGAGATTGTTGCGGCCGACTTCGGCGTTGGAATATTTCGACGAGATGATCTCGCCCTGCTCAGTGATGCGGATCTGGCCGTTCACCGCCCCGCCCGGCTGCGCGATGATGGCGTCATAGCTCGGACCGCCGCCGCGGCCGACCGAGCCGCCGCGCCCGTGGAACAGGCGCAGCCGCACATGGTGACGCTCGAACACGCCGACGAGGCCGATCTCCGCCTTGTAGAGCTCCCAGCCCGAGGTGACGAAGCCGCCGTCCTTGTTCGAGTCGGAATAGCCGAGCATGACCTCCTGCACGCCGCCGCGACTGTCGACCAGGCGGCGGTAATCGTGCAGCGACAGCATCCGGTCCATGATGCCTGATGACGCCTGCAGATCCTCGATGGTCTCGAACAGCGGCACGATGTTGATGGCGCTCTTCCCGGAGGGATGAACGAGGCCGACCTCCTTGAGCAGCACCGCGACCTCGAGCATGTCGGACATGCCCTTGCACATCGAGATGATGCACTGGGGAATGGCATCCGAGCCGAACATCGCATGCGCTTCCGCGGCGGCATGGAAGACGTTGAGCTCACCCATGGTCTCGTCGCTGTATTTGACGAAGGGCGAGACCAGCGCGCGCGTCGACCGCAACTCGTTGGTCAGCAGCGAAATACGCGCCTCCTCGCCGAGCGCGAGATACGACATGCCGGGATTGGCGGCGTCCATCAGCTCGGCAATGGTGCGTTCGTGCACCGCCGAATTCTGGCGGATGTCGAGCCGCGCCAGATGGAAGCCGAAGCAATCCACCGCGCGCCGCAGCTGCCGCAGCCGGCCGCGCGCAATGACGCGGGCATTGTTGGAAATCAGCGAGCGGTGCAGCACGTCGAGATCGGCCTGCAGCTCCCTGACGCTCTCATAGGGCGCGCCCTTGCCGACGGGCCGGCGGGTGATCTCGACCGCGAGCTTTTCGGCCGTGGCCGTCAGGCGCGCATAGATGCCGGACACGGCGAGACGATAAGGCTCGCCGCTCCGATGCGGCGAGGTATCCGGCGAGCGCTCCGCGAGATTGCGCAGCTCTTCCGAAACGTCGGCGAGATGCGCTGCGATCGACAGTTCCGAACCGAGCACATGCAGCTCTTCGAGATAGAACTGCATGACCCGGCTCGACTGCAGCCGCAACGTGCCGCGCATCACGTCGGCGGTGACGAAGGGATTGCCGTCACGGTCGCCGCCGATCCAGCTTCCCATCCTTAAGAAAGAGGCGAGCTCGCTGGCCGCCTGCTCGCCGGCCTCCTCCAGCCGGTCTTCCAGCGCGTTGACCAGCCGCGGCACCTCGCGGAGGAAGGTGTAGTCGTAGAACGACAGGCCGTTGGCGACCTCGTCGAGCACGGTGAGCTTGGTCCGGCGCAAGAG
>NZ_JAANIH010000241.1 GCF_014529705.1 Bradyrhizobium campsiandrae
CCGGATGATCGACAATGGCGGCCTGATGCCGCTTGCTTCAGGTGCGCGGGTGCGGATCGTCGACGGGGAGCTGAGCGTCGTCGATGGCCCCTTCATCGAGGCCAAGGAAGTCGTCGGCGGCTACGCCATTTTCGAGCTGCGTGACAAGGCGGAAGCGCTGGCCATGGCCAAGGAATTCATGCAGCTCCACCTCGATCACATGCCGGGCTGGGACGGCACCTGCGAAGTGCGGGCCTTCGCAACGCCCGGCGTCGACAGCGCCTGCGAGGTCAACGCGAAGTCAGGCGTAGCCGCCCACGCCTGATGAACGCTTTCGCATCCCATCGTCGGCGGCGATGACGGCCGCCGACATCGACGAGACCGTCCGTGCCGCGAGTCATGCGACTTGGCGCGTCGCGCAGCCGCGGCTG
>NZ_JAANIH010000242.1 GCF_014529705.1 Bradyrhizobium campsiandrae
AAAGTTGCGTAAATCGCAAGTAATATGGCTGAAAAAGCACAGCAAATCGCTAGTAGTGCAGAAAGTGTAGCAAATGATGCGAATACAAATGCAACAGATGCAAAACAAGTAGCAAATGATGATAAAGATTCCGCTGTCACAGCAATAGATACAGCTAATGACGCGTTAATGAAAGCTGGTGATAACAATAAACCTTTTTATGGTGAGCTACCGCCAGCTATTCCAAAGATAAACGATACATGGTTCAAGATAGATGAGGTTGAAAATACTATAACAGGTGTTTTTAAGTGGGATGGGATAATTTGGAAAGAAATACCTCTGGATTATAACGCTTTAAAAGTCGGGGAGTTATCAGCGATTACTGCGAAATTAGGTGATGTAGAGAGTGGGAGTATCACAGGTGCTGAAT
>NZ_JAANIH010000243.1 GCF_014529705.1 Bradyrhizobium campsiandrae
TCGCGAAGGCGTGCAAGGTCGGTCTGTCCGGGCAGGCAACTCCGGCGACCTGCTTCGTCCAGGCCGATCATCCTGCCTATCAGAAGGCTAAGGTCGTTTACGAGCGCGATCTTCACAAGGCCAAGGCCCTGTTCAAGGAGACCGGCCTCAAGCAGTTCCGTGTTCTGGGGACCGACCACGACTGGATGAAGGCAGTGGAGAACATCCTGGTGGACTCCCTCAAGGAGGCTGGCGTCATCGTCGAGTTCGATCAGAAGCAGTCGGCGGACGTCTACAACGAGATCACCGGTAAGCCCGATGCCTACGACGTTGTGCTGGCCCCTGGGGATCCGTCAGTCTTTGGTGCCGATGCCGACCTCCTGATGCGCTGGTGGTACGCGGGCGACGTGTGGGTCGACGGCCGTATGC
>NZ_JAANIH010000244.1 GCF_014529705.1 Bradyrhizobium campsiandrae
GATCAGGAGGTTGTGATCCCCTTACTTCTTGCGTTTGGCTGGAGGCTCGCCCAACTCGGCCTCCAAGACCAACTTGTCTCCCCCGGTGAGGAACGTCAAGGACTCGGTTTTGGAGACCTTGGTCAAGTCGGACTCCACGGCCTTGAGGTTCGCGATGACTGAAGCTGGGGCACTGATACGGGCCGAAAGGATCGGGGTGCGCATCGGAACCTTGTGAGTCGACTTCGCCCCACGCCACTCGACCAAGGCAGCCGAGACGTCGCTCATGAGGTCGACGTCGCCGGTGGCGGGAACTTCGTCGGCGGTCGGCCAGGAGGAGGTGTGCACTGAGCCGTCCTTCCACCAACTCCAGACCTCCTCGGTGACGAAGGGCAGGAACGGGGCAAATAGCCGGAGCATGACGTCAAG
>NZ_JAANIH010000245.1 GCF_014529705.1 Bradyrhizobium campsiandrae
CTTCTTCAAGCTGAAGACCAGCTGCGGGAAGATGTCCGTCCGGTGTTCCCGGCCCAGGCCTTCGATCCGGACCTGCAGGATGTCTTTTTGGATTTCTCTTTCAATCCAGTTGGTCCCTAAGCCGAAGCCCAAGGTGGTGAAAGGAGTCTGCCCCTGGCTGGAGAACATGGTAAAAAAAAAAAATCGCTACTCGGGGTGCAGATGACGACTCCTTTGGCTACCTTTTTGCTGGCCAAGGATACTAGCCGGCAAAGTGAAGCGAAAGATGTGAACGAAAAAACTAGAGATCACGAAATATAACGCACGAAGCGACCAGATGCAGGCTTACACGGTGCAGTGAGGCCACATGCACTAACTCAAACACCGCCTCCTAGCCAA
>NZ_JAANIH010000246.1 GCF_014529705.1 Bradyrhizobium campsiandrae
TAGTTGTCCTGTGTGCTACTTGTAGCTCGATGACATGTCGTGTCCTTGTGATGCCGTCTTTTTTTGTTCTGTATGGCTCATGCAAGGCGGAAGTTCTGTGATTCCTTGCCTAAAGACAAGGCCAGAGAATCCGACGTAACTTCGGTGGCTAATCAAGGGATCCACTACTGTAATCAAATGTTTCGCCTGGAGCGCGCCTGGGAAGACCTTTCCGCTGAAGAAAGATACGAGAAGCGTCAGTCCGAATTAAAACCTCTGCTAGAGAAGTTTTCCGACTGGTGCTCCAAGAAATCAATCTCCGTGTTGCCTTCCGGCAAGCTAGGGACAGCCGTCCAGTATTGCATAAAGCACATGGAC
>NZ_JAANIH010000247.1 GCF_014529705.1 Bradyrhizobium campsiandrae
GTTTTGAGGAGGAAAAATTCATGCCAAAAATGAAAACCCACCGCGGTTCCGCTAAACGTTTCAAGAGAACAGGATCTGGAAAATTAAAACGCAGACACGGCTTCACTAGCCATATGTTCGCTAACAAATCCCAAAAACAAAAACGTAAATTGCGTAAATCAGCAATGGTATCAGCTGGCGACTTCAAACGTATTCGTCAAATGGTCGCTAAAATGAAATAAGAGAAACAACATTTTTGTAAATTCTAGGAGGTAGACAATATGCCACGCGTAAAAGGCGGAACAGTAACACGCAAACGTCGTAAAAAGATAGTTAAATTAGCCAAAGGGTATTACGGCTCTAAACATTTATTATTCAAATTAGCTACCCAAGCGGTAATGAAATCTTACCAATATGCTTATAG
>NZ_JAANIH010000248.1 GCF_014529705.1 Bradyrhizobium campsiandrae
GCCGATAAGAGTGTCAAGTTATGGGCCATGATCGAGACCCCACGGGCGGTGCTGGATTGCCTTGACATCGCTGAGGCCTCCGACCGTCTGACGGTGCTCATCATGGGCACTAACGACCTGACTAAGGAGCTGCGCGCGTCTCACGTGGCTGGCCGCGCCCCGGTGGTGACGGCGCTGCAGATGTGCATGCTGGCGGCTCGGGCAGCAGGTACCGCCATTCTGGATGGGGTCTACAACGACGTCCGCGATGTTGAGGGATTCACCTCCCAGTGCCGTGAGGCCCAGCTCATGGGATTCGACGGCAAGACGCTCATTCACCCCGGCCAGGTCGGCCCGGCCAACGAGGTCTTCGCACCCGACGCTGAACAGGTCGCGGAGGCCCGCGGCATCATCGACGCCTGGG
>NZ_JAANIH010000249.1 GCF_014529705.1 Bradyrhizobium campsiandrae
TGTCGTCCCGGCGAAGGCCGGGACCCATAACCACCACTGTCAGAGAAGATGCGAGAGATCGCGCCAATCCGGATTTTCCTGCTCAATCAAGCGAATCTTCCAGTCACGTTGCCATTCCTTCAGTGCCTTCTCGCGAGCAATCGCTTCGGACGGTGACGCATAAGTCTCGACGTAGACCAGCCTTGTCACGCCGTACTTCTTAACGAACTTCGAGCCGTGTCCCGAGCGATGCAAAGAAAGCCGATTGCCAAGGTCGTTGCAGACGCCGATGTACAGCGTACCGTAGCGTCGGCTCGCGAGGATGTAGACGTAGTAGGCGGCTGGTGCATTCATTGCTGGGCACCCCTTTATGACAACGTCTGAGAGTTGTGGTTATGGGTCCCGGCCTTCGCCGGGACGACA